>CAZYNY010000205.1:0-2984 GCA_964648095.1 uncultured Nitrospirota bacterium | reverse complement strand
TCCGCCACTCCAGCAGCTTGTACTTCCAAGCGTCCGGTCCAAGGGCAGCGTTGACGGCGTCGAGGGTGTACTGGAGCCCGTAGCCGAACAGCTCCTTGACCACCTGGCCCTGGCGGTTCTTGACGGCCACCTTCTCGATGGCCGCGTTGCCGAAGGAGGCCAGAACCTCGTTAGCCCGGGCGATTGAAAAGGCCAGGGTGGGGACAGCGGGGATGGGGGGAGTCTGCTGCTGACGATGGGTCTCAGCCAGCCATAGCTCCCGGGTCCATGCCTCCCGTCGCCCCTGGGCCGCTTCCTCCTCCCGCTCCCGGACACATTCGGAGCAGAAGTAACCGAAGAAGCCCGGCTCCCGGACGGCGACCATCTGTTCAATCGGAAAGTGGTCCCCGCAGTGGGAGCAGGCCCGGCTTTTGCTGTAGCAGCCCTCGCAGGCCAGGCCCGCCCCGCTGGAGGTGGGGACGGTGATCAGTTGCTCGATGGGCAGCCGGGTTCCGCAGAAGGCGCAGGCCTTGCGTCCGTCGTAACAGGTGTGGCAGACCAGGCCGGTGCCGCTGGAGACCGTGACGAGAATCATCTCGTCAGCGGGTGCTTTGATGTGGCAAACCAGGCAGGACTCCAGTTGGACGGTCTCCTCCCCGGCCGGGATTTCCTCCTCGGGCTCGGGGATTTCCGTGGGTATCCCGATGGAGGTGGTCCAAGCTTCCGCCAGCGCTGCGTCCTTCCCCTGGGCCTGGGCCTCGAGCTGCCTGGCCGCATCCGGATCGCCGAACATGGCCTGGGCCTCGAGGTCGATCTGGGCTTTGTTGGTCCCGTTGCCGTTGACCTTTCCCAGGCGGTGGGCTTCCCGGACGGCCAGGATGTGCTTGCACTCGAACCGGGGATCTTCGGGGTGCTTCTCGAAGTCTGAGCAAGTGCAGACGACCCTGCCGTTGGGCTTGCTGACGAAGTAGGATGTGTTGGGATCCCGGGAGGATTGGACCCGGTAGCCACCTTCTACTTTGCTGACCAGGTCAACGAGGGCCTGGGCGCGCTTCTCGCGGGTGTTGCATTCCTGCTGGGTCATGGCTTCTCTCTCCTTGCCCTGGAGCCGTGGTTGTAGTAAGCTCCAAGGCGATTGGTGCCCCTTTGACGGAGCGTCAATCTGGGGGAGTCAGCTCTTGCTTCCAGGCGTGGCTGGCTCCCTATCTCCACTGAGGTACTACCTCCGTTTGACCTCCTGCCTCCTTCTTCTCTGAGGCTCACTCCCTTGCTCCCCAAGGTCAAACCCCTGCGTGGCGCTGAATGAGAGAGAAACAGGGGTTGGACTACAAGGTCATGAGGAGGAGAGGAAAAAGCCCCAGCGCGTAGCCAGGGTCCTCGGGGGATGGGCGACTACCTGGGGGCCCTGGCTTCGGCACGGACCTGCATTAGCAGGCGTCCCAGGGTGTTCTCTCCCACCCACTTTTCCTTTTCCAGGACACAACCCCAGAAGCAATCGCCCCAGGTGTTTCCCTCGATCAGGGGAGCGTCGTCCGTCGCCAGGAGCCTCTGGCACAGCGTGGGATCACTGAATTTCTGGCGCAAGAGGTCGAGCATGACGTCCACTTTGACCGCGTCCCAATCCGGACGCAGGGCAACCTTGCGCCCCAGCCGCTTGGCCTGGCCGGAGGTGGGGGCCCACCGGATGGTCTCCTGCTCCTCCTCTCGCTCCGTCTTGGCTGCCTGGAAGGCATGCTCGATGGTGGGATAAGTCCTTCCATCGAGCACGACGGGGGCGGGGAAGAAGTTGGAGAGGAAAGCAAAGATCCCCTGAAAGCTGGTGATCGGCTGCGTGGACTCACCATCTCGTTCCTGCGAGGCTTCGACTTCCGCCTCGAACTTCCGGTCCAGGATGAAGTCCACTGCCTTCTGGGCTTGCGCGGCGGCCAGGATCACCAGGCGGGCATCGCCCTGAAGGTGCTTGAGCCACCCGTTGATGTAGCTGGCCGAGTTGTCGATGGTGCGGTTCTCGATGCCCGCCTCGGCGCAGAGGAAGGTGGCGCCCATCTCGGCCACCAGCTCCTCCTTCGAGTAGTTGGTCGAGCCGAAGGGGCAGAGGTCCGTCAACGTGGGCCGGTTGAGGCGCTTCTCGTTGCCTGTGGCGTGCGTTAGCTCATGGAAAAGCGTCGAATGGTACTCCTCCGGGCTGGTGAAGGTCTCGGGCCTGGGCAGGTTGACCAGGTCAGCCGGCGGGGAGTAGTAGGCCCGTGCTTCTCTATGCTGGATCCTGGGGGGCTGGGGCATCCCCTGGACGATCCGCTTGCAGGCCTCGATGGGCTGGAAGTCCAGGGAAGGCCTCTGGGGTACGCCCTCAAGAACGCTTTCGGGCAGGACCACCTGGGACAGGTTGAACACCGTGTAGTAGCGCAGGAAAGGCCGCGTTCTGTCCCCTGTCGCGGCCCCGTCCATCTCCTCCGCTCCCTCGGAGCTGCTCTCCCCCTGCTGGACTTCGATCCACTTCCAGAAGATTACCGGGACCCCGTGCTCGCCCTGGCGGACATGCCCGCCCAGCTCCCGGGCCTGGTTGAAGGAGAGCCACCAGGGGCTCTCGTAGCCCGTCGCGGCGAGCAGGAAGACGTTGATCCCCCGGTACTCCTTCTTCGAGACCAGGTTCTTGGGGGCGTCGGCCTTGGTCCAGGGCCGCTGCCAGGGGACACAGCCCTGCTTGAGCTGGCTGATGATGCGTTCGGTGATGACCTCGTAGCGGTTCATTTCTCTGCCCTCCCTAAAAACCGTCTTGTCAGGATCAAGCCCCACCGGCCTCTTCGTGCTGCCGGGCGCACAGCCGGAAGGAAGGTTTTCTGAAGTCACCACCTCTACTCCTCAAGGCCTAATCCATAGGGACTCGGGGGCGGTTGAGATCCCGCTACCCCTCCGGAGTGACCCGCCAGGTCCAAACTCAAATCGGGGGGGAGGAAGGGGCGGGCAGCGAAGGGGCGCACCAAGGGCGTTGCGGAAGGCCGCTT
>CAZYNY010000204.1:0-3009 GCA_964648095.1 uncultured Nitrospirota bacterium | reverse complement strand
CCTTTTATCGAAAGCCCTTACACATGGTATTCGTATAATTGTCGGACAGCCTGCTAGGGGAGGGGAGTTTGTGCGGACCAATTTTTCGATCGCTATTCTTAGGAGATAAAAAATCCTTGACATCTCATCCTGTAGCGTCATATAATGTATATACATATATAGCATAAAGGTAAGAATTAATGATGGACGCCGAATAATTTATGATTGAAAATCCAGAGCCAGATGATTGGAAAGAACTCCAAGCCGGAGTCTGTAGGATCTTAAATGAAATAGGGCTACAAGCCGAACAGGACAAAAAAGTGAGAACGCCCAGAGGAGAAGTTTCTCTTGATGTTTTTGCGATTGATCCTGGAAGCGTAGAAAAAATTCAATATGTTGTTGAATGTAAAAATTGGAATAGTTCAGTTCCGCAGAGCGTCGTGCATTCATTTACCACTGTAATGCACGAAGTTGGAGCAAATATCGGGTATATAGTCTCTAAGAATGGCTTTCAAAAGGGTGCCATTGAATATCTAAGGAACACAAACATTAGAGGAATTACTTACGCTGTTTTTCAAAATCACTACTTGGGTGCCTGGATAGATCGTCATTTTTGTCCTTCTGTGGGTAGCGCTGCGGATTCGCTGATTCAGTACACAGAGCCAATAAACTCCAAAAGAGAAAGGTGCGTATCTAACCTTTCGCCTGATTGTCAAAGAAGCTTTATAAATTTGCATAAGAGGTATTATCTATTTGGAAGGGCTATGCTCATGATTTCTGCAAGGCGATTAATGCCGCAAGTAATGCCACAGCCAGACATCACAATAGAGAAAATGAATAAAATTATAGGCGAATCCCTTAGCAAAGAACATAAAATAGATGCATTTTATTTAAGTAATTATTTAATAGAACTTGTTCGGTTGATTCAAAAAATATCGGGTGAATTTATTGATATTTTCGAAGGAGATATTTTTGCCCAACAGATACATATGTACAAACCCCAGATTTATATTGACCAGTTCCATAAGCCTTTGTAGCAGGAAAACAAGCAGGGGTCAATCACTTTTTTTGAAAGATTTGTGGCCCGGCGGCTGATGACGGCGTTAAGCCCGAGAAAAAAGAGGATACTAAGATTCAGCAAAAGATGAGTGTAGACATAAAAAATGTTAGATATAGGAAATCAAGATGGATTGGTTGACCTTCTTGTCTAAGATCATTGATTCAATTGCTTGGCCGCTCGTGATTATTGTTGCTGTGTTAATTCTAAGAAAACCATTATCCTCCCTTATTCCCTTGGTTAGGAAGCTAAAATACAAAGATTTTGAAGCCGAGTTTAGTAAGGAAGTCTCAGAATTACGACACATCGTTAAAAAAGAAATCCCTTCGCCTCCCGCCCCCGTTTCGCCATTTAAAACTCGCAGAGCGGTTGCCGAGGAGCTCCAGAAGTTAGCCGATTTGTCACCCAGATCAGTTGTTCTCGAAGCATGGAGAGATGTTGAGTCTACTGCAATTGAAACGGCACAGCGCAAAGAATTAGACATAGCAAGGACTCCTCATCCTTCGCCTGTGACCATAGGAAGAACACTAGCTGAAGCTGGATTAATCGATGAGAATCAGTTCGAGGCATTTAATATGCTTAGAAGTATGCGTAACAAAGCAGCACATGTTGATGATTTCGCACTGGATAAAGATGATGCTCTGGAATACGCCGATATGGCAAACAAGATAGCTCTTTTTTTAAAAAGCACTTAACTGTCTAGCACTTATAAGGCCCCCTCTGGGCAGGTCTATACCCTTGACAGCAGTCTTGTTTTTGGTATAAAGGAAGACCTACTGGATCGAGCAAGATAACAGCAGTGAGAAGCAGGTTGAAGGGCAGAAATGGGACAGGCTGATTTATAGGGGAATAATTGATAGATGCCGAGGATATAAAGCGTCGCAGTCGCTCAGCTCTGGTGCTATGCCTTTAATATAGAGTTACTATGGAGACGAATACAGAATTATGTTTTTAGCAAAGATAGGGCTTGTTCTAAATATCGTAGGTACGCTAATCGTTGCATTATCATTCGGAAAGAACCTTGAGGAGGCACACCAATTGGATAATAAGGGAAGGAAAATATACCTTGCCTCATTTCTTCATCCAAGGTTCTTTTATTGGGGGCTGGCCATAATTATTATCGGATTTATTTTGCAGGTCATGGCCTAAAGGTACGATAGCGGCTGATTGATAGTGTATCGTGCGGGATTCATATACATGGTTTAAGGAGAACGACATGGGACTTGACAAAAGACTTATACTTCTGGTAAAAAAGTAATTGGAAATGACCTGAATCCGAATTGTCACCGTATGGTGTGCGTGCCCTTTAAGGGCTAGGATTCAGGCCAATTTATTTTGGCCATGTCTGCACATAAATCTCCCTTGACTTAATAATCTTCCTATAATCTTGGGCGTCTTCTTTATCTTTTCGATAGCTGCGTGCGATGGCTCCACACACCATGTCTGCTAATTGAATCAGATTATTTCTCCCCGAATCTTGTATCTTCACCTTTGATATTTTTCTGCTGGCTTGTGGTGAGTTGATCCGCTTTTTCAAATAGGCCTGAAGTTGCGCACGGAAGTCTTTGCTTCCGCTGCCGTCAAGTATAACAATTGCGTTCTCCAGATGTGCTTTGGCATTCTCAAAAACCAAACTGCTGATATATTTATAGAAAGATTCCTTGTACTGAAAGCCTTCACCGTACAGTTTTGCCTTATTAATGACAATACCATAATAAAAGAAGTTATATGGTACTACTGCATGTAAGAACGCTGTTCTTATAGTGGGACGACACTTATTGAAATGAAACTCAAATTGGGAATGAAGGCGCAACTCTCTTCGCATCAGGCCAATTCTTTGATCTACTGCTTCGGCCTCATCATGATCTTCAAATACAACCAATGTGACGATAAAATGTGATGTGGAACCTTTTCCAATCCCCTCTGTGTCAATAATGATGAGACACCTCCCCTATGATAAATTAGAGTAGAAG
>CAZYNY010000203.1:0-3022 GCA_964648095.1 uncultured Nitrospirota bacterium | reverse complement strand
CTTTCTAGCTGAACATTGTAACAGCTACTAACACGACATCGTGTTACAGCTAACGGCTAGAGATGAGCGGCCAGGAGGGAGCTGTATGACTTTGAAATTTTGAAAATCTCGCCCGCTCCCTCCTGGTCCGCTCGATTGAGAGTTAGGCTTTGTCTTTTATTTGTTTTTTATTTACTTTTATTTTTGTATTTGTCTTCTGTTATTGCCATGTTTTTTGATTACCTTGGCTTCTTTGTTTCTTTAATTTTCTAACTTTGTTTACTTTAACTTCACTTTAATTATTTGTTTCAGGCGTTATTTTATTTTTCTCTTTTTCTGTTATTTTCTTATCTACTTCGCTTTTCCTTCCTCTTGATGTATATTGTTGTTTTGACTTCTTCTGACTTTATTTAATCCAACTTCGCATTTATTTTTCGTAATTCATTTAGCCAGGATTTTGTTTCTGTCGTTCTTTTGCCTACTTCGCTTTCTTTTCCCTCTTGATATCTTTTTCTTTTTAACTTCTTCAATCTATTTCTACTTCAACTTCGCTTTTCTCTTCCGTAATTCCCTGCGATTAAGGTCTAACCCTTTTGGCAGGTCATTATCCTTCCATTCCGGGGAGGGATTGGGGGTGGGGATTTCTGCTATTCGATGGGGAAGTGAAATTCATGAATGGAACCTTGAACTCCTTTCCCTGCCTCTCCTTGGCTGTTTGTTTTTGCACTTTCTTTGACCTAGGATGTAAACTCACCTTCCATCTATCTTTCCCTCAGAGAAGAAGATGGAGGAGTGAGGGATTCTGAGTTATTTTCTGAGAGTGGACAAGTGTTTGCAAGAAATTGCTACTCATAGTCTGTAGACTTATGGTCATCATTGCCCTATTTTTTCCTGCCATGAAAAAGGATCCAAGAAAAACATTTGGGGACCGACTTCGCTCCCTAAGGCAAAATGCAAATCTAACCCAGGAGGCACTTGCGGAAGCCTGTGGACTGCACCGCACCTATATTGGTGCTGTCGAGCGAGGTGAACGTAATATTAGCCTTTTGAACATCGTTGCTCTTTCTCGGGCTCTGGGGGTCAGACCATCCTGCCTCCTTGAGGACATAGAGTAATGAAATCACCGTATGAAGGGATTGCTCCCGATGAATGGTATGAATTAACGCGAGAATTGGTAAAGGAGCATCCCTTAGCACCTGATGAAATTGTAGGTATTGTTTTAGCAACATGGGATTCAATTTTTTTATCGAGTCTGGGCACAAAGGGCTTTAAAATTGCTGTAGAGATATTTCCTAAGCCACAAATTATGGGATTTTTTCTTCATGAACTGATACCTCTAGAGTTAGCAGCGAGGTATCCTGATTTATGGCGAAATGAAAAATCTGCAAGAGATAAAGATATCGTTTATATCCCTGATGAGAGATTTTCAATTGAGCTTAAAACATCGTCGGATCCTCGGCATATATACGGTAATCGTAGCTACGCTCAAGTCAATACTAAAGGTAAGAAAGCAAAGTCTGGGTATTACTTAGCCGTCAATTTTGAAAAATTTAGTAAGAAAAAAGACCGTCCAGAGATAAAGCTTATACGCTTTGGATGGATTGATTCAACTGACTGGATTGGACAGAGATCAGCAACGGGCCAACAATCAAGGCTCTTGCCAAATGTTGAAAATTCAAAGCTTTTGAAACTATACTCTGCGTAATTAAAATAGCCTTCCCTGTCGCTGCAAATAGTCTCTTTCTTTCTTAAACATTTCATACCGGTCAATTGCAAGCTCACAATACTCCGGCATTGTTTCAATACCTAAAAATATTCTTCCGAGCCCAGCCGCTGCAATACCTGCAGAACAAGAGCCCGCAAAAGGATCCATTATCAATTCCAATAAATTAGATGAAACCCTAACGATGCGCTCAACTACTTTTAATGGGAACTGTGCCGGATGTCCACTCCGCTCTTTGGAGCTTCTTTTCATACCTGTAGTCACCTTGGGGAACTCCCACACATCTGAGGGATTCTTGCCTAGGGGATTGCAGCGGTATTTGCCATTTTTCTTTTGGTTAGGATATTTGACATTGGGATCTCGAATTTCATCGAGGTTGAAGGTATATTTCTTTTGATCCTTTATATAGAAAAGCCATTTTTCATTCCTTGGACTTAAACGGTGTTTGGCAGTTACTCCAGCACCATACTTCCAAACGACTTCTTGAAGAAGGAAAAAAGACGATTTATCCCATATCAAGTATGGGATGGGTACACAAAGCCCCTTGTCCGCCACCTCAAGGTATCCTACGTTAAGCCAAAAGGCTCCTTTCGGTTGTGTTACCTTATATATTTGATTCATCCAGCTTGAGCACCATTCCACATATTCATTCAATTCCAGTGGGGACTCATACTCTTTTCCAATATTGTACGGTGGTGAGGTAATCGTAAGATCTGTGAAGAAACCGGATCTCTCAAGCTTCGAAAGTAGCTCATAGCAATTCCCACAATAAAGAATGAAACCTGGATCAGAGTAAGTAGGAGAGCCAATAGCGTCTATTAGGAAATGTTCGACCTCTTTGTGTTTAGAAAGAAATTGCTCCATTATATCTTCAGGAAATGGCTGCAAAAGAGATGAAGGAGATATTTGGGTAGGTTTATGTGGATCTACACCCTCTGCGATGTACCGATTGTGATTTGCATCATCAATCTTCCGTTTAAAATTTTCGGGCTGTCTGATGGACATTTGTAATATATCCTTCTTTAGTATCTATATTTGAACAAACTTTCTTATATCACCCTGAAGCTGTTTTCTGGTGATTATCCCAAAGCTCTTCCTTATTTTACTCCCTTCCCTTTGACTTTTCAATACGCCAAATGGCGTATTCAGAAGAGGGAGGATTCTGGGCCTCTTGGGTATAAGATGGGCATAGGAGGTTGGCACGAAAATAGCCTCTGGCCTTTTTCATGCGCTTAGATGCCGGGCATGAAGGAGCACTTTTGCCTTTTAGCGTCCTTCGTCTTTGCTTTATCTCTTCCTTTTTCGTTGGAAGAGGGATTA
>CAZYNY010000202.1:2203-3027 GCA_964648095.1 uncultured Nitrospirota bacterium | reverse complement strand
GGCTAGCTGGGACAATTCCGCCAGTGAATCCTCGACCGGCCACTGCTTAATGCTTTTATCAGTGGCCACAGCGACCAAAAAAGCTTGCTCCGGAGGAACTTCAGTAGAAATGGTTTTTACGGCGATAGTGTTATTCCCTACCCTACTATCATTATGTCAAGTTACCTGACTTTGGCCTTAAGAATGTTCTTGGTATCATGCCAACCAGCCAGTCGTGATAAGCCCTTCATTAGGCTGGCATCATTGATGGTCAGGGACAGACGAATATAGCCCTCTCCGCTCGGTCCATAACCAATCCCGGGTGTGACTACTACCGCAAGCTTGTCCAGCAAATCGGTAGCAAATTCAACCGAGGTATAGCCTTTCGGTACCTTAGCCCAGACATAGAGGCTGGCTTTGGGAGATTTGGCTTCCAGTCCTATCTTATTCAGCGTGTCGACGACCAGGTCACGCCTTCTCTGATAGATAGCATTATGCTCGGCAATACAGTCCTGCGGCCCTCTCATGGCTTCGATAGCCATCAATTGAATCGCTTGCGGAATGCCCGAATCCAGATTGGATTTTACTGTTTTCAGGGCATTAATCATGGTAGCATTACCTACCGCCATGCCGATACGCCAGCCGGTCATGTTATAGCTCTTGGACATGGAATGAAACTCGATGCCTACGTCCATTGCCCCTTCCGCCTGTAAGAAACTGACAGGTTTATACCCATCGTAAGCCACTTCGGTATAAGGGGCATCGTGACAGATAACAATATCATGCTGCTTGGCGAACTTAACGGCTTTGCTGAAGAAAGTCATATCCGCCACCGCGCCGGTGGG
>CAZYNY010000202.1:0-2193 GCA_964648095.1 uncultured Nitrospirota bacterium | reverse complement strand
AACCACAGGAGCTTGCTCTTTTTCAGTATCGCTTCCGGTATCGAATCGAGGTCAGGCAGAAAACGGTTCTCTTCGGTGAGTGGCAAGTAATAAGGCGTCGCCCCGACTAATGTTGTGCCGACCGAATAAACGGGGTAGCCGGGGTCGGGCACCAAAGCGATGTCACCGGGGTCGAGAAAGCACAGGGCTACATGGGCAATGCCTTCCTTGGCACCGATAAGAGGAGCTACCTCTTTGTCCGGGTTAAGGCTAACATTGAAGCGCTTCTGATACCACTCGGCGACCGCCTGACGCAGTTCCGGAAGCCCATCCGACCCGGGATAGCGGTGATTGGGCGGGTCCTGAGCGGCTTCGATCAGCCGCTTGATGATATGGGGTGGGGTGGGAATATCCGGGTCGCCGATGCCAAAGGTAACAACGTCCTCGCCTTTGGCTCTCTTGGCCGCAATTTTTTTGCTGATTTCCACGAAGAGATACGGAGGTAGGGTCTCCATGCGTTTGGCTAATCTCACGTCAAACTCCTCTTGTTGTTTTAATCCGGCCACCTGCAGCGGGAATGGTGGGCAGCCAGTCACCCAACTAGTTCTTCAATTATAGCGGAATAGCTAGTGATAATACCATACCCTCATAGCATGTTCAATTGAACGCTTGTGATTGCCTACCAAGACGACGCGAAGTGCGTCTGTGATGATAAATTTCGACCCGATTGGTGGATATCAGCCCCCACTTAGTTCGGAGGTTGTCCTGGTATAGAGTCCGTAACACTAGCCTGACGGTCCTGTTCTACGAAGCCAAGCAGGTCACTGCGGCTTATTTCGTAGCCCTCATAATATTGTTTACCGAAGCCCAGTGTACCCCAATCCAGCACGATATACAGATCGGCGACATGCGCTATCAGCCAGACGTGGTCTGACTCGACATAGGTCTCGTTGGTTTCTTTGAGATTACCCAGTACCGGAGTGGCTGAGATACCCATATTGGACAAACGGTCCAACATTAACAAAGTACTGTCATCGCAATCGAATACCGTGGAAGGACCGGGCATCCGGAATACCAGATAGCGTAGAATCATTGGCGAGAATGAAGCTAGTATAAGGACAAGAGAGACAACAACAAAACCGGTACGCCAGGCTCTTGTTGTAATTCTGTGTACTGGCCTATCGGAAAAGACTGGCTGTTTTGCGGTAAGCTGGAGTCGCTTCGGTTGGTCGGTCGCCCCAACGGCCAGTCTGACAGTGAACCAGCGAGTTTCGTAAGCTAACCAGAAGAAAGCGAGAGTAAACAGAATGACAGTAAATAGCACGTACCAGAACTCCTATGCACTGGATTATGAATTTGTCAATACGTAAACCTACGTATTTTTGACTATTGAGGTGAATACTATAACACTTTGGGAGAATTATGTAAAAACTGTTCATTCACTGAGAGAAGCTACATGGATAAATGCAACACCAGAACAGGCCGCACCGAAAGTAAAATCAAGCAGTGGTTCAGATGGCCAGACCATCATCGGTTGCTTCGGGAGTAAACTTCCAGGTCCTTCTTTGACAATCTGACCAGAGAGGAATAAAATGCCTTGATTGATTTGATATATCTGCCCACAGTTATGAGTTATGTCTGAGGTTTGGCGACCTAAACCAGCCGATAGAGTCTTTCGTCCCAGACGAATCATGCGCCTTCATCTCCGCCGAGTTCTGGGCGTGCCGGCTCTATTCAGTATCGGCTATGGAGACGTCGGCTCTTCCATCTACTACGGTCTTGGGGTAGTGGCGCTAGTAGCTCTGGGGGCTACCCCTATTGCCCTGGCCGTAGCCGGTATCATCTACATTTTCAATGCGCTGACTTACGCCGAGGGCAGTGCCATGCTCCCCGAGGGAGGCGGCTCAGCCAGCTATGCCCGGATTGGTTTCAATGACATGGTCGGTTTTATTGCTGGCTGGGTACTGATGCTGAGCTATGTCGCCACTGTGGCTATTTCGGTCTACACCATTCCACCCTATCTGAGCTATTTCTGGCCCATATTGAAAGAGCCTTACGCCAGTACGTTAACCTCTATGGGCATCATTGTCTTTCTCATGCTCGTCAATGTTTTCGGGGTTCGAGAGTCATCCGGACTCAACATATTCTTTATCAGTATCGACATTATCACTCAACTTGCCCTGGTATTCCTCGGCATCGTATTCCTCTTGATAC
>CAZYNY010000201.1:0-3064 GCA_964648095.1 uncultured Nitrospirota bacterium | reverse complement strand
TCCATCACGGGGCTCGGCTGCTCAATGTTGGCAAGATTGAAGGCGAGGCATAACACACTGTTGGGCGCATATATAAAGGCATCGGTCCTCCCCTGGTCAATTAAAAAGAACTTTTAATGGGGCCTTTTAATGGGCGTCCCCTTGAGACCCTAAATAAAGAGACAGGGCATGCGCTTTAGCCTCGGAAATCAAGATGATACCGCAGCCACTTTCTGTAATTGGCGTGGCGGAAAACAGGAAGCGCCCTTTTTTCAGGACGGCCCTCTGTGTCAAAGTATCGCTTAGTATAGGTTTCATAGAATTACAGACAAAAGACTAATATCAACAAACTCATATTAGTCTTTTGAAAGGCATAATGATAATAAACAGATATGTTAATCATTTCTTCGGGGAGTATTTGCTCTGGGAATTGACTATATCAAAACTTTGTGATATTGATTTCTAACTGTCTAATAACTGGTTCTCCCGTAGCGGAGCGGAGGGAAGGGGAACCGGCTCAGCCCCGCGTTAGGCAACAAGGAGACACAATGGGCCTATTTCATAGAATGAAGTATATTGAGAATGACGGCCTTGCTAACGTTATCAATAGTATTTCCAGATCGTTTGAATCATTGAGGGAAGAATACATGTTCGGATCGCTTTCCCAATTGAAGAGAGAAGGAGTAGACGTGTCGAGAATTTCACGAGACATTGCTCCTGGAAGTGAGTTGGAAGATGCCCTCAAAGGATTTCAACTTGCGTCAATGATGGGAATTGCATGGGACTACATAAAAGATGCAAGAGATCAACTCGACTTTGATAGGCAATTGAGTTCTCATTTGAAGGCACAGGAAGGTTCAAGGGCGTGGAACTACAGAGAGAAGTATGTAGATTGCCAAGGAAATATCGATACTCTTTCTAAGTCATTGGCGGTTGATGTTCATGGGCTCATAGGATTCCCAGAACCACGGAAGGAATTTCTCATTCAGTTTCAGGGAGGAGCGCAGATATTGATAGGGCTCTGTCAAGTGGCAACTTATACTGCATGTAATGATGACAAGATGGCACGAACAGTTAGACAACGAATAGGGATACCATGAAAACGGCTAACGAGTAGGTGAACCTGACGCGGAAGAACGGTGGGCTGATTTCGTTGAGCCTTTCGGAACTCCCTCTTTCCGCCCCCGTGCAGGTGACCATCGCGTTATGTGTCAATCTGAAGTAATAAAGGATTCGCAATTGTCATTTACACCTACATTAATCATAGAGGTTATTGCTGCCTTACTTGGGTGTTTCGGTTTTTTATTCAAAATATTCATCGTTGATCCAATACTTGCTCAGAAAAAAGAAATACAGGGCATATCTTCTTCTCTTACTTTTTACGCTTGGGCCATAGCCTCTCCAAATCATCCAGACATAGACAAAGACAAAACTGTTGCTCTAAAAGAAAGGTCGGTCGCTGCGGACATTCTTTGTAAACATAGTGCTGATTTAAGAGCAATTTCCGGAAAAATACCACTATATAATTTATGGCCCATTCGGAAATACGTCATAAAACATTCAAATATTCTTGAAGCTTGCCAAAAATTAATGGGCCTATCAAATAGCGTAGTCACGGGACATTCCTCTATAAATAAAGAAGATGTCGCCATACTAAGAAAACTTCTTGGGATCGAATCCTGAGTAATTATTATAAACTATGCGACAAAATAAATCATTCCTAGTATTTATTCGTAAAGAGGCAACATGCTTTTTGTGTGTTTTGTCCTATTTTATAGAAACAGATGAAGCCAGCAATGCTTCATATATCTCTTGCTCGGAGATTAACGAAGATTCGCACCATTTCCTAAAAATCATTATCTCTTTAAAACCAAAGAACAAAGCAAATGCAAAGGAGTTGAAGGTTGAGATTTTTTTACCCTATCAATACATTTTATGGGTTTTCTCTGCTCCTCCTGAAGGCTTACAGCAAGCCCTCGGATTTCGTAGTAGCCATCCAGGAAGTAAGACCGAGAAATAGGTTCAATGCCATTTGCCAATAGAAATCTTGTGTAGATGTTCATATTACAAAAAAAGGAGAGGCGCAGAAGCGATATCGTCAATTCGTTAGGGAAGGGATACATAAGGGGTCACCCTGGGAAGAGTTGAAGGGGCAGGTACTTCTCGGAGAAGAAGGATTTATAGATAAGTTCAAGGACCTTTTATCCGACAAAGAACAGGTAAAAGAGATTCCGCGATCCAAGCGGTACGTGAGCAGGCCGCGCTTGTCGAAGATATTCCCGGAGGGAGAAACTAAGTCCGGGAGGGACAGACATATCCATACCGCCCACGTGGAATATGGATATACGCTAAAAGAGATTGCGGATTATTTGCGTATTCGCTATACTACAGCAAGTAAAGCAATTGCGGGATTTGAGAGAAAGTGCGTTTTCAAGACTTGATTCCTATGATTCCCTATGATTTTTTGAGAAAAAGACCAGTTCCCCAAGACTTCGGACTAACCGATAACCAAATACAGAGGATTAAGGCTGAACATTCTGCTTATATCGCCGCAAAAGACTTGATGCCGCAGCTTAAATGGGCTCTAATTCTTAGCCCTATTGCTGCGACAATCGTTGCGTTCAAGTCTTTTCAGTCTTTTGCTTTTGAGGCTTTGTTAGCTTGGATCGGGGTAGCTTTTGCCTCATGGTACTGTCTATTTTTATTGAGTAGTCTGGCTTGTGCAGTTTTTGAGTCGTTTAAAGGAAAATTCCTTCCAATTCCAATAATTAAGCAAGAATATGAGCTTATTCAAAAGTATGAGTGTGCCCTCAATGAATGGCATAGAGGAGAGGAACGCCGCAAAGTTGAGTTTTGGTTGAAAATGGGCAGCTGGTCTTTTGAGGTGGAAATTGCCACACTTTTCCGCAAACAGGGCTTTGACGCGCATGTCACGCCAGGTTCAAATGATGGCGGTATAGATATTGTTTTAAAAAAAGGTGTAGAAAAAACAGTAGTCCAGTGTAAACAACACAAGAAACCATTGCCTCCCTCATTTTCAACAGTTAAATTTTAAAAAGTTTTATTTTACAACATGTTACAAGGA
>CAZYNY010000200.1:0-3073 GCA_964648095.1 uncultured Nitrospirota bacterium | reverse complement strand
AGACTTCCCGAAGTACTTTGCGACCCATCGCCGCGCCGGCTCCGTCATCTGCCGGATCCGTCCCTCTCGGCTGAGGAGGATCACCCCACGCGTTGACCCCTCTTATGGCCGGCCTGAGCCGGGCTTCTTCCTGTGGCAAAGGTCCCCGCTGGCCTCGCACGCGAAATAGCCGCCGATGGGGTAGTCGCCCCCTTGGGTTAAGTTGAGGTTCTTGTCCTCCCTTGGAACCATTGGGGCGTGGGAGTTTATCTCTTGTCTCAAAAGGATTGCTGGAGACAAGCCCCGGCGCTACATCTACGAGGTTAACTTAACTCATGGGGGTGACTACCTGATGTTACAACGGCAATGAGATGGCTGAAGCCCTCCACTGCCCAACTTTGCGCCCGGGACCCCGAGCGTACCACCAGGAAAAGGGCCGTGTTCTTTGAATCCAAGAGGGCCATACCCTTTTGCCAACAACAACAACCTCAAGAGTACAAATTGCCGCATGCGGCACGTCAAGCCAACAGGAAAGTTGGGTTTGGTCTCCAGGTGCAAGTCGCAGAAACGGGGCCAACCAGGCGTTTTGCGCAAAATCGATGACCCTCCTTTCGATGAACTCTCCTTGCATAACCTTCCCTTTCCTATCCTTAGCTTCGAGCTTTTCGGGTTTGGTATGTTTCCGGTACACTTCGTTTAGAGGTAAGATTACATCGTTTACTCTCACCTTGGCATCGTGTAGCTCCACGGTGTACCTTTCACCTTTTGATATTTTAACGGTCACTGCGAGATAATCCCGGTCTGCGGTGGGGTTTGCTTTGCGAGAGCAGTCCAGCGAGAGCGAGAGGTTGTGGGTGAAGGACCCTCTCCCCGACCTATAAAGGAAGTACGCTCCCCCAACGATTATCGCAATACCTTCTGTCAGGTTTTTAAAATCCTCAGGTCTCATCTGTTGATTGACCTCCTCCTCTTGTCAATTGACACGAATGTCCTAAGCCCTAAGCGGCGGTCTCCGCTGGCTGGACTTCCGTCACCTTGCTCAGCGGGACGCTGGCCAGGGAGTAGCCTGAGCTCACCTCGCATGGATTCCAGCTTCCTCACCTCGGAATTTCTGTAAACAAGAACTCCTGAGGTATGACGCCACCCGGCAACCCTCCACCGGCCGCTGATAGAACGATCAGTGCTCCTCCACCGGATTCACCAAAGTTTAGGGTAACAGGGATAAACCCCGAAGGAAGCTTAACTCTTGCACTGAACTCTCGAAAGGGGGTGAGCTCCAGGTTGCGCAGAACCGACTGCCTATCCACGATCAAATCAAAAACATCATCGACCCCCACCGTGAACGTTACGTCGCCGCCGGTGGGTAGAAACAGAAAACCCGCGAATGAAGCACCGAAGGTGTCGTTCCCTCCCGGCGGCTGAACACTGATATCATCACCCACGGGCGTGAGGGCTGTGCTCCCAGCGTCAATTACCCCGTTAGGGCCAACGTTAAAGAAAGCTTCACCTTCAAACCCTGTTAAGGCAAAGTTCACCACCGGAACGACAAAGCTGGTTACGCTGAAGGTCCCGTGAGCAGTTGTCACCATGAATTCACCTGGTGTCAACCCCACAAAGCCAGATTGCACCGCAGCAATTGGGTCAGGGGTATCGAAGAGCCTCATCTGCAGTCCATTGCCTGCGGTCCCTTTCACCTCGAAGGAGGCGGTGCTGGTGCCCAGGGTTCGGCCGTTGACCAGGTCGAGCAGCCGGACCCCCAAACGGTAATTGCCCTTCTGAAGGACATCCGGCACGGTGACATCCAGGATCCGAAAGGTCTGGTCGAAAGAGGGCGGCAGGGAGAGGGAAACGCCCGGCCAGGATGGGTTCAGCAGGGAGAGCTGGTCGGTCGGGGTCTCCAGCCACCACTTGCCCTCGAAGGCATAGAGCCCGCCCCGGGGGGAGACGCTGCTGGTTAGCAGGCGCAGGTCAAGCTGGAGTGGGTCGCCCGCCTGGAAGCTGGAGGCGTTCAGCGAAAGGGTGGCGACGGGCACCGGGGGAGGCGGCCCAATGGCTATCTGCAGCGGCGTGCTTCCTACCGGTATCCTGGGCGTTACCTCTGTGTAATCGGAGGTGCGAATGACCGAGACGGTATTCTCGACACTATTCGTCACATAGACGAAGGCCCCATCGGGGGTGAAGGCACAATCACCAGGAGCCGATCCCACCGGCACTGTAGCCACCACCGTGTTATCCGGGAGGCGGATGATCGAGACGGTGGCGCTTCCGTAATTTGTCACACAGGCGAGGGTCCCGGTGGCGGCGAACCCCACCCCCCAGGGACCGATCCCACCTGGATTCTCCCCGCTTCCACGTTATGGGCGAGGTTGATGATCGAGACGCCGTCTCTAGTTGGCACGTAGGCGAAGGCCCCATCGGGGGTGATCTCCACCTCCCGGGGCTCTGCTCCCACCGGGATCGGAGAGCCCACCACCGTGTTATCCGAGGTGCGGATGACCGAGACGTTGCTGGAGTGATGATTTGTCACGTAGGCGAAGGCCCCATCGGGGGTAACCGCCACCCCATAGGATACGATCCCAACCCCGCTACCGTCGCCACCACGGTGTAATCGGCGGTGCGGATGACCGAGACGCGGCCAGCGGTAGCGTTCGGCGCATAGACGAAGGCCCCATCGGGGGTGAAGGCACAATCATAAGGATCCGACACCACCGGCACCAGGGCCAACGCCGCGTTATCGGCGGTGCGGATGATCGAGACCCTGCTGCCACCCTGATTTGCCACGCAGACGAAGGCCCCATCGGCGCTGATCCCCACCCCTATAGGACCCGTTCCTGTCTCCGGCGTAGCCACCACCGTGTTATCCAAGGTGCGGATGACCGAGACGTTGCTGCTGCCATAATTTGCCACGTAGGCAAAGGTCTCGGCTCCGGCTTGAGCCGGCCAGCCCAACCCCAGCAGGAACAACGCCGGCACCCTTATGACCGTGATGAAGTACATGATGAGCAGGGTGCTTATGCGGCTGTAGGGAAACAGCAGAAGGTATGCTCCCAGAACCCCGGCAATGGCCCCCCTGGGCCCTATGTTGGGCACCTGG
>CAZYNY010000199.1:0-3099 GCA_964648095.1 uncultured Nitrospirota bacterium | reverse complement strand
AGGTTCTTAATGCCGTTCTTTGCCCTGGCAAAGGAACCTGGCCCCCGGATCAGGTCATTTTCCCTTTCATTAAACGACTCAAGGCTTACCCTGAACTCAAGCTTATTCCTTGATGCACGCTGTATAGCCGCAATCCGTTTAGAGGTTCTTTCGGAAATCAATGTGCCATTGGTAAGTATGGTTGTGGGTAATCTATCAAGCATAAGGCTGATAATGTCAAATATGTCAGGATGGAGAAGGGGCTCTCCACCTGTTAGATAAAACTCCCTTATGCCTAAATCTGATGCCTCATCAAGAAGATCATGGATATACCCGCTTGATAGCATCTTGTGCCTCCTAACATCTGGTCCGCAGCCTATAAAGCAGTGCTTGCAATTGAGGTTGCAGACCGTACCTGAGATCTGAAACCATAAGATATCAAGCTTTTCAAGTGCAACCTTTGGAATGGCCATTTATCTATTACCTGCAAGATATGAACATAATCCATATATTTTAAGGACTGGGTTTAGGGTATGTCAAATATTTTATTGTAAGTCATGCCTGTAAGATCTTAAAATCTGCGCGGGCTAGAACAGATGAAAACGAAGGCCAAGTCCGAACAGATCGCTGTAATAGCCGCTGTGGTTCCTGATGACCATTAAGGCCTCTGATACCCACACATCCGGGTCAAGCGGCCATTGACCACGTTTTCCCAATCCGGGAGGTAAGCATTCATAAGACTCTTGAACAGCTTGCCATGATTTGGCACACGAAGATGAAGAAGTTCATGGACGATGACAGCCTCCTGAAAGGCACTATCCTCTTCCAGGAGATCGGTACTAAAGCAGATGCGCCCGGATGTTGAACAAGAGGCCCATTTTTTAGTCATACGCTGAATCTGAACACGTTTGGGATAAGCGTCAATCCGAGATGCCCATAACTCCACTTTTTCTTTAAAGACAGCTACCTTTTTGGGATGCTGTTTATTTACCATCTTGCTTCCTTGGAAGCTTGAGGATTTGATCTGCCAGATCCACCATCCTATCCTTACCTGCGGCCGGTAAGAGGATCTTGTAAAGCTCTGCCTTCAGATGGCGGCGCTCTGTAGCATTATATGCGTGATTTGGGAACCGTCTCAAGGCATTGTCTATCAAGGGTGCAACCTTGCCGGGATCTCTTATGCCGGACTGTTTCAATACCCAGAAGATGGTAAATGCGTTGATGTCAAAACCACTCTTTTCAGATTCTCTATGCGCTTGCAAATATTCTTTCAGCAACGCTTCAAGTTGCCTTAAGGCCGCCTGGGTGCTGACTTGTCGATCATCGTAGGCCTCCAGGATGGCCTCGGCACGTTCACCAATCGGTATTAGGAATGGTTGTTGCTCTTCCTGATCAAGCACTTTTTGTATGAGGCTCTTCCCAAGATTGATGACTTTTGAGGTATCAGAGGAGACTGAACTCTTCAGCATCTCCAGGGTCTTCTCATTAATTTCCACAATGGGCATTGTACTGCTTGGGCCATAGGTCTCAGTCTGCTCACGAATTAAGGATTCTGTCTTCTTTGCAATATCGCTATATAGAACAGTGTGTTTACTGAAGGCGTTCCTGACAATCCGGTAAAGAATAGAAAGATTTCGATAGCCCTCCAGATATTCACGCAGAAACAGATCTGGTGAAATAATCTCGTAAAGCGTCTCCAGTTCCTTAAAAAACTTAAAGAACGCATCACGTTTTTCCTTATCGTCAAAGGCGTCAATCGCCCGCTCCACTATCTTGTCATCAATCGGCCCCTTGCAAAGCAATAGATAGAATGGCGCCTGTTCGACCATCAAGTTCTTGAATCGTTCCTTGAGAACGTCGATATTCCGGATCACGCTTCCCACCAGATCGGAATCAAAGGCAAGGGCCTTTTCCAGTCTTTCGAAGATCCCGACAAAATCTACGACAAAGCCGGCCGGCTTTTTTATCCGGCCCTCTTCTTCGTAAGGGCGGTTTACCCGGGCAATCGCCTGCAGCAGTGTGTGATCCCTCATCGGTTTGTCGAGATACATGCAATACAGGATAGGGGCGTCAAAACCTGTGAGAAGTTTTTCGGTAACGATCAGGATCTTAGGCAGCTTGTCTTTCTTTCGAAATGCCTGGCGAATTCTCTTTTCCTCATCCTCGGTTAGGCGGTGTGCAGCAAGTAATTCAGGGTCGTTATGGGCTGACGTATAGACCACAGTTGAGTAATCAAAAGGCAGATATTTATCCAGGGCATTTTTATATAAAGCACAGGCCTCCCTGTCCACACCCACAAGAAATGCCTTGTAGCCCAAAGGGTCTACATTTTTTTGGAAGTGATTTGCAACAAACTGAGCTACCTTTTCAACACGGTCAGCGCTCTTTAGAAAGGTTTTCAGTTGAAGGGCTCGATCCAGGATCTTGTTTAACTCCTCAATGTCGCTGATCCCTCCAGCCTCCGCCAGATCCAAAAATTCCCTCTCCAGTTGTTCACGTGGGACCCGTATGTCGTTGGGTGCAAGGGTATAGTGTAAAGGAAGGGTGGTGCCATCCACGATCGACTCAGCGATCGAATATTTATCGAGGTATCCCTGAGGGTCATCCTTCCCAAAAACTTTAAATGTTCCCTTGCCATATGCAATCTTATCAATGGGCGTTCCAGTAAAGCCAATCATTGTAGCATTGGGAAGCGCCGCAACGAGATAGTTACCCAGATCGCCGCTTGTGGTCCGATGGGCTTCATCTATAAGGATGAACACGTTGTTACGAATGCAGAGATTTGCGTCGGCCTTGTCGAATTTATGGATCATAGAGATGATCAGGCCCCGGTAATCAGACCGCAATAGATCCCGAAGATTCTGTTTGCTATTAGCCAGTTCCGCCTTTTCCTCCCCGAGGACGCTGGTGATCCAGCCGGAGAGTTGCCCTTCAAGCTCGTTTCGATCCACCAGCATGATGACGGTGGGTTTCTCATAGGCCGGATGTCCAAGGATCTGCTCGGCAGCCTTGATCATGGTGAAGGTCTTGCCGGAGCCCTGCGTATGCCAGATTAATCCTGTTCTTTTTTCTGGGTCGAGTGAACGTTCAATTACCTTTTCAACCGCTCGCGTCTGATGT
>CAZYNY010000198.1:0-3168 GCA_964648095.1 uncultured Nitrospirota bacterium | reverse complement strand
ACTTCTCGAAGAGTATTCATCCTGAATCAGCGGGACTTCACAAGCCCCCTCACCGATGCGAGCATCCATCCACAGGATAAGCACACAGAGCCAGAATATACCTCTTTTAAAATTCCCCCTTCCTGTCTTCATAAGCTACTCCTATCTGAAGAGATTGTCAAGGCGGACAAAAGACTCTCACCTGGTCTCCCAAATAAACCAAGTCAAAATTGACATCTCCCTCTTGCAAGGCCAGTCTCGGGCTAAGGCTTTCAACAGCAGCTGCAAGCGCATCCACAAGTGCCTCCACCGCCTCCTCCACCGCAGCCGCCGCCACCACCACCCGCACATCCTCCTCCCCAGCTCTCAGCCACTTCCTCACCTCTATGCGCAAGGAGCATGAGGGACAGGGGCTCTCTCCCTCTCGGACCTCTCTCGAAGATGGAGTTTCCCATGAACCCCCTCTCTTGGGTCTCCACCCGCTCGATATATTCTCTCCAGGGCCCAATCTTGCTCAGCACTTCTTTTTCCCTTGACGTGTACATAGTGCACCCTTCCTCTCGTGACCCATCCAGACCCAGAGGCCTCCTTTTTTTTTTTGTTATATACCCTTGGTTTCATCCCTCGGGACCCTTCGGGCCTCTACTCGGTTTTCCTCCAGAGATTCCCGCTGGGAGTCAGCAAGGAAAAGCCCTTGTGGGGACCTCCTACGATCTGCCATATTCCTCCCTCCAGCCCCTTGAGCTGCTGCCTCTGGTCGGAGGTCAGGAGCTTCAGCATCCTCAGAAAGGTAGCTACACTGTTCTGAAGGGCTGTGCTGCGCAGCTGGCTGATCTGGTCGATCTGTTGGTAGATCTCCGCCTCATTCATAGGCTCCTGAGCCACCAGGACATCCAGATGACGAAAGGCGTTCTGGATGTCCTCCCGCAGCCGCTGCTTCTCTGTCCCCAAGGCGTGGCGAAGTTCCCTGATCTCCTGAATCTGGGCATCGGTCAGTTCAAGCCGTTCGGCCAGTTTGCGGATATGATAATCGCTCGCTTTTGGGTTTCCTCCCCCATGTCCCCAGAGCTCCTGGCGGGACAGGAGCGCCAGAGAGAGGGTGAGAAATGCGATCCCCAGCAGTCCGCCGATGCCTCCCTTAATCCCCTTTTTCATCTTCTTCCCTCCGGTTGATCTGTTGGATGCTCTCCCAGAGCCGGGCGGCCCTGGGGGTAAGGCGCATCTGCGGCGAGACCAGCCTCTCGGCCCCGTTGAAGAACTTGTCCATGATGACCATGCTGTCCCGCCGGTACTTCTCCCCCATCCCGGCCCAATAAAGGATGGTCCCCGGGAGCACCCCTCGGATGGCGTAGCCCAGTTTGAAGAGGACCCGCTGGGAGACGGGGTGGTTCGTCGTGACATGGGCCAGGGCATAGTCGATGCCGCAGGCCTCCAGGTACTCATTGCAGAGGAAGTAGAGCCCCTTGCTGATGGCCCGCTCCCGCCGATATCGGGGATGGATCGCCAGGGCCGTGATGAAGACCGACAGGTTGATCCGATCCATCTGCAAGACCAGAGCTTCGGTCAGCTCCCCCCGGTCAACGTACTCCCCGACGATGCACAATCCCTCCCGACCCCGCCGCTTGGGCCGCTCGTCGAAGAGCCACCGGTAGCCCTCCGGCCGGTGCAAGAACTCCAGGGCCGAGCCCCGAAGCTCGGGGTAGCTCTCCTGCATCAGCCCGGCAACCCGGGCAAGGTCGAGCGGGTCATCCCGAAGAGGACGGAGGTGGTGTGTCCCGCCAGGGGTCTCCTGGAGGAATTCCGGGATCGGCGCCCAGGCGGCTTTCCTCTGGGAAAGCTCCCGCGTCTCGCTCTCTGGCTCCATTCGGAAGCGTCTGGGGCTATTCATGGGCATGGTGCGGCACCGGCCGTTTCGCGTTGAGCCGGTAGTCGAGGTAATCGACGATCATCTCCAGCGTGTAGAGGTAGGTCATCCTCCCCTTGAAATCTTCGGCCTGGACCTTCTCCAGGTTGTAATAGGGGTGCTTCTCCTGGATCACGGCCAACCCCTTCTCGGTCAGCCGGCCCTCTCGGACCATCCCCCAGGTCTCGGAGTAGAACTCCCGCCCCAGGAAGAGCTCGTCATCGGGGATCTCGATCTCAAACTCCTCCTCCAGGTCGCTGAGGATCTCCAGGTAATCGATCGATTCCGCCCCCAGGTCGTCCTGCAGGGAGGCCGTCAGGGTTGCCTCGTCGGGGGCGACCTTCAAGACCTCCGAGACGATCCGTCCCACCCGCTTCAGGATCTCCTCCCTAGACATTTCTCGTCTCCTTCTCTTTGACCCCGATCCGGGCCTCCAGCCTCCTCAACAGGGCCTCCTTCCGGGGTTGACCCTGAACGCTCCCGGGACCCGTGGCCAGGTCAAGTTTGACCAGTTCGGTATAGATCCGAAAGAATTCCACGATCTCTCCGGGGGAGTAGCCCGCCTCCCGCAAGTGGGCGTAGACCGGCCAGGGGCTAAACCCGTCGAAAGAGGCTCGGGAGACCCGAGAGCAGACCTCCGGCAGGTAGGCCGAGGCCTGGAGGACGTCCATAGTCGCGTGGGACCAGACCTCCCCGCCCCCCTGGAGGCCATACTGTTTCCTTTCCTGGTAGATGGGCATCGAGGGGTGATAGCGGAACAGCAGGAGCTTGTAGAGGTCCAGGCCCGAGCGGTTGATCAGGGCAATGGTCCTCTCGATGCTCTCCGGGGTCTCCCCGGGGAAGCCCAGGATGAAAGTGCCGCCGACCAGGATGTCCGCCCGCTTCAGGATCTCGATCCCCTTCAGGATCTGGGAGGGACGGATCCCCTTGTTCATCTTCTCCAGGATCCCCTCGTCGCCCGATTCGATCCCCAGTTGGACGTACTCACAGCCCGCCTCCCGCATCCGGTGGGCCGTTTCCTGAGTGATCTGGTCAGCCCGCCCAAAGCAGGACCAGGAGAAGCCGAAATCCTCCTCGATCATCATCCGGCAGACGGCGGCCGCCCGCTCTTCCGTGACGTTAAAGAGGTCGTCCACCACCATCAGGTGCCTCCCCCGACCCAGGCGGGAGAGGGCCCGCAGCTCCTGCCTGAGGCCCTCCACGGACTTGAGCTCCACCCGGAGAGTGAGCTGCCAGAAGGTGCAGAACTTGCACCGAAAGGGACAGCCCCGGCTGGTCAGGATGGA
>CAZYNY010000197.1:0-3174 GCA_964648095.1 uncultured Nitrospirota bacterium | reverse complement strand
CCCCTTTCGATACCCTGGATAAGGGGCTTATGGTCGGCAATGAACTCTCTTTTTTTTCTGACTGTCTTAGGCTGCTCTGTAAGGCTTTTTTAGGAACTCGTTTTCCATGGTAAGCCTGCCGACCATCTGCTGTAGAGAGGCCAAGGATGCTTGAGGCTGTATTAGGTGGAAATATTGAACCGCAGCGCCTCTCCCAATTGCCGGCAGGTATTGCCCTTACCCGTCTTCCGGGTTCATCAAGACCGATTGAGGTTCGTGCCTGGAGTCCATAAGTTTTCAAAAAACGGGACATACAAGTTCGCCATCAGATAGGAGGAAGGTAGTATGGAGGCCTCAAAAAATTCTTGAAGGCAAGCCGTCGCTTAACTGGGAATTTGATGAGGAAGCGGATGTGCTCTATATTTCCGTTGGTAAACCCCGTCCAGCCATCGGAACAGATATCGGGGAAGGGGTTGCTGAGCATAACGATATCAGTATCCTCTCCTGTTCCTGTGGGGAAAAATCATTTCCATAGAAGCGGAGGAAGATCTCCCTTCGGATCTCATTTAGATTAGCGCGGGGTTTGTCTATATTTATAGAAGCTATAACCTGAAGCCGGGCCATATTGAACATCGAGAACCCCATCTTCATCCTTTTCTGGCCGCTTTCTTTCATTATCATTTCAAAAAACCTGTCTTCAATTTCAGGGCTTGTATCACCCATTAATATCTTTTACCTTCCTAAATATTTCCTCAAGTCCAAGCCTTCCTATCCATTCCTCAATATAACCCATATCAAGACCATCTGTTCTGAGGAGGTTTTTTACATCCCTAATTTGTATTTCCGACATGGTCTCTTTCATCCAGCAGATCTTTGAAAGTATAAGGTCTTCCGGAGAGGTAACATACATCTTTAGCCCTGCAAAATCAATACTACATCTACGGTCGAACTCAATTTTCCGGTATTCAGTATCCTTCCTGACAATAAAATCGACTTTTACGATCCCTTCATTATGAATGATATTGAACATGCCCCTTTCTTGTATAGCCTCTTTTAAGATATCTTTGTCTATATAAAAATCTCCCAAAAAAAGCATAAGGATCTTTTCAGCATCCTTTTCCCTAATGTTAATTACGATATCAATATCCCTCGTCATTCTTGGGGTTGTGTAGAAATTTGCAGCAATGGAGCCGGTAATCATATACTGTATGCTTGCGGACCCTAATTTTTCTACAACGATCTTGAGAACTTCCAGCTCATCTATCATTTGAACATTACGATATATTTAGCGCCATAAGTTTAAGTTCTGTCATCTCCTCAATGGCATACCTGATGCCTTCCCTGCCAAAGCCTGACTCCTTTACCCCGCCGTAGGGCATATGGTCTACCCTGTAGGTCGGGACATCATTTACTATCAGCCCGCCTACCTCGATCTCCCTGAATGCCTGGAATATCTTGCTCATATCTTTAGAAAATAGACCTGCCTGAAGACCATATCGGGAATTGTTGAGATGCGCAATGGCATCATCAAATCTCTTGTAGGGTGTTAAGGTAACCAGCGGTGCAAAGGCCTCAAGGGAGTTAACATTCATTTCAGGGGTTGTGTCTGCGAGTATGGTAGGCTCGAAGAAATTCTTGTCCCTCTTTCCGCCTGCAAGTACCCTTGCGCCCTGTTCCTTTGCCTCATTGACCCATGCCTCCACCCTCTTTGCGGCATAAAGATCGATCATAGGCCCTATATTTGTATCTTCATTTATAGGATCGCCAATCTTGAGGCCTTTTGTCTGAGACATAAACTCTTCAGTAAAGTCAGGGTATATGTTTTCATGGATGTAAATCCTCTGAACAGAAATGCATACCTGTCCAGCATATGAGAAGGCGCCTACGACGCATCTTTTTATTGCGTAGGGTAGGTCAGTATCAGGTTCCACGATCACGCCCGCATTTCCGCCAAGCTCAAGAAGGACCTTCTTCTTGCCTGCCATCTCCTTCAGGCGCCAGCCGACCTTGGGGCTGCCTGTGAATGTAACCATCTTTATCCTGGGGTCGATAACCAGTTGCTCCGCCAATCGGGCAGGGCAGGGGAGGATGCTTACTCCCCCTTTCGGCAGCTCAGTCCTTGCGATAATATCTCCGAGCAGTAGTGATGTGATAGGGGTCTTGGATGCCGGTTTAAGGATGATTGGATTTCCCGATGCTATGGCAGGCGCTATCTTGTGGGCCACCAGGTTTAAGGGGAAGTTAAAGGGTGTGATACCCAATATAAGTCCAATAGGGAATCTCTGGGTTATCCCGACCCTGTTTTCTGATCCGGCCATTATATCAAGGGGGATGTTATTGCCTTCGATCCTCTTTGCCTCTTCTGCTGCGATCCTGAATGTGTTTACAGCGCGGTTCACCTCAACCCTTGCATCCGATATAGGTTTCCCTGACTCAAGGGTCAGGATCCTTGCAATCTTTTCTCTATCCTGCTTGATACCGGCGGATATCTCTGTCAATATCTCATACCTTTTATATGCAGGGAGCCTCTTTGTACGTTCAAGGCCTTCTAAACCTTTTTTTATTGCCTCTTCCAACTCAGGCTCGCCTGCCTGGCATACCCTTCCTATCACGTGATCGTTGTACGGGTTTATTACCTCTTCATATCTAGCCGTGTCCTTCCATTCGCCTGCCAGATATACCTTGTATTCTTCCACTATCTTATTCCTCCTATTGTTTCAACCAATTTCAGTATAACAATCGGGAAGCCCTGCGTCAACGTCCCGATTGCCAGTGGAGATAGGGATTGGTTTGTTTCTTTGGTTTCTCTATGCGAAGAGGCGAATTATCAATCGTTTTGTAATTCCTGGACCGTAAAAGACTCATATTGATAAAAAATGCAAATTGATTTACAAAAATATTAATTTAGTATAAAATCTGTCTTATTTTTAAGGAGAACTTTCCCGTGCCGAATGAAATACCATCAGCCATAAGGGACAATCAGGGAAGAGGCAGGGTTGGAGATTTTCTCAAAGATAAAGTCCTGGCTTTCAAAAAACCGCGACAGGGTAAAGTCGATGAAACAGCATGAAGGTCGCTAATTTGACAAATGCATATCATATGCATATACTATGAAAGTTTTCTGGGATACCAAAAAAGCTGCGGCCAATATTCGCAAACATGGCGGGATAGAATTTTCTCATGCGGCAACAGTGC
>CAZYNY010000196.1:2454-3182 GCA_964648095.1 uncultured Nitrospirota bacterium | reverse complement strand
GCAGTATGGTGGGTATCAAAACTACTGCAACCAGAGCAACTCGTTTCATGATTGCCTCCAGCCTTTGTTACAATTTCCCACATTCTACAACGATGTGACATATTATACGCAGGGAAACACCGTTTTGCAAACGAAGTGCTATTTTGCTCTTAGGTTTGACTTGATAAGTTCTTACTTCTTGCTTTTCAACAGTGGTGACATCGCCCGGAGCTTCTCGATGATGCGTGGTAGCACGTCCAGGACGCGGTCGATGTCTTCTTCGGTTGTCCATTCGCCTAACGTCAACCAATAATCCGACCTCAAATTTATCTCATCGCCTCTCTTGTGTTTCTGTATTCTAGATTCCCAACATGCGGGCCGGGTTGGTAGAAACCATCGTCCGGATTTCTCTTTCCGAAATTCCCAGGTCCAGCATATCCTTGATGTAGATTCCCATTTGTTGAGCCGGAATCGGATTTAGCCACTGGCCCGAATCAGTTGACATCACTATATGCTCAGCACCGATAGCTCGAATGGCGTTGGCGATATCCTTCTGGGCAATGGGATGAGCAACCTGGCGGGTCACATCGTTGAATACGTGTTCCAGGAACGTAGCTCCATGGTCCAGTGTCCATTTCATTTCTTCATGCGTATAATTGACAAAGGAAGCCAGAGGATGTGTAACTACTATCTTTTTGACGCCTATCCGCACTGCTTCCGGAATCACCGCCCTGGCTTCTTTGATGGTG
>CAZYNY010000196.1:827-2444 GCA_964648095.1 uncultured Nitrospirota bacterium | reverse complement strand
CAGGACGGCATCGTATTCGGCTATTTTCTGGAAAATGGGATACAGCTCCTTTTTCAGTGTGCCATCTTCGTTTAATAGATAGATGCCCTCGATATCATCTTTAATCTCTTTGGCAAGAGCAGGGACATGGTCCTTCACGGCTACATAACTGCGGGCGTGAATTGTGGGCAGCCAGACCTCTTTCGCTCCTAGCTTGAGGGCTACCTCTACCGCACTCACGTTCAGCCCTCCAACAGGAAGATTCAGCGCTATCCCGCCGAACACGGGAAAGTCCGCTTGCTGGCTGGCGACTTCAGCACGGTCGGCCGTTATCGTCACATGGCTCTTGACGAGTATGGCGCGCATTCCTTCTTGTTTGGCTGACTGCGCCAGTTCGACATCGTTCATGATTCGCGGGAAAATGTCCGGAGCGGAGTGGATGTGTACATCGATGGCACCGTCCAGCAGGTTTCGCACACGCTTTTCGAACCTTAGCATATTACCTCCACGATATTGTATTTTGCGGTTGTTTCTGTGTCAATCACCGAGAAAACCAGGAGTAAGAGAGCTGCGACCTTTGCGTATTGTAGCCTTTTTGCCGGCGGTTGCAAAGTCATCTCATATGTACGGGCGAACAGTTCAAACCGGCCACACTACACGGATTCTTGGTGACTTGAAAGAGGCGAGCTACGCATGTCTTCCCAAAAGTAGGGTCGTTGCTAAGTTTCTAGTACACCGTAAAGCTACTTTTTGCTCTTCAGCAGCGGTGACATCGCCCGGAGTTTTTCGACGATGCGGGGCAGTACGTCCAGGACGCGGTCGATGTCTTCTTTGGTGGTCCACTTGCCTAGTGTCAGTCGCAAGGAGCTGTGGCACTGTTCCGGCGGTAGCCCCACGGCGACGAGAACGTGGGACGGCTCTGCGCTGGACGAGCTGCAAGCAGACCCGGTGGATACGCAAATACCTTCCAGGTCAAGGTTCAACAGTATCGATTCACCCTCAACGTAATCAACGCTGATGTTGACATTATTCGGGAGCCGGTTGGTGGGATGGCCGTTCAAATGAAGATGGTCGATTTTGGCTTGCAGTCCGCTAATCAACTGGTCGCGCAGAGCAGTGATGCGCTTCATCTCCGCTTCGATTTCCGGCTTGGCTAAATCGATGGCCTTACCCAAACCGACGATACCGGGGACATTTTCGGTGCTGGCGCGGCGGCCTCGCTCCTGTTCTCCGCCATGCATGAAGGTGGTTATCTTGGTACCTCTGCGGATATACAGCGCGCCCGTCCCTTTTGGTCCGTAGAGCTTATGGGCTGAAGTCGAAAGCAGGTCGATGTTGAGCTTGTTGACATCTATCGGCAAATGACATACCGTCTGGACGGCATCGGTGTGAAAATAAACGCCGGACTCTTTGGCAAGGCGGCCTATTTCCGCAATCGGCTCGATAGTGCCGATTTCATTGTTGGCGTGCATTACCGAAATCAGGATGGTCTTCTTGGTGATGGCCTTTTTAATATCATCCGGGTCGACCATGCCATATTTGTCGGCCCGAACGTATGTTACTTTGAAGCCTCTTTTTTCCAAGAACTTCAACGGCTCCAGCACGGCGTGATGTTCAATGTAGCTGCTGATAATATGA
>CAZYNY010000196.1:0-817 GCA_964648095.1 uncultured Nitrospirota bacterium | reverse complement strand
ATTTCCTCATCGCGTGCTCCGATGAGATTAGCTACTTTCTGGCGTGCCTCTTCGATAGCTTCCTTGGCTTCCTGCCCATAAGAATAAAGCGTGGACGGGTTGCCAAAGGACTCGGTAAAGTAGGGCAGCATCGCCTTGACTACCTCCGGGTCGGCGGGTGTCGTGGCGGCATAATCAAGATATATTCGTTTCATCCTTTACCTTCTTTTTAACCTTCGACGATATCACCGACAACAGGGTCGACTCTCACGCCTTTAGCTGTCACCCATGCCAGGCCCTGGTCGATGTCCCCTTCTTTGCCTTCCAGTTCCAGGACTACCCAGCCCTTGTTCTCCGAGACGTCGGCACGGCGGACGTTGGTGATTACGCCGAATTGCTGTCCCAGGTTATAGATGATTGGCTCTTTAATCAAGTCTCGAGGAAAGGTAAACATCACTTGTCGTTTAGCCATCTTGTCCTCCAGTAAATGCCAGATTAGTATATACAGGTAAAATAGGTGTCAGGCTACAGCGCCGACTATCTCTTCGAACGATTCCAGATTAGGCTGAATAGTATAAGACCGGCTTGTATCCGGCAGGATGTCCTGAGTCCGGGGTCCCGCTCCAGTGATGAAAGCTACGGTGAGGGCATCCTTCTTGATTGTCCCGGCCGTGGCCAGCCTCTTCAAGCAGCCGATGACCACACCGCCAGCAGGTTCGGCAAAGATACCTTCGGTTTGCGCCAGCAGCTTGATGGCGGACACTATCTCTTCGTCATTGACGGCGCAAGCGCCTCCGCCGGTTTGCCGGGCGACTCTCAGAGCATAGTAGCCATCGGC
>CAZYNY010000195.1:0-3244 GCA_964648095.1 uncultured Nitrospirota bacterium | reverse complement strand
TCGGAGGCGAGTTCGATCCCGAGGCATTGGATCTGGAGGGGATCAACAAAGCGTTAGGCCACTCGAAGAGATACGAGGATGGGTTACGCTAGAGTCTTTTGGGTCCGAGAGGAGCCGATACGGCAGTACGTCGCCGAAAACGGTCGAGACGATGCCATTGCTGAAGAGGTAGGTAAGCGTATTCTATCGCTTGCGGCGAAAGACAGCTTTCGGGGGAAGAGCGAAGGAGATAGCGCGCTTCCCTTGTTCGACACGCCATCCGTCTTCTTCCCGTTCCGGTCCTTTCACTCCACGGATTTCTTTGTTCTCATCTGGACAGGCAGCAGGCTCTGCGCCTTCCCCGAGGCTAGTCTGGCAATGTTCGACTCACTCTGCCAACTGGCGAATACGATTGGCACCTCTCACGTGCACCTTCCCATTTCCAAAGCCGAATATCACCGTGCGATCGAGCGTAGACAGTGGCGGAACGACCTCGAGCAGAGTATGCACGCGAGTCTGTACCACATCTACGAAGACTTCACACGCGACTTCGAACGGCGACCGCAAACAGATTGGCCGTGTAAAGAAGTCGGTGCCGCTACCCTGAACCTGATGCTCTCGAACCGGTCCCGCTCCGAGAGCCTCCGTAATCACGGCAACGCCCTCTCGAGATGTTGTAGTTTTGCCCAGCCAGAGTTTGCCGTGTTCGTGTGGTCGCTCAACTGCCTACGACTTGTCTCAGAGATCGAGGCCGATGAGATTCAGCGAATGCGCGAGTACCTGGTTCGCGAGTGAGGACCCGTCAGGTGAGCTCCAATGAGAGGCTCGCGGAATCGGTTCCGAGCCTCTTGACCTCTGGGGGCCAGAGGGGGGAATATCCATGATTCAGGCGTTTGGATTCGAGCCAACAGTTCGGCGGTGCTCTCAAATGGGGATGCCCTGATACTCTGCTCTGCTTGAGACTATCCCTTTGACAAGGAATTGTAAGGCTGATAAGATCATTTTACGTGCTGAGGCAAAAGTAACCACTTCCCGTTAATCTTTAACACGGGAGGTGGGAGCGCGTGCGAAGAAGAAGGTAAAACATTAAAGGATAACGATGGAGAAGCCAACCTTATATATCGAGACGACGATTCCAAGCTATCTTGTAGCAAGGCCAAGCAGGGATATCATTGTGCTTGCTCACCAACAATTGACTAAAGAATGGTGGGATGATTACCGCCATTTGTACGAGATGTTTATTTCACAAATAGTTCTTGATGAAATCAAGCAGGGAGATCCTGAAATGGCAAGCAAAAGGATTGAGATCCTTCAGGATATTCCAATGCTTGAAATAAACAACGAAGTTGAAAACCTGGCAGAAAAATATTTTGGTTCTCTCAAATTCCCTGCCAAGGCCATGCGAGATGCATTTCATCTAGCTTATGCTGTAATTTACGAAATCGATTTTTTGGCTACCTGGAATTGTACCCATTTAGCAAACGCAAATGTTCTTTTTCTTCTTTCTAAGTTAAATAAAGAATGGGGATATGAGACCCCTATAATATGTACACCTGAAGAGTTGATGGGATATCCCAAGGAGGATTAGAATGTGGAAAGACCCCATTGTTGAAGAAATTCGTGATGCGGGAGCAAAACTGGCAGAAGAATGTGGATACGACCTACATGCTTTTGCTGATATGCTACGGAAACATCAAAAAGATGCTAACTGGACAATTGTGTCTGTAGATTATCTAAAAAAACTAAGAATGAAGACAGAGAGCGTACAAACGGCCAAAGACATGGGCTGAAAGTCTGATACCCAACCTCGTCATCAGTTCTGGAGGAAACGAAACAGATGAACCTGGCCGTTATGCCTCGATCTCATCAAGGCAAAGAGGACAAACACATGCCAAAAACAGCACGAATCCTGGTGCCAACGAAGACCTCGCAGCGTATGGCTATGTTTCTTGCGATGGTCGTGCGGAACGCAATGGAGGATTTCCATCACAAATATCTTTCTGATGAACAGATGAAGGAATTGAACCCAATCATCAGGAACGCCATTTGCACGGGTTTGCACGCTCTCCGGTATTCTGACAAATCCGAGGGAGCACGATCATTCTTTGACTTTCACACAATAAGTATTCCGAAGTACTGGGAACAACCAGAGTTGCTGGATGACTTCGTTGAAACCGTAAAGATGTTCGATTTTGAGCCATGAGCTTTGAGCGAAAAGAGGAGGAAACGCATGACCGAGATCATCCAGAAGGACCCCAGCCTGTACTACGAAGACCTGGAGCTTGGGGTAAAGTTCTCCACCCCGGGCCGGACCATCTTCGACACCGATATCGTGAACTTTATCGCCCTGTCGGGTATCTACGAGGACCTTTTCTGCAACCTGGAGTACATCCAGAAGGAGAGCGCCTTCAAGCAGCGGATCGCTCCCGGGGCCCTGACCTTCATCATCACCATGGGGCTGCTGGTCCGCACGGGCCTCTTCGAGAAGTCAGGGCTGGCCCTCTTTGGCCTGAACAACGTTCGGTGGAACGTCCCAGTCTGCCCGGGGGACACCGTTCACGCCGAAGGGGAGGTGATCGGCCGCCGGGAGACCAGCGACGGCCAGCGGGGCATCGTCACCATGCGTTTCCTGGCCAAGAACCAACGCGATGAGGTGGTGATGGAGTACGAGCACACCGAGCTGATCCGCAAGCGACCCCAGGGGGCTTGAGGCGGCTGCCTCCTTCGCCTGAACCGGCTGGCCCTGCGGGCCGGGCACGAGCGGGTGGCCGGGGAGGAACTTCAGAATCCGGTGCGGGTCCTCATCTACCTTGATCGTATTTGAAAGATCCTTACGCCGGCGCCGAGCGTGCGCTACCCGGTCTCCCTGGCGGGCAAGCATGCCTGCCTGCCCGAAGATTGTGGGGGCATCCGGGGCTATGCCGGGTTCCTGAACAACTGAGCGATGACGATTTTGAAGCCCTTGCAGATCAATTGGCTGACGAATTGGCGGCATGCATGAAACCCAATACACCCGCGCTGTCGGACTATGCGGTGAGTTGTTCAGGTATCTATGAGGATCATCCATAGCCGTGATATATCTCATCCAGCCTGCTATATTTGTATGTAATATGGTAGGACGGTTCACATACGAACACAGTGCCTTCTGCCTCGCCATATGAGCCTGGTATGGCAGGGACACAGGAAGGGAGCATACATCTTATGGAACTCCAGACCCCTTCTCCTCCGCATCCTTCAGTGCTAAGTCGACTGCTCGACCCTGTCG
>CAZYNY010000194.1:0-3285 GCA_964648095.1 uncultured Nitrospirota bacterium | reverse complement strand
AGGGTAAACCCAAATGATCTGGTAATACTCCTTGACGGCGCAGAGATCGGGGCCCAGATAAAACAGGCTGAGGCAGACCTTGCAAATGCAAAGGCGGTCTACTTAAATTCAGAGACCCTGCGAAAAAACGCAGAGTTGGGGATGAGGATTGCTGATGCTGATCTCGATAAGGTGAAGGTTTCATATGAGGATGCAAGGAAGAACCTGACCAGGGCAGAAGGGCTTTTTTCCGAGGGGCTCCAGCCGCAGAAGGATTACGACGGCATCCTCCTTGCGTTTAAGACGGCCGGGGCCCAGTTAAGGGTCTCAAGGGCACAGAAGGACCTCACAAGGTCGCAGTACCAGGCGGCCCTTGCACAGATAGATGCCTCAAGTGCAAGAATAAGACAGGCAGAGGCATCTATCGAACTTTATAATGCCAGACATAGAGATACTACCATCAGGTCACCCATATCGGGACAAGTGGCAAAGAGATACATGGAGCCGGGCGAGATGGCAACCCCAGGCCTCCCGATAGTCACCATTGTTGATCTCGACAGGATCTGGGCAAGGGTGGACCTTGAGGAAGACAAGCTCCTTCATGTTAAATTAAACGATAAGGCGATCATCCGGCCGGCTGCGCCCCATGGCAGAGAGTACCAGGGAAGGGTGATAGAGATCGGGCCTGAGGGTGAATTTGCAACACAGAGGGATGTCAAGAGGGGAAGGCAGGACATAAAAACCTTCAGGATAAAAGTAGAGCTGATCAATAATGACGGATATATGAGGCCTGGGATGACAGCAGAGGTCTTTTTTGGGGAGGGATAGATGCCTTCTGTAGAGACCAATAAACTGACGAAAATATATGGTAAAAACAGGGCGCTGGATGGAGTGAGTTTTCAGGTTGAGGAGGGTGAGATATTCGGGCTCCTGGGACCCAATGGCGCCGGGAAAACTACCCTCATAAGGATACTTACAACTATCCTGCTACCTACCTCAGGGAGTGCCAGGGTTAACGGATATGATGTCCTTTCTCAGTCCTCAAAGGTCAGGAGGATGATAGGGGTCGTATCCCAGGCCATGACCTCTGACCTTGACCTCACGGCAAGGGAAAACCTCGATGTCTATGGCCAGTTTTTTGAGATCCCCAGGAGGGAGAGGCTCGAGAAGGTAGAATACCTCCTGGATATTGTCGGGCTTTTAGAGCATAGCAACGAACTTGTGGCATCATACTCCGGAGGCATGAGGAGGAGGCTTGAGATAGCAAGGGGCCTTATCCACAAACCCAGGATACTCTTTCTGGATGAACCTACAATCGGCCTTGACCCGCAGTCACGACTTGTCGTCTGGGATCTGATCAGGAGGTTCACAAAGGAAGATAATATAACGCTCTTTCTTACCACCCATTATATGGAAGAGGCGGAGACTATATGCAACAGGATTGCCATAATAGACAGCGGGAAGATAGTTGCCCTCGACTCACCGGACAGACTGAAACAGGAGATACCCGGATCTGACGTAATTGAACTCAGACTCTCCGGCATAACTAACGGGATAGCAGATTCCCTTTTAGCAATCCCGGGTGTAAGAGAGGTAGCATTAAATGGTCTTATCGCAAAGATAAACCTGGATAATGGCGCCCATCTGCTGCCTGCAATAATAGATAAGCTTAGGAGGCACGATGTTGCAATAGAAGATATATCTATGAGACAGCTGACACTTGAGGACGTCTTCATCCGTTATACAGGTAAGTCAATAAGGGATGAGGAGATCAAGAAGGTAAGTTATTTTATCGGTGCAGGGGTGCCGAGAAGGATGTAATTTTTAAAAAATATGAGAACTATCGCAATTATAAAGAGGGATCTTAAGAAGTTCTTCAGAAATCCCCTGATAATCATAGTCAGCATCCTGATGCCGATGATCTATCTGATAGTCGTCGGTAATACCGTGCAGGGGGAACTCAAGAACCTCCCTGTTGTCCTGGTAGATATGGACAGGGGCCCCTATGCCACAAGGGTAATAGAACTGGTACATGCCATTGAGGCCGGCCCAAAGACCATCAAGGTCTTTTATATGAATAACCCGGAAAGTGCGATAGAAGATGTCAAGCAAGGTAAATATGCCGGGGCATTGATCATACCTGAGGGGTTTTCGAGGGACCTGATAAGAAGCCAGGGGGCTGAATTAGGTCTTTTTATGGATAATATAGATATAATATCGGCAAACGCTGTGCACGCATCCGTATTAGCCTCTGTACCTTTCCTGACGAAGGAACATATTTCTGTCCGGGTTGACACTACAAGACCGATCCTCAAATCAGTCGAGCTCTCAAGAAAGATAGATTATGACCAGTCCCTTGTGCCCGGCGTTGTTGTCATGGCAATCTTCATGGGGGCGCTGTCCACAGGCGTGTTTAATCTGATCATGGACAGGTTCCTCGGGATCCATGAGAGCTACCTTGTAACACCCCTTAATAAGATGGATATAGTCCTTGGGCTTATAGTAAGCGGCCTTATCCTGACAACCGGCATAGCAGTAATAGTGTTCGCCGCCTCATCCGTGCTCACAGGTATTTTTATGTTTCTCGGTCTATCCACATATATTATGATCATCGCACTTATCATACTAACATCTTTAGGCCTTCTCGGTCTTATGTTCATCCTCCTTGGAAGGGCAGACCATCCCAGGATAGTTGGTGTATTTGGAGGATTTCTGAATGTCATCCTCTTCTTCCCCAGCGGTGCAATCTACCCCGTAGCAAGTTTTCCCGGATGGCTCCAGGCATTTGCAAAGGTAAACCCCGAGGCATATGCCGTCCATGCCTTAAGGTCACTTATGTTCAGGGGCGGGGATATCTCGGCAATAAGGTCGGACCTGATATACCTCTCCCTCTTTACCACAGTAGTGCTTACTATCGCAATCGTAACATTTAAGAGGAGATTATAGGACAGAGGAGATATTTCGATGAAAGCTAAAAAGATCCTGCTTTTTAATTTTTACCTTTTAATTTTTACGTTCAGTCTGGCCATAAATCATATTTCTATGGATGACGCGTGGTCAGAGGAATATGACATCAATGATATTTATCGCCTTATACTCAAAAACAATCAGAAGATAATGATTGCGGATGAGGATATAAAGCAGTCATATCTTAGCAAGGACAAGGCCATGTCAGATATCCTCCCCAGCCTGACTGCCGAAGGAGATTATACCAGGAGGCCTGATGCGATCTCCTCTCCATCAGGCGCGCTTGTAAGGTCTGAGTCGGAGAGGAGCCTCCAGCTCACCATAAAACAACCGCTCTAT
>CAZYNY010000193.1:2803-3287 GCA_964648095.1 uncultured Nitrospirota bacterium | reverse complement strand
CTGTTTCGGGTAATTGCATCCCAGACCAAAAAGATTTTGGCCCAGTACTCGCTCGCAATTACCCTTCCCCGATCATGATACCAATAAAGGACCAATTGTTTATCAAGACCTTTCTGGATCAAAGTCATGTTAATTCGGAAATCTTCACCAGAATAGTTGGGGATCGTAACTGTTTCAGAGTGGAGGATCTCCCAGCCGCTTCCCGGGAGACAGTTCTTGGGAGAGTGGTAGGTGGCTCCCTCCCGTTGACTTTTATAAAAGCCGATATAGAGCAAAAGTACCTTGTCCTCAGATGATTGGTATTCACGGAGAAGATAATCATCCAAGCTTAACTTCTTGAGCACCTCCGGATCAATACTCAGGTCTTTTCCATCCCAGGGCTCAATGGACCTCGGAAAATCTGCCAGATTCTTCCTGATGGGCAAAGCTTCGCCATGTCCGATCTGTCTTAAGAAAATGGCTGCACATGCAAGCAGTAATGTGG
>CAZYNY010000193.1:0-2793 GCA_964648095.1 uncultured Nitrospirota bacterium | reverse complement strand
TGTACGCATCATAATCCTTTCAAGAAATACCGAAGCCTATCCCACCTCGACAAAAGCATACCCTCTGCTGTGAGGGCTAAAAAAGCCAAAAGAAAAATCAGCCAGTCTGAAAGTGTATGATAGAAGCCCTGAGCCATCTTTTCCCCCGCATAATGGGCAAAAATACCCGTTCCGGCCACCCTCATGGAGTTAGCCATAATAGCAATCGGAATTGTTGAAAAGGTTAATATCAACCGCTTCCATAAATCTGATTGACTGAAATATGAAAAGACAATCCCCAGTGCCAACAAAGAGACCAGCGATCTCAAACCGCTACAGGCCTCGGATACCTCAAGTGGCAAGTGGGGGAGAATAATGATATTTCCATCACGGAATACTGGCAGGGATAAACCCTGAAGACATATAGTGGCAGTTTGGGCTGCAAATCGCTGCAAAGGAAGTGAAAATGCATTAAGTATAATGGCAGGAAGCGGGATCATAAGGGCCAGGAAAGCAATCGGAAAACCAAGAATCTTCCCGTAGGCAGGTCCACCTAGGTATAGGACAAGACCCATGAGGACACATAATAGTGATAAGCGCATGAGAAATAGTTCCGCTCCAATATTTGCTGCAAACAATATTGAAAGCCCAATTAAAATGATACACAAACCCCACCTGCTTGGTTCTAAGTCAGCAAAGCGAAGAAGATATCCGCTTCCAGACTAAATAGAAACTGATGATCGGGATCAAAAACCCATGGGAGTAGTTAGGATCGCTCCACCAGTTCAGGACAAGATTGGTAAGTATTGTACCGTAGAGCCAGAGGAGCAGACCACTAAGGACTATGATTTGAAGCAAGGCACGCGAAATCTTTGAATAGTAGCTAAATTTTTCCATAAAAAATATATCCTGATGACCAAATGATACTTAAATGCAATAAACATACCAAATGTGCTCCATTTTACAACCTTAAATTGTCAAACTATCAAAAGCTTTTGATCTGGCCAATAGAATTTTGGTGTAAAAATAGCCTGATATTTTAATAAAATGGAAAAAAGATAATTATTAATTTATTTATTAATAAAAAATTAGAGGGATAGCTATTACAAAATAGAGCAGTTATCCCTCATTTATGTTCCTGATAGGTAACATGGTATGGCTATACCTTGCCGAACTCCTTAAGTGTGGAGGCGACTACCAGGGTCTCGGATGTCAGGAGGCCTGACCCTGCAATATACTTCATGATCTTGTTCGCCTCATTCATATCCTTGGCCTCCCACTCAAATACAAGATCATACTGGCCATAGGTTACATAGGCCGATTTCATGCCCTTGTAGCAAGCAGCCGGAAGGTCTTTTTCTATCTTTCCCCATGCCCCGGGGCTTACCTTTGCTAAGGTTAGGAATTTCATCATTTATAACACCTCCTTAAATTTAAAAAGAATGGATTTTTGTCCTGATTGCTCAGGAGATGCCCTAGAGATATATTGTTATTTTACCATATCAAGGGTGAGTTTAAAAGCGAGGTAGCGGGATCTACCCAGCGAGCAAAGCGAGCGTTGAGGGGGAGGCTCCATCCGGCTTTGCCGGTGGAGGGGGCGACGCAAGCCCCTTAAAGATGTTGCGGAGAGATGCTATTTTTTCACTATCCTGATCTCTTTGTTCTCTTCGTCGAGGCCATCTACTATGGCCCCAAGTTTAAGCATCATCGAGAGATATTCTATAACCTCATCTGTGATCACCTCCCCGGGCACAAGGATCGGTATGCCTGGCGGATATACGGTCACTATCTCCGAACTTATCTCTTCCTTTGCATCCTTAAGGAGGATATTTACGTGATCGGAAAAAAATGCCTCTCTTGGTGAGATGTGGGCCCTGTTGGTAAATAGAGGAAGCCCTACCTTTTCCATAGGATATTCATTATTCTTGCCGTAAAACTCCTTTGATGTCTCTTTTAAGGCGTCAACAAGGCGGTTTAGATCATCTCTCCTGTCGCCTATACTGACTATCACCAGGATGTGGAATGGATCAGCCATCTCCACCTGGATATTATATCTGTTGTTTAAAATCTGTGACACCCTGTACCCTGAAACACCAAGGTCCTTAACGCTGATGGTAAGCTTGGTCACATCAAACCCGCCCATCTGCGAGAAGAGGGGATTGGTGATGATGTCCTTACCGAAGCAGACAAGACCGGGTATCCTGTTTATCTTGCCCCGTGCCTCCTCAGCCAGCCTTATCGCCTTCTCCAGGAGCTTTTCTCCCTCGGTAGCCATCTGCATCCTTGCAAGGTCCAGGGATGCCATGAGGATATATGAGGGGCTTGTGGTCTGGACAAACCTGAGTACATTAGTCAGGGTTATAGGTTCTACCCTGTCTCCCTTAGCGTGGAGCATTGAGGCCTGCGTCATGCCGCCGATGATCTTATGCGTCGATTGAACACACAGATCTGCCCCTGCCTCCATGGCAGAGACGGGAAGGTCCTGATGGAACTTCAGGTGTGGTCCGTGGGCTTCATCAACAAGGACTACCAGTCCCTTCTCGTGGGCATACGGGATGATCCTCTCAAGATCAAGGCAGATACCGTAATAGTTTGGGCTTGTCAGAAAGAGAGACTTTGCCTCAGGGTGTCTGTCAATGGCAGATTTTACAGAATCAAATGTAGCATTTAATGTGAGCTTGAGATTCTCGTCTATTGCCGGGTGAAAAAAGAGGGGCCTTGCACCGCTCAAAATAAGTCCGGCAAGGGCAGATTTATGGGCATTCCTTGCCACAAGCATATAGTCGCCAGGGTTACATGTAGCCATAACCATCG
>CAZYNY010000192.1:2866-3299 GCA_964648095.1 uncultured Nitrospirota bacterium | reverse complement strand
ACGCATTCTTCACTTCCTCAGTTCCAAGCTGAAGTCTCTTGGCTATGAAGTTATAACCGCGGCCAACAGCGTCGAAGCCCTGGAGCAACTCCAAGCGCAGGAGCCAGACCTGATGGTTCTCGACCTGGTCATGCCGAAAATGAACGGCTTTGAGACCCTCAAAGAGGCACGTACTTTCACCTCGATACCGGTCATCATTCTCAGCGCCAGAGACGCCGATGCCGACAAAATTAAAGGATTGGAACTAGGCGCTGACGACTACTTAGCCAAACCATTCAATCCAGACGAACTGATTGCCAGAATCGAGGCAATGAGACGACGCATCAAGCCGGAAGACAAGATGAGAACCACGGATGTGTTTTCTGTCCAGGGCATTACCATCGACTTCAAGCAGCGTCGCATCGCGGTGAACGGTGAGGAAAAGAATCTCACT
>CAZYNY010000192.1:0-2856 GCA_964648095.1 uncultured Nitrospirota bacterium | reverse complement strand
GTGGCTGCTCATGAGTGAGTTAGTGCAGAACGCCGGCCACCTGGTACTTTACAGCGACTTGCTGACCAAAGTATGGGGGCCGGAATACCGGGATGACGTCCAATTACTAAGAACCTGGATAAGCCGCCTGCGCTATAAACTGGAACAGGACCCCAACAATCCCAAGCTGATACGTACCGTCCCCAAAACCGGTTACGTCATCGACCAACCTGCCGATGAAAGTTACCTAACATAGCCTGAATCGTCCCCTTATCAATCAAAACTCCTCTCTGAATCAAGCCAATGCTTCAGAAGCTGACGTTAATCTCGGCATCGCCAAGACGCATCTGAATGCATCCCAGATTCATAGGAGTCCCATGTCTCCTAGCTGATGGTCGTAGCTCTTTGCACGCCAGTTACTCCGTTACGACAAAAGTCATACACGTAGGCTATCCAACGTGGTAAGTTTTTGGTAAGCAACGTGCGTGAGAAGAAAGTCGCAATGAAGGATAGGACCTTTCCCTTACTCACGAATAATCAGGGAATAAATACCGTTCTTTCGAAAATGTTATAAATTTGTAATTTTTTTCGCTCATATTTTATGACTTTTCCATTACTCAATCTCTATAATTTCCATACTACGTATTTTAAGGAGGGCAGAGACATGACCATGACACTAATCAAGCAACAAAAGACGGCCACCGAGAAAAAACTTAAGCCGAAAAAGAGTAGCTTCGCCTACTCGCCTGTCGTCGAGGAGCTAATGGCCTTTTGCCCGAAATGCAAAACACTGGAGACCGTCCGCCTCTATGACGGTGTCCTTTCACCGACGCGCAAATTCAGTCAAGAAGAAGGCAAACTTTACCACGATTGTGGCGCCAACGAGCCGTGCAGAGTGTACCGGGTTATTTAAGGTGGAATTTGTTTACTGACGGTACAAACATCCGGCACCACGCTGAAGTCGTGAAAGATTGTCTTTGTATTTTGGTGATTATCAGAAAACTTAATACCCGGCGAAACAATAAGAAGGAATCGGAGTTACAGGAAGGAACACAATAATGACAAAAACACTGGCCATGGTTCTCGCTGGCGGTCAAGGCAAAAGAATGGATATTCTCTGTCATCTGAGGCCAAAGCCGGCTTTACCCTTTGCCGGAAGCTTTCGAGTTATCGACTTTAGTTTGAGTAACTGTCTACATTCACATATTTATGATGTCGCCTTGTTAACCGACTACCAGCGCTCTCACATGGCCAGCTACCTTAAGCGCTGGAGCCTGGCCAATATCGATTCCACGGGTCTCCAGGTTCTGGAACCGCGAGCCGGGTCTTACCAGGGCACAGCGGATGCCGTTTACCAGAATATTGATTCTTTACGCCAGAGCAGGGCTGAAACGGTGCTAGTGCTGGCCGGCGACCATGTCTACAAGATGGACTATCAGAAGATAATCGATTTTCACGAGCGGATGAAGGCTGATGCCACCATCAGCGTGGTCACTGTCCCCATTGAAGAGGCGCATCGCTTCGGCACAGTGATGGTCGATGCCGAGAGCCGGGTCGTCGATTTTGTAGAGAAATCAAGGACACCACAAAGCAATATGGTTTCGATGGGCATTTATGTCTTCAATAAGGAGACTCTCCTGAACTATCTGACTGAAGATGCGGCACAAACCAGTTCGCTCCATGACTTCGGATATTCTATTATGCCCAAAATGACAAAGAAAGATAGGGTATATGCCTTCCGGTTCGATGGCTACTGGCAGGATATCGGCACCATTGAAGCCTATTATCAGGCGAATATGGAGCTTACCCGGCCGAGACCTTCATTCAGCCTGGATGGTGGGTGGCCTATCTTTAGTGAGCAAGGACCGCACCTACCCACAATATCCCAATCGGGAAGCATAGTGAACAGTATTGTCAGCCCCGGCTGCGTCGTCAAGGGCCGTGTGGAAAACTCCATCCTGTCCCCGGGCGTCTGGGTCGAGGAACAGGCAGTAGTCAGAAACTCGATTGTGCTGGCTAACGTCTATATCGGCTACCATAGTGTTGTGGAGCGTTGTGTCGTGGACGATGATGTTAATATCGGCAAGCTATGCTATGTCGGTTTCGGTGCTGACGGCGCCACCGGCGACCGCGACCTGACCGTACTGGGCAAGGGAGCGGCTATACCCTCTTACACCAGCATCTTTCACAAATGCAAAGTTCTCCCCTACGTTGCTCAGGGCGATTTTATGACCAATGTCGTTCCTTCAGGCGCTATTGTGGTACCTCAATCTAAAGAAAGTCCCAATCCGGTGAAGAGGGATAGTGGAAATGAGAGCGAGAGCCTACATTTTGCTCGATATCGTGAACGGTAAGTCCGAGCAGGCGGCCCAGACGTTGCGTGATATGCCCGGGGTGGCCACGGCCGATTGTCTGGAAGGACAACCGAACGTACTGGTCCTGGTAGAAGCTACGGACCGTTTGAAGCTGGCAGGACTACTGATGCCAGTCCTGGCTTCGGTAGATAGCTTGACCGAGGACCTGCAGTTACTGGTAACACGAAACTAGAATTACGGTAATGTCTTATTGCAGGCATGGAGGCCAAATAACACCCGACGATAGGCCAGGTGTTATTTGGGACAAGAATGATAGAGATAAAGAAAAATTCAAAGGTAGCGATACGAAAGCAGGTTGCCATTTTGGTTGAAGATGATTTCGAGGACGTCGAGCTGAGCGAGCCAGTAAGGGCCCTGAAAGAGACAGACTTTAGAGTGGTGCTTGTTGGTAGTGGCTCTCACCCGGATTATAGAGGCAAACGGGGTACGGTCAAGGTCATGGCGGATACCACCGCCGACAAAGTCCAAGTCGAGGACTTCGACGCCATTATCATCCCTGGCG
>CAZYNY010000191.1:0-3345 GCA_964648095.1 uncultured Nitrospirota bacterium | reverse complement strand
ACCAGCCTCTGCTGGAGCGCCCCTAATGAGCTGAACTCGAAGGTGTCAATAGCAGCTGACTCTCTCCCAGGACTTCGTCTCCCAGCGCATCGCTTACCCAGAGGGCGAAATCGTTGGCCGGCTCGGGAGTGAGATAATGATGCTCTTCCAGAAAATGGTGGGTGTGATAGTAGACCACGGAGTCAGGCGCCTTTTTCAGGACGTCGGCCAGCTCCCTGAGATTCCTGGCTCTCAGTCCGGTCAGCTCTTTCAGGTGCATCCTGGTGAAGAAGCGAAACGGTTCCCCGGCTTTTTTCAACGGGCGTCCATAGTTGGTGACAGTGGAGTGAACCAGTTTCCGGTGAGGGATGAGAATAGTATTCCCCTCCAATGTTCTGAGCACTGTGTTCTTCCAATCGATCTCGGTGACATAACCCTCTTCCCCTGTTTCCAGTTTCACATAGTCTCCCACCTTCACCTGGCCTGCCGCATTAAGCTGAATCCAGGCCAGGAGATTAGGGAATACGTCTCGCGATGCCAGCACTGCTACCAGCACTGCGACCGCTATGAGCAAAAGGAGAGGGGCGGTGGGCGCTCCCCAGATACTCAAGCCGGTGAGCAGGGCGATAATGAGTATCGCGATTCTGGTCACATTGGTGGCAACCGTTATGGCATGCCGGGGCATTTTGAATTGCTCCCCGTAGAGCCGGATGAAGCCGCTGGCTATACTGAGGGCGCTCAGGACAATAGAGACCAGGAACAGCGTCCACAGGCCGTCACCCATGGGGTCCTTCCATGCCTGGGAAGCATGGGACACCGATAACGCCAGCGAGGCGCTGATGAGGAGCGCCCAGAGGGCCGAAGGTTTCCTGGTGGCATGAATAACTATGTTGTCTCCTTGCCACCGGGTCCTCTGCGCCCATCTCTCGAGGCGCTCGTAGGCAAGTTTTCTGAGCCACAGGGTGGCAATCAGTGCAAAGACAAATACTGCCAGCGGCACTGCGATATCGGACCAGGCGATATTTGACCAGTTGATAGCTGAACTCCTGTTCTTAATGCGTTGGTTCAGCAAGAAGCCGGCGCAGGAACTCTTCTACCTCCGCAGGCGACCGCAGGAAATAATGGGCGGCAGAACCGCTCTCTTCACCGACGAAGATCGAGATCCCCTGATACTCGTTGATCACTTTGAATCCATCCTCGTCGGTGAGGTCGTCACCCAGAAATATGGGAACGGTCCCCCTTGCCATCTGGTGTTTCTGGAGCAACATCTCTATGGCTTTCCCTTTATCCCAGGCAACCGGCGGCCTTATCTCCAGGACCTTCTTTCCTGAAGTGACCCGGATCCTGCCCAGGGTGCGCGCGGTGTCGACCACCCGCTCGAAGATATTCTTTACCTCATCCGCTTTGTCATCGTCTGCCATACGGTAGTGGACACTGAGGGTAAGACCTTTGTTCTCCACGATGACGCCTTTGATCGTTTTGAACGCACTGCTCAATACCCCGTGCATAAGACGGAACACCGGTTTGATCTCTTCCGCCACCGGGTTGACAAAACTTATCCCCGGCCCCTCGATCTCCAGCCCGTGGTTCCCCGCGTATATTATACCCCTTATCCCCACCCTCTTCTCCAGGTCCTTGAGCGCCCTGCCGCTGATTATGCCAACGGTGTAAGATTTCAGGTGAGCCAGGTCTTGCAGAAGCTCTCTGGTGGCGGGCGGAATGTCCGCCATCTCCGGCCTCTCCACGATAGGTGTAAGAGTGCCATCGTAGTCGCTGAGCAAGAAAATATGCCTTGATGTTTTGATGCGGGCGACGATCTCCCGCCAGCAAGAGAAAACATGCTGCAACTCTCAGTCTCCAATATCGAACTTCACCAGCTCTGAAATAATGTCTCCCGCCCACTTATAGATGTTGTTCTCCCTGACCACTTCCCTCATCTTTCGCATCCGCTTCTTCCTCTCCTCCTGAGGCATTTCCAGTGACTTTTTAATTGCATCGGCGAAGTGGTCGGTGGCATAAGGATTGACCAGCAAGGCATCTGGAAGCTCTCTGGCGGCGCCGGTGAAGGGGCTGAGAATCAGAACGCCGTCCTCATCATACCGGCTGGCGACGAACTCCTTGGCTACCAGGTTCATGCCGTCGTGAAGCGAGCTGACCACGCAAAAACCGGCCATCCGCCGCAGCGCCATCAGGCTGATAGGAGAAAGATGCTCCTTCAGATAGATTATGGGCCTCCAACGGTCTGAGGAGAATTTCCAGTTTATCTCTTCCACCAGGTTGGCTATCTCTTCATTCAATCTCTTGTAAGATTCGATGTGGACCCTGCTGGGGACGGCCGCCTGAATAAAGACCACCCGGCCACGGTAATCGGGGTACTTTTCCAGGAAGCGGGCAAAGGCCTTCAGCCTGTCAGGGATGCCCTTGGTATAGTCAATTCGGTCGAGTCCCAAGCCCACCAGCTCTGTCGTCAGCCCCAGGTTGCTCTTCAATCTCTCCTTCTCCTGATCTACGTCTGACTTTCGAGCATCCTGGTCGATCTGCTCGAAATCGACGCTGATAGGAAATGGCTGTACCGTTGTCTTCTTGCCGCCGCGTCTCACTTCATACCTTTCACGGTCGACCAGGGCCTCAAGCCCGCGGTCTACGGTATCCAGGAAGTTGTTGCAATGGTAGCGGATGTGGAAGCCCAGCAGGTCATTGCCCAGGAGTCCATCGAGTACCTCTTCCTGCCAGGGGCAGATGCGGAATGCTTCCGGGTTGGGCCAGGGGATATGCCAGAACTGCGCGGTGATGATATTGGGATTTCTTTCTTTGATAAAGCGAGACAGAAGCGTCAAATGATAGTCCTGGATGAAGACAAAGGCTTTCTTGTTCCCCACCTCGCTGACCACAGCATCAGCGAAGATCTGGTTCACTTTCTTGTACGTGTTCCAATCGGCTTCGTTGAACAGGGGACGGGTGTAGGCAATATGACACAAAGGCCAGAGGCCTTCGTTGGAGAAACCGAAGTAGAAGCCGTCCTCCTCCTCTTTGGTCAGCCAGACGCGCCTCAACCAGTACCTGGGGTCCTCTGGTGGCACCTGCACCCTGTTATGCTCGTCGACAACCTGTCTGTCGGCGTCTCCGCTGCCGTGAGCGATCCAGGTCCCGCCGCAGGCTCGCATCACCGGATCAAGGGCAACGGTAAGGCCGCTGGCCGGCACCTGGCATTTGATGTCCGGACCAGCGAAAGTATGAACATACGGCTCCCGGTTGGATACAACGATGAAGAGATAGTCAGCCAGTTTAGTCTTTACCAGGTCCTGAAGGCTCTCTCTTGTCCACATGATCTTCTCTCCCCTCCTGCCTGTTGTGTGCTGACACCAG
>CAZYNY010000190.1:0-3419 GCA_964648095.1 uncultured Nitrospirota bacterium | reverse complement strand
GTAGAAGAGCTAACCCGTGCCCGAGCAGCGAGTTGCTGAACTGTAATCGGCCCTTCCCATTGGTGAAGAATATTACGAATGCGCGATATGGCAGGTCGTGCTCTTAGGATTGCTCGCTCAGCCAAAACAGGATTACCACCTCTCGTTATCGCTATCAGTCGAAGATATTGGTAAGCATCCATGGGCCTACCCGTCAACTCAGAGAGCGCTTGTGCCATTCCAGCAGCAACATGGCCTGTCCAATAGTTCCAATAGAATTCTCGATGCCCGTGGAATCCCACTATCTCCTCCCAGCTTTCGACTTTCCCACGGACCGGCTCTTGGGTTGAAACAACTTGCCATCTTTTCTCTGGATCGGGGTACTCTATGAACAAGTTTTTTCCTCGCTTAAAGACTTGAGTTTGTGTTCCCTCATCGCGAAAACGGGTTAGGCTTCCAAAAGCAGCTGCAATAGGAACATCGTAATAGACTACACCAAGATCGCGCAATTGATGAATATCCTCGTGAGCTACAGTCCCAGAGAATCCAGTCTTTGATGGGTTAATAAAAATTAACCCTGACCAGTTAGTATAGAATCCAACGTGATCGAAATTGACAAACAACGCTAGATAAGCAAAAACAAGAAACGGTACCAGGAGCAATAGACTTAGAAGAGCGCTATTTGAAAGGATAATCTCTCGAAGACTGGCGAATATTACATAATCAAGAAGTAATGCAAGGATACGGTAGAGCGCACTTTGAATTCGATTATGAAGGGGCACCTTCAGGTTTGATGAGAAGATTACTTTGAGAGGAGTAATAGTGGCTATTGTCTGAATTCGACTTTGCGTGACGACTTCTTGTTCCTTAGGAGAATAGTTGGGAAAGAATAGTTGAGTATTGAAGTGAACCTTTTCAGCAATGATCCTCTTTTGCCTCTCACTGAATCGGCCTAGTGGAACATCAATGAGTACTTCCTTCACCAGTGGCAAAAGGCGATTGCTCACCCACTGAATCAGACGACCCAGATCCTGCAACAGCAACGCCCCAGGAGTCAGCGCTCGATCCACAAGAGATGCCCAGGGAGGTGCTCGATTCGCAACCCAGCGCACAACGGATTCCTTACGCCAAGCCAGATAGAGGTAGAGCCCAAGAAGCCCAAGCCCCACAAGAGGAGGCAGCATCACGGCAATTCCTAGGGGGGCAAAACTGCCTAATTTCTCAAATGAAGATTTTTCTCCAAGGATTAAAATAGGTCCGGCACCTGCAACTTCTAACCGCTCTTGATTCTGATCCAAATACCCACCCGGGTTGCCCAAGAAGGACACATTGCCTCCTACTGCCTTGCGGAATGCTTGAAAGACTTTTACTCCAATTCCTTTACCTTGGATGGGCTCATCTAATGTCAGGTCAATCCAGATTCCTGGCTCATCGGCAGTGAGTTCCACAAGACCTTGAAGTCTTCCATCGGTGGATTTCACAAACCACAACTGTCTTGAAGAAGATGACTCAAATAAATCACGCTCAAGGTACCAATTCTCATCCAAAGACAACGTTTCGGGCAGTTGCGCTAAGACTGACTCCCTTGGTGCCTCAGGCTCAATATCAGAAACAGGCTCGGCTTCAAAGACATCGGGTGAAAGCATCACCGAGGCTGACAGGTGTGTTAGCACTAACAATCGCGCATAAGGCTCAATGTCTGGTTCTAATTCTTGCCCACTCCATAATGCTTGCCAGGCAGCCTGTATGATGATCCTTTGATGATCCGTCAGATGTCCTGTGCGTTGCAGCTCTGCCAAATGTTGCTCAAATACACTCGCACTCACACGTACCGTTCCAATGGCGTCATCCAATTGTTGATATGCTGCAGGCAACGCTGGGTCAATCAGGGAGCTGACCTGGTCAAAGAACTCATCCGGGGTTGAGCGTTGACCATTGAGATGCAATCGACTGAAAATCGTTAACAAATGGGTTTGGGCGATGCGGCGCAAGGCTGGATCAAGAGTTGGGACATCCTCGAAGAATTGCGGGGCCACTGCTGCAACAATGGCCACTGTTTCGACTTCGAAACGTTGTGTCAAAAGGACCATATCCTGTGTAGGCCACTGGCCCCAGGATTGAAACTGCCGAAGGGCTCTGTTCTCTGAAGGGTACTGCCGAAGTAAAGCTTGCCATGTTGCGGTGGCCTCGAAGATGGCATCAACGTCTTTGCCGACCTGGCTAAACGGTTGGATCGACCGTTGACGGGTAGGAATCGCTCGGGAAGTCTGGCGAGGACTTTGCGGGGGAGCGCGAGCGCCAGCGATCTTTTCAAGGGCTTCGTCGAAAAGCAACTCCCCTTGAGGAGATTGATAGACGCCTACCTTTTCGAGTACCACTGCCTGAATACCGCTTAAATTCGGAACGGCAACGACCTGAAAACCACTTTTACGCAGCAATTGGAGGGTCGGTCTGGGAAGTACGGGAACAACGAGGACTAAGCGGCCGCCAGGTCGAAGAACCCGGTGAATCTGTTTCAACGTGCGCAGACGATCTGCCAGGGAGAGTTCATGCATAGCAAAGCTAAAGTAAACAAGATCTACTGAGGCATCTTCCAGCGACACAGACGTAACAGGTCCTTCTCGCTGAGCAATGGCAAGCTCAACCTCTTGCTCGGTGCGCATCTGATTGGCCATACGGAGCATCAGTGGAGAGGCATCTTGTTCTACCAAATTCACGTTGCGCCATGTTCCACCCAGTTGCCACAAGGCTGCTGAGAGCATTCCAGGACCACTTGCCAAATCCAGGATATTTTCGGGAGTCGTTCCAAGCTGTTGCTCTAGCACCGGCAGAATCGCCATCGCCCATCGTCTGCTCAAACCTTCCCCGCTCCACGCATCTTTGGCATAACGACTGACGAAACCATCCGTCTGCTCGAAATATTCCAGCTCACGGTTGTACAAAGTGATCCGCTCCGACTCTGTCAGCTCCTTTCCTTCCTCAGTATGGACCTCACCACGCATGATCTGGCGCAACCGCGTCCATCGCAGGAGTAAGTCTTTCTGTAACTGCGTAAAACCAGGACCCCGAGCATGCGTATCCTTCGGTTGCCGCCCTGCCTCGCGCCTACCTTTCCTCTTTACGACTGGCCGTTGTATCGTCTCATCAGGAGTCAATGCAAGTGGTTCAATTGCAACAGGTTGTTCACCGGCTACCGTCTGCCCTGCTCCGGTAGTCAACCCAATTAATGGTCTGTTTGGTTCTTCTCGTTGGCGTCGGGCGTTCTCCTGACCAATCAGAGTTCGGTAGTCATGACGTTTGACTGTAGCTGTGTGTAGACCGGATAGTTCGGCCAGTTGCCCCATTGTCACAGGACCCTCAAGAGTCTTGAGAATTTCCCGTAGAATGTTGCGAGGATTCGCGGAGTGCTTTGTAGGTTGAATTAGAAGTGGACGGTTAGG
>CAZYNY010000189.1:0-3434 GCA_964648095.1 uncultured Nitrospirota bacterium | reverse complement strand
ACGGTGTGTAACACGGTGCCGGTGGGACGATGAAGAGGCATTGGGGAGGAGTGGGTGTACTTCACAGTGGAACGGAAAACTGGGATAAGCCCTCTCTGTGGCCCTTACTTGGCCTCACCAGATCTTCCCCCGGGAGGGACAACCTCCGCGTAGCGTACAAAATTGTTCTTATGGAATGAACATAGTTATGGGAAGTATGCACCAAGGGATAACTGTAAATACCCAAAAATCAGGCTGTTTCAGCGAAGAATCTCCTGATCTATTTTCTATAATACTGATCCCCTTTCAGGGCTTTTATGCCAGAAGAGCAACCTGTTTTCAAGACGTTTTAAAGGACTAGACAGTCTCTTCTTAAGTCGCTTGGGAGTGAGTATTAGAAACTTTATCAGGATGAACTTTCTTCAAATGCTTTTGATATCCGGTCTCTTTTATTAATGATTTACAATACTCACAGGTAACTTTCGGATTATTTTTTGGTTGTACTCTTTGCAAAGATTTGGATAACCCGCTACGGCGTGTAAGAAACCGGCTAACCTGTTTATACATAAACCCTCCATTGGTGATCGGGTTGTGATTAGACAAAGGAGAGGAGCTAATTAAGAAAAAAAGATCCTTGGTTTTTCAAGAGCCTTTTCCTTAACATCTAGGTTATCCTATTGTGGTGCTTGAGTGCCAGATGCACCAAGGGAATATGTAAAACCACTTGGGTCTGTATGTTTTTCAAATAAATTAAAAATTGTAAATTTGTTTTCTTTTTCTTCGCTTTCCATAAAATATTTTTTGAGGTTATTGAGGGCATGAATGACTTTATTATGATCGGAATAGAGGACTTTTAAAAATATTTCTTTTGCTTCAAGGAATTCTTCAACAAATTTAGTAGGATGAATAAAAATTTCAAACTTTCCACCCTTTTCAACATAAGATAAATGGTATTTTAAACATGAATTATCATTTTCTATAACCACTGAACGCTGTACGCACGCCATGTGAACCAAACCGCTTCTCGCAAATTTATACAAATAAGAAGCTTGACCTACTTTGTCTTCTGGGTCGGATGCATGATATTTTGGATTTATCTTTGACATCCAAGTCGAAATAAAGTACGCGCTTCGTTTTCGGCTATTTTTATCACAAAATCCAAGTTCTAATCCTCCAAGAAAATCTATTCCAGCAAAACATAAAAAAAGATAAGGAAAACCAACAGTTACACCTTTATTTTTCAAATGTTCGATATCTCCACAAATATACCCCAAAACTTTGTTTAAATATTCTTCAAGCTCTTCTTTTTCCGTCATGATTCTCTTGCCTCCACATAAAAATATTGGGAACAATTACGCTCAACGCCAGGGTTAACACAATACTGGTGAAGTATTGTTTAGATTTTTAGGTCAGCAACACTTAATTCAACCACCTTGTCTTTCAGCAAAACCACTCCCAAAATCAACTTCTGATTAGTTAGCTGCAGCTAGGAAGTGGGATTCAAATCAAGACGGTCTTCGGTGAGATCAAGATACTCCGCATGATCCCGGCAGACCCACGTGAGCAGGGAACCGGCAGGTTGTGGATTGCGCTCAAAGCTCGCCAATGCTTGCCGGTATTGTACCTCTGTGGTCCTTGCGTCTTGGATGTGAGGAAGGTTGGTCTTCAGTCCGACGAGATTCTCCTCACCCATGTCCGATCGGAATGCGGTTGCGGTCTGGTTTGCATTGATCACAAAAAAGAAATAGTCGCCGCTTTCTACCATGGTGGTCAACACGGTTTGGACCAGGGGATTATTGGGATTAATCAATACATTGTACTGACTGAAACCGTAGAACTCGAAGACAAACTGAATAACCGTATAGTCTGAAGTTCCGAGCAGCGCATGGCCAAATCGAAATCCCAGGTTGCGAATTTCAGGTGGGATGATCTCGCCAGGACGCAGCGCTAAAAAGCCGCATTTCCGTTGCCTTTCTTCCACCAAACCCAACGCAAAGCAGGGGGAATCAGCAGCAAGAAACTCTTTCATGAATGCGCGGTTGACGGTCAGTTTTGACAGAAACGTGTGGGGGCCAGGCACGGATGCATTCCTTGTGGTAAAGTGGTGTGATCTCTTGGCACTTCTCTCCGGACGCATGTACATTATAACTTAATTCAACCGTTGTTACTACCTAAGCCTGAACCCAGCCTTTCCGGATACGCCCAGCCTGTCCTTGGCTCTTGGCAAGCATCTCCGGCTTAACGTAAAAAATTGTTCTCAAGGCAAGAACGATCGAGACGGTGGTCACCTCTTCCTCCGTCAGGGTGGGGCGCAGTATGCGCGCCATACAGCCGTGGGGTAGGATTGGGCCTGGGACAAAACATCTGACGTTCCCCTGGCCCTCAGGCAGGGGGAGATGGTTGGCCTGAACTGAGGCAGGGATGGATGAAGCAGCTTGCCGATGGAGCACGGTGCCCCCTGGGCACGGTGCGGGGGTGTGGTTGAGCCTGGGAGGTTAAGCATCTGATCTTCGCCTACTGCCTTTGCCGGCCATGAACCGGTGGAGACATAGGCACGGTGCCCCAACGCCTTGACGGCTTGGAGCTGCTGCTGGGTATCCTGGCGGAGGGGCACGATGCCGGGGACATCAGGCACAGACGCCCAACCTGGCTTGTCCTCGCGAGCAGGAAGCATCGGGCCTGGAGTCCAAGGCAGGAAGCGTGGGGTAGGAAAAAGAATCGGGGACGATGCCGTGGCGGGAATCCGCGACGGCAACCGCTGGGGTTTTACTGACCTTCGCCTACGTATGGACCAGGCCCGGTGTCCTGGGATGAAGGCGTCTACCTTGCTTGTCTCCCAGGGCACGGGGCCGGTGGGATAAAGCAACTTTACAGTTCCTCCACGAATCTCTTGAGATCCTCCCGCTTGATGCGCCATCCCCTGCCCATCCCCCGGATCCCCCGCAGCTTCCCCTCCCTCAGGAGCTGCCGGACCTTGGTGGGGCTCACCTGGAGATAGCCGGCAGCCTGGTCCACGGTCATCAAGGCTGGAAGACTGGACAGGGCCGGATCAAGGGGTTCAGTCTTGTCCAGGCTCTTGGAGACAGCTGCGGTGATGGCTCCCGCCATTTCCCGAAGGATATCAAGGGCCTGCGGAATGGCTGCCGGCAGAGTCAAAGGCTGATCAGACGGGACAACGTCGGGGAGATCGTTTCCAGTCTTGTCCAGTCTTTCTCTGTCGGGCATCACCTCGGGGTGATGCTGCACCCGGAGCCCATCCAGATCCTGGGGATCGAAGTCGAACCTGGGACCCGTGGGGGAGGGAACACGGCGGGCCTGGATCCGGCCCTGGCTTACCCACCTCCTCAGGGTTTTGGTGCTGACGCCGAGGTACTCCGCGGCCTCTTCGATGTCCATGCTCGCTCCTCGGATCTACTCGCCGGGCTCTGGCTTTTTGGGTTTTACCCCTTTCCATC
>CAZYNY010000188.1:0-3441 GCA_964648095.1 uncultured Nitrospirota bacterium | reverse complement strand
ATGACAACTGCATCATCGTCTGTGGTGGCACCACCGAGCACCTTATGATGCTCGCCGGCCGGCGCGGAGGTCTTTCGCCACACGCTGTTTTTAGTATAGATGCCTGGCGGTAAAATTAAAGTCATCTAATTACAATAGAGAGGTAAGTACATGAGCAAAAGAATTCTCTTGATGGTGGTGAGTGGCTTAATGGCAGCGCTATCTCTGTTGACGGCAGCCTGTGGTCCGGCAGCAACTCCAACTACTCCAACTACCATAACTACTCCAACTACTCCAACTACCCCGACCACTCCTGCAGAGGAAAAGCCACAGCAAGAAGCAGCAAAACCTGGCCCCGAAGTACCCAAATATGGCGGCACGCTTAATCTCGTCGAAACTGCAGATATAACGGCGTTTGAGAGTAGTTACGCCACTGCGGGGAGAGGTCAAACCCTCAACCTAACTAACCAGAGCCTCTGGCAAGGCGACTGGACAAAGGGTTCCGCCGGCGGCTACGGCACCCAGGAGACCGACTGGGGGCTAAGCTATGACCTTTTTGCCCACAAGGAGCCCTATATCGCTGAAAGCGTGAAATGGACAGCCGACTTTGGGAAAGACGAAGGAACTATCATTTACCAGATTCGCCAGGGTATACACTGGGCGCTTAACCCAAACAGTGAAGCCAGCCGCCTGGTCGGAGGGCGGGCACTCACCTCTGATGATGTCGTCTTCGAACTGAAGCGGGCTGCTACTAACCCCAGGTCTTATTTCTACAGGTCCGTCCCCGAGCTGAAGGTGGCTGAGATAACCAAGACCGGCCCCTGGGAGGTTACTGTCAAGCTCCCCGTTGCGGCTCTGATGCAAGGCGTAAGCCGCTTTGGTGATTCACTCAATCTGCACCCGCCGGAGGTAATAACGAAATACGGAGATGCGACTAACTGGAGAGTTTCCGTCGGCACTGGCCCCTTCATCCTCACTGATTACGTTGCTGGTAGCGCCGCTATTCTGGTCAGGAACCCCAATTTCTGGATGAAGGACCCGATAGGTCCGGGCAAGGGCAACCAGCTACCCTACCTGGATGGTGTCAGGTTGCTCATCATACCTGACGCGTCTACCCGCCAGGCTGCCCTGCGCACAGCTAAGCTCGACCAGATGAGTGGCTTTTCCTGGGAAGATGCTATCCAAGTAAAGAAGACGACCCCGGCACTGCTGGAATATGAAACGCTGACTACCGGCAGCTGGGAAGACGTAGGTATGAGGACGGATAGACCACCCTTTAGCGATATCCGGGTGCGCCGGGCATTATTTATGGCCACCGATTTTCAGTCGATACTCCAGAATGTGTTTGGTGGTCGTGGGCTAATCCTGAGCTGGCCACAGATATATACCAAGACAAACGCTGCCCTCTATCTCGGACTTGACGACCCGGAGATGCCAGCGTCAGTGAAGGAGCTTTATGTTTATAATCCCGAGAAGGCGAAGCAGCTCCTGAAAGAGGCTGGCTATCCTAACGGCTTCCAGACCGAGGCGCTGGTCGACCCAACTCAGGTCGACCAGTACTCGATATATAAGGCTATGTGGGCTAAAGTGGGCATCGACCTGACGCTTAATGTCAAGGAGGCCCAAGCTCGAGTCGCCTTATATAACGCTAAGGACTACGTAGCCATAACAAGAGGCGGCCCTGGGACGGTCGGCCAGTTTTACGCGCTACCCGCGCTTACGCCGAAAACCCTGACGAACACCAGTATCATTGACGACCCAATTATTAATGAGGCGATGGAGAAGATGCGAGTACTCGCTATCACGGACATGCCCGGAGCCATGGCGATGCATAAAGAACTGATGAAATACCTCCTTGACCAGGCCTACGAGCTCCCGAGCGGCAGAAGGTATACGAGCCTCTTCTGGTGGCCCTGGTTAAAGAATTGCTCCGGTGAATTCGATGTAGGCTATTTTAATTTCATACAGTGGTCCCAGTGGGTCTGGATAGACCAGGAGCTAAAGAAATCCATGGGCTATTAAGCTTGGCATGGCAAAAACAGTTAAAATAAAATGAGTGAGATTAAACCGAAACGGAAGGGTTGCAATATGAGTGTATGAAGGGCAAAGTAAATTAGTGTAAGGTGACTGCAATAATTTAAGGAGAGTAATAATGGCAGCGACAGAAGTCTATAAATGTCTCAATCCAGTTGGTATTCAGGATCCAGTAGATACATTTCCTCTGGCGCCCCGTCTTACCACAATCGATGGCAAAGAGATATATTTCAGTATCTGTGGCGAGCCGGATGTCACAATAGCCTTAGAGAAACGATTGAAGAGCGATTATCCTAATGTCAACTGGAAAATAAAGAAGACATATCAACTTGTCCCGATCCCATTATCTGAAGAGGAGATGAAAACAGCTGATGCTCTGATACAAGCGGTGGCATGGTGACCAGGTGCTGTATGGGGGCAGTTGCCCTATGTAGCCAAGCTTGAAAAAGCCGGCATCCCGACGGTAGTTGTTGACTATGAGGATCAAGTTGAACTGGTCAAGCAGGAGGCACTGATAAACGGTGTCCCCAATATACGATTTTTACACTCTTCACGTAGCCTTCCTGGGCCAGCAGCTGTTGACGAGTTTATTGAGCCCATGCTTGAAGCCTTGACCCGACCCTTGACCGAAAAGGAAAAAGAGAGTGGCCGGTGGGCGCTACCGCAGCCGAGAGTGCTCTTTGAAGGCACCCTTGACGAAGCTGATACCTTTTACCAGCAGACCAGGCATGTTCCGTTCCCATTAGATGCTCCAATTGCCATTTATACTGATGGTCTTCCGATAAGAATACCCACCGAGGAGCGTGTGCGGGAGATGCTAACCGGAACCAGCCACAGACCAGACGAACTGATAACTTACCCAACTGATGGAGTAAGGAGACCGGGAGAGATTAGAAGGCAAGGTGACCCGGTGCGGTTCCATCTTATGGGTCGGACAGCTACCGTAGAAAAAGTGGCGATTAACGCCGTGATGGCCGGGTGTAAGCCGGAGTACCTCCCTGTGGTTCTGGCTATTGCGCAATCAGAGTGCCCGACTGGTACTGGCTCGGGCAGCAACGCCCAGTGGGTCTGCGTCAGTGGTCCTATTGTTAAGGAGCTAAAGATGAACTTTGGCGTCGGTATGCTTGACCCCGGAAACCCAGCCAATGTGACCATCGGACGCTCCTATCAGCTAATGGCAATTAACCTTAGTGGCGCTGTTTCGGGGATAAACCGCCTGAGTAATTTTGGCAACCCCTTTAATGTTGGCGGCACCTGCTTTGCCGAGAACATGGATGCGCTACCGCCGGGCTGGAAAGGCTTAAACGAAGAGTTTGGTTTCAGAAAGGACGAGAGCATTGTCATGATCACGAACGGGCCGGGCCTACTTGGGTCTGGCGGATGGCCTCCGGGCGGATATCGAGCACTTCAGAAAAGTGGGCATGGGGG
>CAZYNY010000187.1:0-3492 GCA_964648095.1 uncultured Nitrospirota bacterium | reverse complement strand
GACTTCGGTACAGGATATTCATCGCTTAGATATCTTCAGAGGCTGCCGGTGGATGAGATCAAGATAGATAAGTCATTTGTGTTAAACATGATGACAGATGAAAGCAGCATGAAGATCGTCAGATCCACAATAGAACTTGCCCACAGCCTTGGATTGCAGGTCACGGCAGAGGGTGTGGAGAGCCGGGAGGTATTTGATAAACTCACCGCGCTTGGCTGTGACGCTGCCCAGGGATATTTCATAAGCAGACCGATCCCGCATCCGGAGCTGACGGCCTGGCTGGGAAGGCAGGGCCGTGGACCCGAGTGAAGCAGGAGAGTTCTTTGACTTTAGTTCTAAGAAATACTAAAATTCATTCCAATACTATCTGATATCCGGGCTGATATCCGGGAAAAGAGAGGATTCCTCGTGATGGATTGGAGGATGATATTTTGAAAAGTCATATGACAAAAAGAGAAGCGATTGCCTTCAAGGCACGATGGTCGGCCGTAAATGTCGCTGAAGTGGAAGAGCTACGTGCAACGCCTATGGAACAGAAGGCGAGACAACTAGCCGCGCTGATGGCATCGGTAAAAAAACTCGGGTGGACAAAGCTTCTAGCGGCAGGGGAATCTGAAGTGCGGGAGAGGTGGAATAAGATTAGAAGGGCTTGCCGTGCCTAAAGAGGCGCCCCCTGCTCCGCTCCTTGCCACGCTAGGTGACCTGGTAGTCTGGTTGCAGGCCGCGCATGTTTCTGGCGTTGTCATCGGCGGTGTAGCGGCCTCACTCCTGGGTCGTCCAAGGGTAACAAGGGATGTGGACGCCATGGTGCTTGCAGAAGAAGCGGATTGGACCGATTTTCTCTCTTTGGGGAAGCAATTCGGGTTTAAACCTCGGCGTTCTGATGCCCTGGCATTTGCCCGGAAGGCGCGTGTTCTTCTGGTTAACCATGAGCCTAGCGGCATTGATGTGGATATCATATTCGGCGCACTTACTTTCGAGGAAGAAGCGATCGCTAGAGCAAAGTGGGTGGACTTAGGAAAGGTTCGCATCCCGCTTCCAACCCCTGAAGATTTAATCATTATGAAGGCGGTTGCCAATCGGGCGCGCGATCTGGCCGATATCGAGTCTCTGCTGGATGCCCATCCCAACTTGAATCTGCGGCGGGTGCGCCGCTGGGTTCGCGAATTTTCAAATGCCATGGAGATGCCGGGCATTTTGAACGACCTGGAAGCTATTCTGACTACACGCCGAAAAAAAAGATGAATAGTACTGTAAACTCGTTGGCATAGTATGCTAAATATAGTATAATTAAGGCGTGATTAACGAGACAATCGAAAGGATCATAGCCCCCTCCCTCTGGGGAGCTGCGATCAAATCCCTCGACATAGAGAAGGACAAGTCTCTTATTATAGAGCGTATCCTGGAACATGGCGGAGACAGGCAGATAGGGTTTATTATGGGCAACTACAAGAGTGAGGATATCATCTGTGTTATAAATGAAAGCTCATATCTTGGCCCAAGAACCGTAAATTACTGGTGTCTGTTTTTCGGTCTGAGCAAGGAGAAGACCAGGTGCTACACAAAGCCATCCCTCCATCTGTGGCCGCCCTCATCCCTTCTTGAGCCTTTACCCATGACCCTAATTATGACATCCTGCTGGCCTCCCCTATAGATACAGCAGCCATGAAGGTTGTAGCTATTGCACAGAGAGGCACGGCAAAGGATTTTGTCGATCTGAAGGCAATCATATCAGCCTATAACTTTTCACTCGACTATCTGATGACTAAGGTTCAAGAAAAATATGGTGTTTCTGATGACTATAGCTATCAGATAAAGAAGGGTCTGGTATATTTTGATGATGCAATTAAGAGCTTAGGAGATGTGGTAATGGTAAAAGATGGGGAAGGTGTCCGGATGGAGAGAAAGGAATGGGATGAAATGGAGGGATTTTTTAAAAGGCTTATTTTTGGCCGTTGATTCATTTCCCATATATCTTTCCAGAAATCAACTTGCCAAACAATGAAATAGAAGATGCTGGAACTATTGAAAAAATAATATATGGTTCGCATGTGTCTTGACATATCCATGACATTGATTTAGCATATAAACACTAACGTTATTCCATTGTAGTAGTGAACTGTCGTGATATTACCTCTTAATAACTTATTGGAGGTGGATATCCTGTGGGTAGATTAGTTCAACTAGTTGTTTTCAGCCTTGATGAGCAATCTTATGCCCTCTATCTCTCTGCTGTTAAGAGGATAATTCGCGCGATTGAGATCACCCCCTTGCCAAAGGCGCCTGAGATTGTCCATGGGATTGTCAACATCCAGGGAGAGATTATACCTGTTATCAATATACGCAGACGTTTCCGCATACCTGAACGGGAGATTAGCCTGACTGATAAATTGATCATAGCAAAGACTCAAAGACGCACTATTGCACTTATAGCTGATTTAGTTAGCGGTGTAATTGAACGTTCCGAGGAGGATCTGATTGTTGCGGAGAAGATCCTTCCCGGCATAGAGTATGTTGAAGGGGTGGCAAAACTTGAAGATGGAATAACTTTAATCCATAACATCAATAAGTTTCTTTCCCTTGATGAGGAGAAGGCTTTGGAGGAGAGGTTGGGATAGCATGGAAGAACATTTGCCTGACATACTCCTTTCCCATCTCAGTGAATTCGTAGCTGATAAGATAGGTTTGCATTTTCCCAAAGCGCGCTGGAATGACCTTGAGCGGGGAATAGCTGCCGCCGCCAGAGAATTTGACTTTAAGGATACAGAATCGTGCATCAAGTGGCTTATCGCATCACCTTTAAAAAAAAATCAGATAGAGATATTGGCAAGCCATCTTACTATCGGGGAGACCTACTTCTTCCGCGAGAAGAGATGCTTTGAGATCCTGGAATTGGAGATCCTTCCGGATCTGATCCGCTTGCGCAGGGGGAGCGAGCAGCGCCTTAGGATCTGGAGCGCCGGTTGCTGCACAGGTGAGGAGCCGTACTCTATTGCCATCCTGCTAAGTAAAATGATGCCTCATCTTAAGGACTGGAACATCACCATCCTGGCCACAGATATTAATCCCATATTTCTCAAGAGGGCACAGGATGGTATATATGGCGAATGGTCTTTCCGTGATACCCATTCCTGGATCAAAGAGAGATATTTTAAAAAGAAAAAGGATGGCCGGTTCGAGATAATCCCTGAAATAAAAAAGATGGTCAACTTTTCTTATCTTAATCTGGCAGAAGATGTCTATCCGTCACTCATGAATAACACCAATGCTATAGACATGATATTCTGCCGGAATGTACTTATCTATTTTACCAAGGAGCGCACGAAAAAGGTTATACATAATCTTTATCGTTCTCTTGTTGATGGAGGGTGGCTTTTTGTAAGTCCCAGCGAGACCTCCCAGGTCCTATTTTCCAAATTTGCCACCATAAACCTTCAAGATGCGATGCTCTATAGAAAAACTTTAAATCCCGGGTTTAAAGTTTCGAGTATC
>CAZYNY010000186.1:0-3565 GCA_964648095.1 uncultured Nitrospirota bacterium | reverse complement strand
AGCCAGTAGCCCTCCCGCATGTTGCAGGCCCTGGCCCACTCGTTGGCAGACACCTCGATGTCGCCCGTCCTCGCCCGTCCCTTGACCTCGATGGCGCGCTTCTCGTTCGCCGATCGAAGGGAAAGAAGGTCAAAGCCGGGGTTGTCCGGCAGCCCCGCCGCGCGGGCCAGTTCCGGCGTGTGGACATCCCGCACCCTGGCCCCGGCGGCTTCCTCGAACGCCTGGGCGATCTGCATAGCGGCGCGCTCGACATTGATCTCGTGCTGCTCCCTGTCTGCCGGGTCAGATGACGGCACCACGAGCGCGTGAGCCACGAACATGACCGCGCCCGCAGCGATGAGCTCCGGCTCACGCCGGAGTACCCTCAGGGCGGTTTCCCGGCGGCTGGCCAGTTGCCGCTGCTGGCGTTTCACCTCTTCGAGCGCTTCGATGGCCTTGCGGTTGCCCGTCCGCGCCTTTTCGGAATGTTTGGCGCGGGCGGTAGCAAGTTCCGCCTCCTGATAGTTGAACCCGCGGCAGATGAAACTCTCCCGCTCCGGCAGGTCCTCCAGGAGCCGCTTCTTGCGCTCCAGGGCCATCTCGCGGGCCACACGCTCCGCAAGATAGGCGCGGGCTTGTTCCTTCTCCTCATTGGCCACCACGGCCAACCGCTGAGCGGAAGCGGGAAGACCACGCCCACCCTTGAGAAGCAGGAGGCGTTCGACCGGACAGAGCACAATGTCGGCCCCCTCGTACTGTTTCACGCCGACGAGACAGTAGTCCAGCAGCTCTTCTTGGGAGAGGTCCGGCAATTCCGGGTCTGCCTTCCGGGCGATGCAGAGAAGCGCCAGGTGGAAGAGGTAGGGCTTCTCAGTGGTCGGGTCCACGAAGACCGCGCCGCGTTTCCCCTCATCCGCGAGCCGCTCCGTCACGAGGGCGCGGAAACGTTCGAACACGGGCTCACCGGGGTGAAGCCAGATGACATCTTTCCGGTCCGCGGGCCGGGATACGGAAAAGTCGTCCCTGTCCCTTTCGGGATAAAGCTCCAATGCGGGCAGAAGCGAGTCCATCGCGCCCAACCACGCCGGACGGAAGGAGAAGACGCCGTCCATGTCGCCAACCACTTCAAGGTCCACCAGCGGCGCAGCCTGCTCGAGGTACTGCCGCACATAGCCCGGTAGCAGGCGGAAGTAGACTTCCTGGTCCAGGTTGGCGTGGAGACGCGGCAATTCCCTGGCAACATCGCCGCCAGAGCCATAGAGGGACCTCTCGCGGGCAGCGAGGGCCTGGATTTGCTCTTTTGTCAGGCGGCCGCCCAATTCGCGGGCCACGTCGTCGGCATCCTCGGTGACGGCCAGTTCCATGTACTGCTTGATGGAGACGCCCTCGAAGATTCGGCCGATGCAATCGAAGACCTTGTCGGACTGCAGCTCCTGGCGGATTTTCTCCAGCTTATCGAGCAGGACCTTGAGCACCTTGCCCTCGCGGGTAGATGGCGCGACCAGGTTTAGGATGACTACGGGGTCGTGCTTCTGCCCGTACCGATGAATACGTCCCATGCGCTGTTCGAGGCGGGCCGGGTTCCAGGGAACGTCATAGTTGATCATGATCCAGCAGAATTGCAGATTGATGCCCTCGCCCGCCGCGTCCGTGCAGATGAGGAACCGCGCCCCGCCATCGGCGAGGGGCTGGCGGAAGCGCTCGACTTCCTCCTCGCGCTGTGTGTAGTGCATGCCGCCGTGAATCTGCGCAATCTGACCGGTGTAACCCATGCCGCTCAGGCGCTTCAGGAGGAATTCCAGCGTGTCACGGTGCTCGGTGAAAACGATGAGCTTCTCGCCGCTGAACTTCGGGTCGGTCAGGACGTCACGGAGCCTCTCGAACTTGGACTCCTGGCCCGCATCGTAAACCTTCTTCGCCAGGTCGAGAAGCCGCCGGACTTGTTCCTTTTCCGCCAGAAGGTCGGCGAGCGACGCCGCGACCACGCCCTGGAGGAGCTTCTCCTCGGCGATTTCGTTTTCCTCGTGGCCTTCTTCGGGGGCCTCATCATCGGCGGTCTTGGCGTCGAGGACGTCGTCATCCTTGTGGATGCGCTGTTGAAACGTAACCAGTTGTTCGGCGGTCAACTTGCCGTCCTGCACGTCCGCGATGAGCCTGTCCAGCTTTTCAATGCGGCGCTCAAACGACCGTAGAAGGGCGTAAGTTGAGCTTGCCAGGCGGCGCTGGAAGACGCTCATGGCCAGGCGCGCCGCCTCGCGGTTCAGGAGCGTCGCCTTGTTGTAAACGAAACGGAGATAATCGGTGGTCTCATCATAAAGCGCCTGCTCGCTCACCTCTCCCTGGGCGAGCTGATAGCCCAACGTGTCGGAAATCCGCTTGGGGTAGAGCGGCCGACCATCGAGGTAGACCATCTCTTCCTTGGTGCGCCGGATGAAATGCAGGCAACGCTGCTCGGCGGGATACTCACTGAACGCCTCAGGCGTGGAGAGCATCTCGGGCTCCAGCAGACGCCAGAGGGCATAGTAGGGATAGTCCTTCCCCATGTGCGGGGTTGCGGTGAGGAGCAACAGGTGATGCGCGCTCCACCCCAACCGCCATCGGTTGTCGTGGTCTGGTACTCCGGCCAACGCCTCCGCCAGGCAGTAGCGGTCGGTCTTTTGGACGCGGAGGTCCGCCCCACGGCCTGCTGCCAGTTTATGGGCCTCGTCAAAAATGACGAGATCATAGGGAACAACAACCGGCTCTTTCAACCGCGCAAACACACGGGGACTCGCCAGGGTGTCCACACTGATAATGAGGCGGTTACTGTTCTCACCGACAAACGGGTTCTCGTGGCGGGCATCATTTCCGTTCACCATGCGGAACGGTAGGTTAAAGAGCATGAGCAATTCCCGATGCCAGTTCCCCACGAGACCGGCGGGCGTCACGATAAGAATCCTTCGCAGAAGGCGCCGGGAAAGCATCTCACGGATGTAGAGGCCGGACATGATGGTCTTGCCCGCGCCGGCATCGTCGGCCAAGAGGAACAGCAGCCGGTGCTGCTTGAGCATGTAGTCGTAGACCGCGATTCGCTGATGAGGCAAGGGATCGATATTGGATATCTCTGTGGCGAAGGCAGGGTTCATGAGATGCCCGAAGGAAAGGCGCTCGCCTTCGGCCAATACCTTCACGATGTCAGGTTGCGCTGTGAAGTCCAGGATTGCGGGCGGCTTTTCCTCTTTCTGGCCGTAAGGGGCTGCCTCTTCTGCGACGCCCATTTCAAACTGCCGGAGTTGGTTCCAAGAAAGCTGCGAAGGCCTCGTCTGGCCGTTCTCCCAGCGGTTGACGGTGGCAAAGGAGACACCGAGACGGTTGGCCAGAGCCTGCTGGGTAAGACCCAGTTTGCCCCGGAGCTGCTTGATGAGCTGCGGGTAGTCATCACAGGGCCGGAGCCCGAGGAAGGAATGTTCAACCATCGTCATTTGTGTCCAAAGCAATCAGACCAATATCCCTTCGGCCGATTGAAAATCCCTTAAGATCAATGAAAAACGGGCGTTGGGATTTTTCGGGCCTTTAGAAAGTGTAAACCTTAACTTCTCTAGAAAAC
>CAZYNY010000185.1:0-3649 GCA_964648095.1 uncultured Nitrospirota bacterium | reverse complement strand
TCATGGAAACGACCCGCGTCTTCTCATCGATCTCATAGAAAAAACGCCAGGAGCCGATGCGGTATCGCCAGGTGGGCGGTTCCCAGTTCTTGAGCCGCTTGATATGGGGACCGAAATGCGGCTCCTCCCGCAACTGAGGATAAACGTGTTCGCGGAGTTTGTCTTCGAGACATCCGACACCGGACCGAGTCAGCGAAGCGAGATCCGCTTGAAACTGCTCCGTTTCGAAGACCCGGTACTTAGCCAATCATTTTTCCTTTTCTTCGCCGAGCCTGTTCCGATCCTTTTTTCAACCGTAGAACCAGTTCCTCATTGGCCAGGATGCCAGCCATCTCGGCGTCATCCATAAAATCGGCCTCGCGGATATGCCGCTTGACGGCCGTCTCGATAAAACTCGACAGCGAGCGTTGCTCCGCCTTGGCTCTTTCGATAAACGAACGGTACGTCTCGTCATCCACACGAAGCGTGACAGTTTTGGGCATGATCAATCTCCTTATATAATACGTTATTCTATATTATTCATTTTTATTCGTCAAGCACTGAAGCCTCAATCATCGGGTAGGAGGCGGGGTTACCCCCACCGTCCTCCCACACCACCGTACGTACGGTTCCGTATACGGCGGTTCATAGAGTACATTGAAGTTTTTGCAATTGACTAAGCAGCGATACAAGTCCCAATTGATCAAAGAAAGCCTTGGGAAGAGCCTCATTTACATTTCTCTTGCCGTTGTCATTACATGACTTTCTACCAGAGGGTCATTTAGCTCATGTGATAAATGAAGTAGTTAATGAACTTGACCTTGAGGAACTCTATGCCCGATATTCTGATTTAGGTTGTGCAGCATATCACCCACAGATGATGTTGAAGGTGCTCTTTTATGGATATGCGATGGGTGAGAGGAGTTCTCGAACCATGGCACACAGACTAAAAAGCGATGTTGCATACATGTATTTGTCAGCCCCCGGATAACCAGGATAACAACCTCCTGCTGCCTTTTAGTTAAATCATACCCATTAATTCTTGATATTATATCTGCCTTTGATATAGGGGTGAGATTCAGGAGGATCTATTTCTTTAGGTCTTTTCGTCCCTCCTTTATTTCTTTCATAATTTTTTTAACGCTTAGACCTTTTAACCACCGTTCCCTCTCTTTTGTATAATCCCCAGCCCCTGTCTCAAATTGTTGAAGAAAGCGAACCATTCCTATAGGTCCCAGTTCTTTGGTCAACGCCTCTAACCCTAGCTTCCTTATAGTACCGGGGTTCAATGTTTTAATACTCATTTTTCAATCACCTCCATTAACCATTTTACAAGGCCTATTCAAGCAACAGACATCAAGATAAATCCTCATAATATTTTTTAATTTTATCATATATTCAACTTTTAACAAACAATCACTGCCCAAAACCCCGGAGCAACAAAAAAATATTGCTTATGTCTATAATATTTTTCATAAATGCCATCACTAGTGTCCCCAACTGTATCTATAATCTTGATACCAGGGCATATACAGCAGGAACATATTGGCTCCAGGCTACCATTGATTATGGGTCAATTCATATTATTAACATCTCATTAAAGGCTAAGTAAGTGCGGAAGAGGTAAGATCGAATAATCAGAAGGCCCCTTAAAAGGGGCCTTCTGATTAGAAATCTAACCCTTATCTTATACGGGCAGGGGATGAGGTCCGGACTATGGATGAATCTTGTGGAAGGATATCCCGGAAAAGGCAGGAGAAAGTTCCTTATCAGCATATTCCTCCGTTTCTTTGGCGGATAAATCCTTGATTCCTTCTCATACACTTATGATCCTATGGGAAATGATTATCTGTAATCCGTCCTGATGAGAAGATAAATTATACATATGATCTCCTTGATCGCCTAGTTTTTTAGTCTCTTATCGCTATTTGAGGATTGAGCAGCTTATTACTATGGTAGAAGCTCAAAGAGCGGAGAGTGGCGTGGACGGATCAAGGAGAAATGACGGCGGTCGGTAGTCAGGATACGATGAATCTTGAGACGCTCCGCTATGGCTACCACTGTGGCATCCACAAAACCGATATTAACATCAGCATAACGTTGCAGGAGGTTCGACGTTTGTCGAAGGTCTTCGGCTGTTAGACCCTCAACGGTCATCTCCCCGTGAAGAAGGGAGGAAATAAAGCTTCTTTCTACTTCCTTACCAAGATAGCTGTTTAGGAGGTAGCATGCCTCAGGAAGCACCGTGATGGGCACAATCAGGGTATCCTTTTGGGTCTTGAGATAGGCTACCACCCTTTCATGCCAGGCGTCATCGCGATCAGCCATGGCATAAATGATCCCCGTATCAATGATGATCAAGGGCATTAGCCGGAGACCCTCTTCTTAGGCAAGGGCTTCCAAAGCAGATCCTCGGATCGTGAGGCGATATCCTTCCGTCCGCTTTTGCCTATCCCAAGGATAGATGGCGGCTTTTGTGCTTTTTCTTGCTCAGAAGTAAATTTATCCAGTGCCCGGCGAATTGCTTCTGCAATGCTTATCCCTTCTTTATGTGCTATCTGCCGGAGTCTGCTTATCGTTTCTTCATCCGCAAAGATAGTAGTCCTTTTCATAAAACCTCCCATATTCAGAATATGACATATATATGATGTCATATATATTCATTTTAGTCAAGTATATTCAGGATGATTTTATGCTATAGGAGAGAGACTTTAATCCGCAACAGTAACCGATATATTCGGTATTCCAGGATAGAAATCTGCAGAAGGCCTGCCTAAAATAGACATAGAATCCGATCGCCCGTCGCAATTAAAGCTTGATTGGCAGCCAAATCCCCATGGATCAATGCCGTATTCGAGTTTGTATCATCGAAAAAGAAGAGGCATTTTAGATCAATATTTAAGACTATCTTTTTTGGCCTGATAGGCTGGAGGTGATCACACCATCGCACTTAAGTCCGATGGCACGGTCTGGGCATGGAGACATAATTTATATGGTCAATTGGGTAATGGGACAACAATTTTTAGCAGTATACCTGTGCAGGTAAGCGGAACCTCAGGTATATATCTGAAGGCGATTATGGAAACTGGGGGGGTCGGCCTCAAATAATGAGGATCAGCATAACTCAGGCTTTGGATGCGGGTCTATTGACATAGATGGTCGTGGTCCAAAAGGCCCATCTGATTCTGATATGGGAGGCATGGCATCCCTATTAGCCATATTGTCTTTGCCGTTTATATTGCGATGGTGGAGGTGGAGAGGAGGGCTTGTGAAAAAGGTATTGGGACCTTAGTGAGCGGGTTTCTAAGTAGCAATGAAAGAGTTAGAGGAAAAGCCTGTGTATCATTTGTGAGATACACAGGCGCCAGATAAGGAGACACATTAGAAGGCCCCATATCAATAGGGAACACGAAACATTATTATGTTTGCATTAGAAGGCAAATAAGGCCCCGAAAGGGGCCATTTCTTTAGCTTGCCAATGTTACTCAATTGAGATACAATATATTTGATTCTTAAAAGGGAGGATTAACAATGGCAAAAACAGCTATGATAAGGGCAAGGACTGAACCGAACCTGAAAGAAGAGGTGGAAAAGATCCTGAAGAAATTAGGGATGACAAGTACCGACGCTATAAATCTGTTTTACAGACAGGTAAAGTTAAGGAAGGGCC
>CAZYNY010000184.1:0-3654 GCA_964648095.1 uncultured Nitrospirota bacterium | reverse complement strand
TTGAAAGGGAGATATCTATCCGTTACAGGATAGATGGGATTCTCTACAATATACTATCCCCGCCAAAAAGGCTCCAGTCAAGCATAATATCTAGAATTAAGATAATGGCCAGCCTGGATATCGCAGAAAAGAGACTCCCGCAGGATGGAAGGATCGGGCTCAAGATCGCAGGAAAAGATGTAGACATCAGGGTGTCGGTAATCCCTACTGCCTACGGGGAAAGGGTTGTCCTGCGTCTCCTTGACAAGAGCAGCAAGCTCTTGAATCTGGAGGATGTAGGCCTCTCGGAAGAGGAGATGAAAGAGATAAACAGGCTGATACATATGAGTCATGGGATAATCCTGGTAACAGGCCCAACAGGAAGCGGCAAGACAACAACCCTATATGCAGCCTTAAACAGGATAAACTCACCCGACAAGAACATAATTACAATCGAAGATCCTATAGAATATCAGATAAATGGGGTCGGCCAGATGCATGTTAACCCCAAGATAAATCTAACCTTTGCAAATGGACTCAGGTCGATATTGAGACAAGATCCGGATGTAATCATGGTGGGTGAGATCAGGGACATGGAAACAGCAGAAATAGCAATCCATGCATCCCTGACAGGACACCTGGTCTTCTCCACACTGCACACGAACGATTCATCAGGGGCCATAACCCGATTGGTAGACATGGGGATTGAACCTTTTCTGGTATCATCAGCTATGGTTGCCATAATCGCACAGAGACTTGTACGGGTCCTTTGCATGGAATGCCGCCAGGCCTATGTCCCGGGCGAAGAGGAGCTCTTAAGGCTTTCAATAAAAAGGGATGATATAGGCAATGCTAATCTCTACCTGGCTAAAGGATGTCCAAGCTGTATGAACAGGGGTTACAAGGGAAGGATAGGTATATACGAGATACTATTTATGGATGACGAGCTGAGACAGATGATTATGGAAAGATCAGACTCATCCACAATAAAGAGTAGGGCCCAGAAAAAGGGGATGAGGAGCCTGAAGGAGGCCGGTGCAAGAAAGGTTATAGCCGGCATTACCACAACTGAGGAGGTACTCAGGGTAACAGAAGAAGATATCGGCTAGTCCCTGAAGAAAGCGGGAGTCAGGAGTCAGGAGTCAGGAGGAAAGTCTGGATTCTGAATCTTCTATCCAGCGAGCACAGCGAGCGTTGAGGGGGATGGCCGCCCCCCTGAATTTATAACAGCGAGCGGAGTCGAGCGTAGGGAGGGGGAGGCTCCATCCGGCTTTGCCGGTGGAGGGGGATGGTCGCTCCCCTGAGATAGGCGAGGGGGCGACGCGAGGCCCTTTAATAAACAATGGCGGTATTTCAATATAAGGGACTTACACATGAGGGGAAGGATATTAACGGCATTATAGATGCCGACACCTCAAAGATTGCCAGGTCTAAACTCAGGAAGAGTGGTATCTTTGCCGTCGAGGTTACACCTGGAAGTGGATCCGGCACAGCCCGTATACCCGCAACCAGCATAGCAGAAACGATTAGTCTCTTCCTGAAAAGGGAGCGGGTACCACTCAAAGAGCTGGCCATAGCAACGCGACAGCTGGCGACACTCCTGGGGGCGGGCTTTACCCTCCTGGAATCACTAAACGCCTTAATTGAACATCTAGAAACCAAGGACCTGAAGATGGTGATGGCAGCAGCAAGAGAACGGATAAGAGAAGGAAGTTCCTTCGCCGATGCCCTGAGGGGCCATCCAAGGATATTCCAGGATCTCTATTGCAATATGGTTAAGGCCGGAGAGACAAGCGGTACCCTGGACTCAATCCTGCTGCGTCTGGCTGATTTCCTTGAAGGCCAGTTAAGACTTAAAAATAAGGTAGTCTCTGCCATGGCATATCCGATCTTCATGTTGATCATAGGGACTGCAATCCTTTCCGGACTTATTGTATTCGTAATACCAAAGGTAACAGAGGTGTTCAGTGAGATGCACCAGGCCCTGCCGCTTCCGACAATTATCCTTATAGGCATCAGCAATCTTCTTAAGTCTTATTGGTGGATTCCGGCCGCTAGTACCATTATTGGTATATACCTTATTAGGTTATATATAGACACAGAGGCCGGACGTCGGTGGTATGACAAACTGCTGCTTAAACTCCCCGTTGCCGGAAAACTGATCAAGATGCTTTCCGTATCCAGATTTACCAGGACGCTTTCGACACTATTGTCAAGCGGAATCCCCCTTCTCCAGTCCCTCGATATAGTAAAGAACCTTGTGGGGAATAAGGTACTGGAGTCTGCTATCGATTCGGCCCGGAAGAATATACGGGAAGGAGAGGGGATAGCAGAGCCCCTGAGGCGTAGCGGGGTATTTCCTTCCCTTGTCGTGCACATGATCTCCCTTGGGGAGAAGAGCGGGGAACTGGAAGGGATGCTTCTTAAGATCTCTGATACATATGATAATGAGGTTGATACAACGATTTCAAGCCTTACTTCCCTTCTTGCACCGGTAATGATACTGGTGATGGGTCTTATAGTGTTATTCATTGTATTGGCCATACTCCAGCCGATCTTTAACCTAAGTCAGATAGTGAGGTAAGATGAGGAAGGTTGAGGTTAAGGATAAGGTTAAGGAAAGGACAAGAGTAAGATGAGGAATTATTTATCGCAAAAGGACGGTTTCACCCTGATTGAGATAATGGTAGTTATAACCATCCTGGCCATACTTGCAGTGCTTGTCGTACCCAAGATCGTCGGAAGGACAGACGAGGCAAGGAGGACTGCCGCAACGGTACAGATAAGGAATATTGAACAGGCATTGAACCTCTTCAAGCTTGATAATGGTTTTTATCCCTCAACAGAGCAGGGACTCGATGCCCTGGTCAGGGCGCCAACAATCGGCGAGACACCAAAAAAGTGGAAAGAAGGCGGATACCTTCCTAAGATACCGAAAGACCCCTGGGGTAATCCCTTTCAGTATATTAGTCCGGGGGGTCATGGGGAGTATGACCTTTACTCAATGGGTGCTGATGGGGAGATAGGCGGGTATAATAAGGATATTGATATACAGAGCTGGGATCTGGAATAAAATCAATAAAAAGCATAGGCATAGACCTTCCGGTTACACGCTCATAGAACTGTCACTTGTCCTCCTGATACTTGGTCTTATACTTTCCATCTTCCTTCCGAGGCTTACCGGTATAGCAGGCGGGAATCTTAAAACAACCTCACGGAAGATCATTGGAATCATACAATATACATATGACGAGGCTATCGGACGAAGACAGGTACACAGGTTAAATTATGATATCAGGGAAGGTCTGCTTTGGGTAACAATCCTGAAGGAGGATGGGGAGTTCGTTGAAGCTGACCCGAATCTGTTTCAAAAGATCTCCCTTCCCAGGAATGTGCTTTTTAAGGATGTAAAGACCCTCCATTCAGGTACTGTTACTGAAGGCAAGACCTTTACCCAATTCTTCCCTGCAGGGAGGGTAGAAAAGACGACCCTCCATCTTGTTGGCAATAAGAATGAAGAGACAACCCTTGTCATTAATCCGCTCACAGGCAGGGTAAAGGTGTATGACGGATATATTGATTTAAGGTAGATACCAACGGGCTTACCTTTGGTATCTACCCAGCGAGCAAAGCGAGCGTTGAGGGGGAGGCGACGATCATCTGTGGGGGCCCGTG
>CAZYNY010000183.1:0-3655 GCA_964648095.1 uncultured Nitrospirota bacterium | reverse complement strand
GTCCTTCCTTCTTCTATAATCTTCTGCGCCTCCCTTCTTCCCTCATCCAATTGACTTTTATACTGAGAGAACAGTTCCTTTGCAGCAGCATGTGTTGATTGGGCCTCTTCGATCGCCTTTCTGATCGATCTCTCCCTGCTTTCCATGAATGCGAGGATCGGTTTATAGGCGAATCTCTTTAATAGAAAGAGGAGTGCGAAAAAAGAGATTAGCGTCCAAATCATTAATCCCGGTTCTGGTTCAAACATCTCTTACCCCTGGTTGAACTTTAATAAAATGTTCAGTGTGACGCATGAACGGCCTCTGCAATATAGGATGCCGTCAATACTGCAAAAATATAGGCCTGAATAAAGCTTACAAAGATCTCAAATACACTTATAACTACTACCCCTGCCACCGGTAAAGGGGCGATAACATAGCTTTTAAAAAGGATGATTATGGTCAAAAGGCCCAGGATTACCATATGCCCGGCCAACATATTGGCGAAGAGCCTGACTGCCAGAGAAAAGGGCCTGGCCAACATACCTATCAACTCAATGGGGAGCATGATGGGAAGGAGCCACACAGGAACCCCGGTTGGAAGAAGAAGGCCCTTAAAATAATCTTTCACCCCATGTTTTTTAATCCCGACCAATTGAACTGCAAAAAAAACAATTAAGGCTAGGGTTGCTGTAACATTAATATTAGTAGTAGCTGTAAAGGAGCCTGGGATCAGCCCCAACAAATTGATTGTCATAATAAAAAGAAAAAGGGTGGCGATAAAAGGGAACCAACGCCTCCCTTCCTCTCCTATCACATCCAGGACTAGTCCTTTCAGTGAAAATTCTACGATCATCTCAACCATGTTCTGCATGCCCATCGGATAGCGCTTTAATGTCCTCGCTGCCAGTATCAATAGGATCAAGGTGACTCCCAAGCAAATCCAGATCCAGACCACTGCCTGGTTGATAGAAAAATCGATTCCGAAGATATGGAGTTCCACGATAGGATGGAGTTCAAAGTGTTGAAGTAGATCTATATTATTGCTGACCTCTTCCAATTTATCCTCCTTCCTCCCTCTTTTTTTCCATATCTTCATAAGGAATTAATCTCATAATATTCAGTATAGCGGCTGCTGATCCAACTATTAATCCGACCAAAAACAGCCAAGGGGTTGTTCCGAGCCGACGATCCAACCCATACCCCCCCAGCGCACCGATCAATACAGAAGCGACCAGTTCAACGCTGAGATAACTGGGGTGGTTGAAAGACCTTCCCTTCCTATCTTTTCCCTGTGGTTTCAATGCTTCACCTACGAATAAAAGTAATTAATTGATAAATTTAAAAGCAACAATTAAGAAAGCAACCCCAAAAACTATAACTAAAATATAATTTATTAAAACCATTTAACTATAACCATCAATAAACCTATACCCAAAACTATGACAAATAAATAATTTTGTATGGCGCCTGTCTGCAAACGTCGTAACCCCCGAGCGCTGATATCCAGGGTCGTCGAGACCCCATTCGCTGCTCCATCTACTACATAGACATCAAATATCTCAGAGATCTTGCTCTCTAAGAGTGTAATCCAGCCTAAGGTATTTACCAGTCCATCAATAATCCAGGTGTCGAATAGCCAGAGGAGATCGGCTATTTTTTTTGTCGGCTCAATTAAAAGAATTTTATACATCTCTGTAATGAACTCCTCATAACGTGCTACAGGTCTGTTGGCGAGCCACATGAAAGCGTCGGCTCCTTTTCGATAGAACCAATCGGTATCGAGGCTGATCGTTCTCTCCGGATGGAGCTTATGTAGAAGAAAGAGGAACCCCAGCAGGGTAAAGAAGAGCAGTTGCAAGGCGCCCACGATATGTTCTCCTGTGTAGGGGTGATATTCCACAGGATAGGGCAGCAGCCTATAGAGTAACTGCGGTATAATTCCGGTGAGCAGACAGAGGGCGGCTACAATTCCCATTGCAAGGATCATATGATAAGGAGGGTCTTTGGCAGAAATCTTTTTGTCTTCTCCAAAAAAGGCAAAGTAGCAAGGCTTCAGCGTCGTGGAGAGGAAGGTGCCAGAGGCGACCAAAGTCAAAAGAAGTGTGACATATGACCGATGTGCTTCACCAACCCCTGAGACCACCATAGATTTACTGATAAATCCGTTTAGAAGAGGAAATCCAGAGATGGCCAATCCTCCAATCAAGTAGAGAAAAAAGGTGATTGGCATCCTAGAATAAAGCCCTCCATATTCGCTTAATTTCCTTTTCCCTGTGCTAAAGAGAAGGGCGCCTGCCCCCATAAACAGAAGCCCTTTGTAGAGGATATTGGTGAATGCGAGCGCAACTGCTCCATTCACCGCCAGCTCGGTCCCGATGCCAACCGCTGCTACCATGTAGCCCATTTGGCTGATTATGTGGAAGGAGAGAAGCCTTCTTAAGTTGTTTTCCAAGATTGCGTAGGAGACCCCATAGAGTGCCATTGCAGACCCCACCCAGACCAAAATCTCTGCTCCAGCATAAGAGCGTGCCAGAACATAGAGGGCAGTCTTGGTGGTGAAGGTTGCCAGAATGACCGATCCGATGATGGTAGCCTCTGGATAGGCGTCCGGCAACCAGGCGTGTAGGGGAGGGGCAGCAGCATTAACCAGGAAACCGAGCAGGATTAATGCCCCGCCTAACCCTGAAGGGTCAATGTTATCAAAGGCGATGCTCTTAAACTGAATGGCATAGATCACAATACCGCCTAAAAGGCAAAGGCCACCGAAGATATGCATCATCAAATATCTAAATCCGGCATTTGATGCATGCTCGTTGTCGATCGGAATTCCTCCTGCCCCGGCATCTTTTCCTCCATACCAGATCAGAAAGACTGAGGAGAAGGCCATGATTTCCCAGAAGACAAAAAGGGTGAAGAGATCGCCGGCAAAGACAGCGCCAAGCGAGCTTCCAATATATAGAAAAGCGGCAATATACTGTCCATCATGCTTTATATGGAGGGCATAGATCATCCCTATAACCCCCATGATCGTAAAGATGTAACCAAAGACCAGGCTTAAGCGATCGACCCTGCCGAAGATGAGTTCGTACCCTGCAAAGTAGAATGTGCCATGATTTCCTTCAGGGAACACAAGCAAAGAAAGAAAGGCCAAAGTCGGGATCCCGATCAGAAAAACCGATTTGCCCCGTCCTCTAATGAAAGGAACCAGCACAGCGCCTGAAAAGAAAAACAATGATGGATGGACCCACTCAATCATAATAATCCTCTCTCTTCATTAAAAAGGTGTGCCCTATAGCCTTTAATACAGAGACAAGAATGATGCTCGCAAGTAATGCATAGAGGGCAGTAAAACCAGGTATCTTATCCCAGATGAAAAAGATATGGTGCCGGGTAACCAAAAAATCAATGCCCACAAGGGCAAAACCAAAATAAAAACCCTTTCTATACTTCTCCAGATTCGTTAAATATTTTTTTAATTTCATCGGATCACCTCCTTAACTATCCTTAATAGAAGATCTGGAAAAAGCCCAAGCATCAGAGAGATGAGGGCGGTTAAGACAAGGGGGATGACAACAAAATAGGAACCCTCCTGGATCGTGTGTTCTTCTTTATGGTTATCTTCCTCATCAAATCCCCTTGCAGCAGCGCCCAGGCTCATAGGTCTTAGACGCAG
>CAZYNY010000182.1:0-3679 GCA_964648095.1 uncultured Nitrospirota bacterium | reverse complement strand
TTCTACTCTAATTTATCATAGGGGAGGTGTCTCATCATTATTGACACAGAGGGAAATCGACTAGCTCTTTTCCGTATTTACCCATCTCACAAAAGGTCTGATGATCCTTGGTGAATGGAACCCTTGGAAAGTCGCTTTTCAAAAACTCGGCGTATTGAGTTCGATAGACATTGGAATACAAAACAGCATAAATGTAGTAGAAAATCTCCTCTGGTATTGGTTTTCTGCCGTAGACCTTTGAAAGCGCAGCAAGCAAATCGGGACTGATATTGGGAGTTTTGTGCTTTGCTTCTGTACTGAACAGATCCTTTTTATCGGTGTCAGGATAGAGGTAGAGCGGGAAAAGGTAAGACCGCTCTCGTGTTCCTAAACTCACAGCACAGTTATCTACAATTAATTCTGAACAAAGGGCATGCTTAAAGTCATCATTTACTTGGCGAGTGGTCATCAACCCCAAGTTCTCTTGCATCATATGTTGCATCACCCCAAGAAGGGGTCTTTCAACAATTATTTTTGAGTAATAGATATTTCTTTTGTCAAAAGGGCGATATAAAATTTTGGTAAAGTATTTATCCCAGTCTTCATTTTTAAAACAGGCCGCTCGCGATTTTGTAAGCTTGAACGTACTTGTATCTTTTAATTTGAAAGCCTGCTTAATTTCTTCATCAGGCAACGATAGATTCCTAAATATAATTATTCGTCTTTTTAATACTTCTTTATCAAAATCAATTGCAAACTTATCTCGTGCAGTAACTATTCCTAAAGAATTTATAGGAAAAATATCTGTTACCTGCAAGTAATTCATATAAACTTCTCTACCTTTTTCTCTTGTTGGGATGAAAAAATAACTTGGACCGGTAGAGTTCAGCTTTTTCCACTTTGTCGTTTTTATGTCATTAGCCAAAAGCCAATCATATTTCTTTTCTCTCAATCCTAAAATCTCCGAATGATAGACCTTGCATTCCGTCCTCTCTTTATTTTTAAAGAAGAGACCAATGGCTACCCCTTGCTGGATATCAAAGACATTCTCATCTTTGCTCCCATCGGGACATTTCTCTTTCTTTAGGCTGCTTCCATGTAAGTCCAGAATATAAATCTCGTTGAAACTGCCCATCAAAGATTGCCGCATGCCTCTGAAGGTTAGATTATCAAGATAGCCATGATTGGTTATAAAACCTAAAACTCCTTCACCTGCCTGATCGATCTTCCACTGGGCAAAACGAATGAATTTTACATAATCATCTTGTAGCCAATGTTTTCTTTCTCCAAAATGTTTGCCATCTACATATTTATAATCTTCAATGAGGCTAGTAATCCAATCACCCATATTTGCTGATATTCCCGAATAAGGTGGATTGCCAAGGATCACCAGGATCGGCGTCTCTTTTTTCACCTTGCCGGCTAAGTGGGATTCTTCTGCTAAGGAGGACATTCCCGGCAGCTTCGATTGCTCTAACTCTTCCATCTCCAGAGTATTGGTGAGGTAGAGTTTGAACCGATCTTCTTTCTTAAGCTTATAACCCAACTCTTCAAGGAGAAACGACATCTTTAGATGTCCCACGGCATATGGGGCCATCATCAGCTCAAAGGCATAAAAGTTTTTAAGGATATAATCTTTGATGAATGCCTCCTTGCCGCCTTCGCCGTACTTTCCCTTAAACTCAGCAATTGCCAATTTGGATGCCTCTGCTAAAAAGGTAAGTGTTCCAGCAGCAGGGTCGAGTACGGTTACAGATGTGGTGGCAAAGCCATCCGGCCGGTCAAAATATTCTTTCAAGATCGAATGTAGTGAACGGACTATATACGAAACAACCGGCTCCGGTGTATAGTAAACGCCTCGCCGCTCCCGCTCGGCAGGGTCGTATTCAGACAAAAAGGTTTCGTAGAAATGGATAATAGGGTCGCTACCCTTCCCTTCATGAAAGTATTTATGTAGGATCTGGTTCGCATCAGCTACGGCCAAGACCTGCGAGATGTCATCCACAATCCACTCCATAGATGGAGGCAAATCCCCTAATGAAATAAACCTGAAAACATCCCTAAGGATGCCTATAGTAGGTGGGATATTGTCATAGGCCAATTTCCGATTAAACCCATTATTTGATCGAGTCCTTGCCGCAAAGAGGCCATAGGTTATCGTCTGGGCATAAAGATCAGCAAAGTCATCCTTTGTTAATCCATTAATGAGATATTTTTGAAATGCTTCATAAAAACCTAAAATATCGCCGCTTCCCTTTTCTGATTCTTCTTTCAACTCCTCAGCTATTACCTGATCTTTTAAAAAGCGCGTCCTCTTAGCCAGTTCAATGGCGAGCGTTTTGGCTGAATAGGATTTAGGAAGCGAGAATGAAAAGAATTTTTCTAAGAGACCAAGAAACTCTATCCCCTTTTCAACAGGCGGGACTGTTTTAAGCTCGTGTACGATAAAAGGCCTGGCTACCTGCACCTTATCAACAAGCTCGCCATTACGGTAAAGCCTGAATTCAAAAAAGTTGGTTAATATAAGATTCGGGAAGGTATGATTGTAACGTTTAAGCTGCTCACTACCTTCAATGAGATCAAGGCGATCTTGGGTTGGCTCCTTGGCTTCTATATAGCCTACTATATTCTGTTTTCCATCCCAAATACGAAAGTCAGGATTTCCCGCTTCGGTCTTCTTCGGGAGTGTAGTAATATGTATATTCTTTTTATGTGCTTGATCGGCATAATTCTTAAAGAGCGATTCAAGACTGGAATAGTAACTTTCTTCGCGTGCATCACCTTGCTGGGTCGTTTCGAAGATTCTTTTAAGATAGGTCTTTAACATTATCCTATTTTTTCCTTTCGGATAACTATAAATAACTTTAAAGGAAAATACAAGACAGTAATATAACCACTAACCATAAGCAATTGTTGAATCTATCAATTGAATATGCCATTTGTCGTTCTCCCTGTGAATAGAGCAGTAAAGAGCAATAGACGAAATATTCCTTTATTTTATACAATCGGTTATACTTAAAAAAATATGCGGTCTAGAATATAGCTATGCGAAATTGTCAGCCCGATTTGTGTAAAGATAATATTGGGAATTGTAAAATTCCAGGAGCAGATGGCCTGCCTGTCCAGTGCGTAGGCCCTTGGGTCGAAGATAAATACTTCTATTTAGAAAAGTACTTAAATGCGACCCGAGAGGCAAGAAAGCTGTTTTCAGGAAAAGGCAATGCAGTTTTTATAGATTTATTTTCAGGTCCTGGAAAATGTATTATAAGGGATGTTCAGAGAGAGATTCTTAGTGGCGGAATGAGGGCTTTAAATAGAGAAGAAGCGCCCTTTAATGAGTATTTTTATTTTGATATCAGCAAAGCTAATGTTGATGCCCTTAAAGAAAGGATCGGTAAAAGATCTGATTGTTCAGTAATGTGTGGAGACTCAAATCTATTGATAGAGGAAACTCTATTGAATATATTAATACAAAAACCTTACAGATACCATTTTGCATTTATTGACCCCTTTGGGCCAGAGGGATTAAAATTCAAAACGCTCCGCCATTTGGCAACACTAAAAAGAATCGACATGATGATCCACTTCCCTATAGGCGCCATAAAGAGAAATTTAAAAACATGGATTAAAAATAGAAACACGATATTAGACTCATTTTCGACAGTTGGAGCCGAGTTTTCAAAACCTCCCTTAATAAAAT
>CAZYNY010000181.1:0-3733 GCA_964648095.1 uncultured Nitrospirota bacterium | reverse complement strand
TCACGTACGGTTCTTAGGGGGGTGGGGGCTGGCAACAGCTCCCGCCTACCCGGCGTCACGTCAAGAAAAAACAATAATATAAAGTCAATAGTTGAAAGGGAAGCGAAAGGAAAATCAATAAACCGAGGAATTAGCATTATAGATAAAGACAATAGAAGAAGAGAAAAAGGAAAAAGCAGAAAAGAAAAGATAAAGAACAAAAAGCAAAAGAGAAACAACAAATTTCCATTGAGGATCTGCCGATAGAGAAAGTACCAGAACCCCCTTCCCAATCCCTCCCTGAAATGGAAGGAAATGACCTGGCAAAAGGGTTAGACCTTTAGCGAAGAGAATTACAGAAGAGAGACGCGAAGTTGAAGTAGAAAGAGATTGAAGAAGTTAAAAAGCAAGAGACTTCAAGAGGAAAAGAAGGCGAAGTAGATAAGAGAACGCTAGAAATAAAGAAGAGAGTAAAATAATGTCTAATACAAACAAACAAAATAAAGATAACTTAAACAAAGCTAGAAAAACCCAAGAAGCAAAGAAGTCAAAGTAACTAAAACCACAGCAATAGTAAAAAAACAAACGTAAAAAGAAAAACAAAGAAAAAACAAGGCCTAACGCACTCGTTAGGCTGTCCCTGAGAGCATTGTTATGAATCAACCAAACCTTGGAGAAGAGGGCCAACAAATACTCACTCACTTTCGAACGGTTGCGAAGAGCTACGCCGAGCTATTTCGCGCCCAGCGCAATCATGTCCACGAGCTTCTGCGAGGCGCCCACAATTATTCCAGCGGGGTCTTCCGGGAAAGTCTGATCCGTAACTTCCTAACGACGGTTCTACCTCAATCCATCTCCGTGGATTCGGGATTCGTCTACGGCTTCGACCAGATCGCCAACAGCAAACAGATCGACATTCTTGTGTGGGACTCAATTCGATATGCAGCAGTGTATCGTACTCGTGAGTTTGTTATCGTTCCCCCAGAGGCCGTGATTGCAGCAATCTCGGTGAAGACCAGTCTCGGCTGTAATGAACTCGTCGAATCCCTTGAGAACCTCTTGAGCCTGACCCCTTTAGAAATCATGTACAGGAGTATATTGGATCCGAAATCGGGAGTCCCCGTGTTTCGCCCGATCACGAAAATCGTGGTCTCATATGAAGGACCCTCGAATCTCGACAACGCTTTGAAAACTGTCGGAGAATTCTTTCAGGCACGCTTCGCCACTGACGTGCTCCTCGCCAGCGAGATGATTACCGCGTTGCAAGACTTTGATCCCATCCACCCTGCTCAAGCTCAAGTCTACCAGGTCGAACGAGTCATCCCAAAGTTGATTGCGGCGATTGAGACCATAGATGCCAGCCTCTTTCAGGGCTGGGGGCCGCCAGATGATCCGGGTGGTATTGCTGGGGTTCAGACCTATGGCCCCGGTCTTCGGCGTCTGCCGTATATGTACGTTCAGGAGAACAAGCTGACGACATCTCTGGAGAAAGTAGTGTACTATCTGCTTACCTCTACGTATGCAACGTTAGGGACATCCGGATGGTCACTGGTGGCGGCATGGGGTGAGTTTAACCCATCCACCGGTGTCCGTGTGGGGAATGCCTCGGAGGTTATCGAGAAGCGTGGTATCCAGCTTCTTGATCCGAGCAACCTTGCCCGGCAGTGTGCTGACGAAGGCGGGCCAGCCTAACAACTGGCTCAGCCGCAACATTAGGCGTGTTGGTTCATACAAACAGGACCAAATCCAATCATTAAAGAAATGGTGAAAAAAAGTAACAACTGGCCATCTGAAGAAGGAGGGGAAGGTTATGGCCACTATCACGGATTGCATCGATGAGATCCTGAAGCAGATGTCCCCCGAGGAGATCGGGCTCATACGTGCAATCTTAGAATACGGGAAGAACGTGACTAAAGAACTCGGGCAGTCGCTGACTGATCCCGTTACACTCCGGAAATGGGGCACGCGAAACTACGATATGTCGATACCCGAAAATCTCGAGTTCTGTTTCCAATCGGGTTTCGGGATTGCAGATGCCATCGCAGGTCGTTCTGAGGAGTACGGAGCCCAACTGCAGTACGTGATCGATAAACTTCTCGTGAAGGCTCTCAATGTAAGCGCCCCCCTGTTCGGGAAGCCCCTTCAAGAGAGGGCTGGGGCACTTCAACGGGAACGCTGGATTACTGAGAAGTTATTGGAGGCAATGTGGGACAAGTTGCCCGACGATGCTAAGCGAGAACTGGCAGGTCAAATCGAGGAACTCTTGAAGCGCGCGGGTGTTGATGCCACTAAAGCGGCTCGTGCTGCCGCGGGTCTAGCGACCGGGGGATTAACCGCCGCGCGAGCGATCCTCGGCTTCCAGTTCCACATCCTCCTCGCCAAGCTCTCTAACCTTCTTGTTCAAGCGGCGATCGGTCGCGGGATTGGTTTCGCAGCAAATGCCATAATGCAGCGTATCGCAGGAATCCTTTTAGGACCCATCGGCTGGCTCATCACAGTCATCTTCCTGATACCGACCGTCTTGGACCTTCTCTTGCCCCGAGAGTTGGACAAGTATGTGCCTGCAGTCTTCGTCGTCGGCCTCAAACGACTCGGCCTTGAAGGGGAGCAGGTGTAAGGGCGCGCTATACGTGGAGACAACCTAACCCCTCGCCGCTGAGCTCGTATTAGGCAGCTTTGTATGGGTTCCCGAAGGAGTGATGAACCATGGCACGCGCTGACCACATCTACGTTAAACGACTCGGTTACACCCATCACGGCATAGATACCGGCAATGGAACCGTAATCCATTACACTGGAGAAGTCGGGCAGAAAGCCAACGCCTGCATCCGCCGTACCCCGCTTGACCAATTCACAAAGGAGTCAGAGATCCATGTCCATCTGTACGGGGAGTGTGATCCACCTGACGTTGTAATCGAGCGCGCGGAGAGTCGCATGAACGAGGCTACCTATAGTCTCCTATTCAATAACTGTGAACACTTCGCCACATGGTGCAAGACTGGGCGGCACGAAAGTGAGCAGGTGAAGAACACTGCTTCCGTTGGAGGAGGTACGGTAGGAGGAGGAGCCGCCGTAGCGGCAGGCCTCGGCACGGTGAGCGCGACCGGCGCGGTGGCTGGCCTCAGCGCGTCCGGAGTTATGTCGGGTCTGGCCACAGTTGGCAGTGTGGTAGGCGGAGGCGCAGTGGCCGGTATCACAGTAGTGGGAGCTGCTCCAGCTGCGATTTCCACTTTTGCTATGCGTGCTGTTCTACGCGATGACCCTATCCTTCACGAGACCGAAAGAGAAGCTCGGTCGGTAGGGCGCACGGCAACAGCAGTCGGAGCCGCCGTTGGCAGCGTTAGCACTGTAGGGGCAGTAGCAGCCTCCGGGACCGTCGCGGGCTTAAGCGCAGCAGGAATCTCTTCCGGGCTTGCTGCTATTGGAGGAACTGTAGGCGGTGGCATGGTAGCAGGTGTTGCCATAACTGCGGCTGCACCCGCGGTGATCGCTACAGCGGTCGGTTACGGATCCTACAGACTTTATCGGTGGCTCCGCGGACGGTGAGAGTTTCCTTGCTTTGCAAAGCTGCTTAACCATATGGTTGAGTGATAGAAACGGGCATAAAATCCCCCTCCCCCAACCTCTCCCCGGAGTGGAAGGGAGAAAAAGGGTCACAACCTGGGCGAAGGGAATTCCAGAAGAGAAATGCGAAGTTGAATTAAAGAGGGTCAGAAGAAGACAAAACAGCAAGAGACATCAAGAGGAAAAGAAA
>CAZYNY010000180.1:0-3741 GCA_964648095.1 uncultured Nitrospirota bacterium | reverse complement strand
TACCTGTTAAGGTGTTTGCAAAGGGTTTTTTTTTTTTTTTTGCCAGGGCACTTGCCCTTGATGAAAAGGTGATATTGACATTGTTTGATATTTCTTCAAGGGAATATTACGAGAATAAGTCGGCTAATGAATGGCTGAAAGAAAAGAAGGAGATCCAGGTTGAAAAGGATACCAAAAAGAATAGCTTTATTCTGAGCCTTGTTGCCGGCGGTTTTCTTCTTATACTGATAATGTTCATCATATTCCATAGCATTGGCAGCAGACGGGGGGATCAGTCTGTTGACGGCAGTCTTGAAGAGGTTATAATCCCGCCGTCTCCGCCGGTTAAAGAGAGCGGGTCTTCGGTGCAGGAAGAGAGGATCTCTGACGATATCAAGGCAGAGGGGCCCCAGGCAAAAGTCCCTCCCATGGAGATGCTCCTCGAAGTCGAGGCCACAGAGGATACATGGGTCTCCGCAAAGATAGATGACGGCATTATAAAGGAGGCGCTCCTTAAGCCGGGGGATAAGGTGGTCTGGAAGGCATCTAATAAATTCCTCCTGACCCTTGGAAATGCCGGAGGTGTTAATCTGAAGTGGAACGGCAAGCCACTGGAGCCGCTAGGGCCCAGGGGAAGGGTCATCAGGAATTATCCCCTCCAAAGGGAGTAGGTAGGATGAGATGTCGAAACTACCCTCCTTCAGGGCCAGACCCCCTAAGAACAAAGACAGGCTTTTGTTCTCCCTTAAGTCTCTCAGGAAAAAGATTGCCCGTCATAAACCTGAGATAGGAATAATATTGGGTTCCGGCCTCGGGCTGGCAGAAGCATTCCTGGCAGATGCCATCAGTATCCCCTATGCAGATATAGAGGGCTTCCCGGTCAAGAGAAAAGGGCATGATGGAAGCCTCCTTGTAGGATCTCTTGGTAATAGGGGGTTGGCAATTCTCCAGAGGAGGTTTCACCTGTATGAAGGTTATGATGTTACTGATCTTGCATATCCCGTCAATCTCCTCCATGGGCTTGGGATCCCTGTCCTGATCGTTACCAATGCAGCAGGCGGGATAAAAAAAGGTCTTTCTCCTGGTGATTTTATGGCTATAACAGATCATATAAATCTTACGGGAGAGGATCCATTGATCGGATTTGAGGGTGGAAGGTCAACGATGTTACCATTTGTGGATATGACCTTTACATATGATCCTGATCTTATCAGGCTTGCCAGGTCAGTGGGAAGGAAGACCGGGATAAGGGTTGCAGATGGGGTCCTTGCTGCCGTAAAGGGTCCGTCCTATGAGACACCGGCAGAGATCAGGATGCTGAAGGGATTAGGGGCGGATGCTGTATGCATGTCTACTGTACATGAGGTGATAATGGCCAGGTATCTCGGGCTGAAGGTATTGGGGATTTCGCTCATAACAAATTACGCTGCCGGCATCTCGCAGGAAAGGCTTACCCACCAATCTGTCCTTGAGGCGGCAGGGAAAAACAGGGAGAGGTTTGAAATATTAATTACAGGTATAGTCAACGACATCCCGGTCTAGCTGCGCTTGATACCAATTCGCATTCAACAGGATACCAAGGCGGCGAGGAGGCACGAAGAAGGCTGAGGCTGAGGCTAAGAAGTTCCTAAACCTTAACCTTGACCTCAACCTGCTTTTTTCCAGGTAGCCGAATGAAGGCAAATTGGTATGAAGTGCCGTAATGATCGGCTGTTAGTAAGAAGGTCCCTTACTCATTATCCGGCCGAATTTCTTATATTGCTCATCTGACAAGAGCTTCCCGACATCCAGTTCCAGTATTATGATATTCTTGAGCATGCTCGTTCTTATGGCCCCTATCTCTTCTGCCTTTTTGTATATCTTTTCCTGGTCTATAGCAGGCTTATCCTTGTGGGTGAGCTCATTTAGCTCGATAAAAGCAGATTCCATCTCAGCCCTCAGCCTTATCTCCTCCTTATGATATCTTGTCCTGAGTTCAGCGAACTTCTTTAGCTGATCATCCGTCAGGCCTAATTTATCAGCATATAATTCTATATTATGAAGGGGATCCATGAAATAGGGCGAATATCCCGTATCCCTTGCAGTCCCCCTGTAGTGGTGTCCGCATCCGTATGCACCCAGCATGACAGAGACCAAAAAGATAAGGGAAATAACTAAGCCAGACCCTGTTCTTTTCATTTGACTACCCCCTCTCTTGATAACCCCTTTTCTTATATGTATACTAGATCGAACCTTGGCATGTCAAGATCAACAAGGCCCTGTGCCGGCGTAGCTCAGGGGCAGAGCAGCTGATTCGTAATCAGCTGGCCGGAGGTTCGATTCCTCCCGCCGGCTCCAACATTATTTAGAGATGGGGGCAAATGAAAAAAATATATAACCAGCGATTCTCAATATGGATTCTTTATGGGATAATACTTGGCCTGGAGATATTGCTTATAACTGGATGCACAACGTCGTCATCCAGATTACGTTCCGTTCCTGCCCTTCCTGCTGACTATGTCTTTGGAGACAAAAATGAATCCATAATATTCGGACGCGTGAGCACCCCGGCGGGCACATTTGCATTGATAGATAAGTTTAACAAGACACAGCTGCTGGTTAGAAATGAAACCTCAGGAGATGGATATACCATTATATCTGACAAGGGAAGTCCTGGCTCGTATTTTATTGTAGCACTTCCTCCCGGAGTTTATACAATTACAAAGGTCAAGAGGGGAGATGGATACTCATCACCATCCTTCCAATTCGTTGCAGAACCCGGGCATGTAAGCTATCTTGGCACCCTAAAATTTGTATTGGAGGAAGAGGGTCTTGGTGAGGATATCTTCGGAAGATTTTTAGGGGCTATAGGAGAGGCATTGAAAAAAGGCTTAGCAGGAAAGACCGAAGAAGGTAGACCGGAAGATTGGCGCAGGGTATATGATTCCTCTGACGAAAAGATGGAGGTCAGGCATTCTGAAAGCTTTATTAAAGGTGATTGGCAAGTAGAAGATGAGTATGAAGAGGCTGTAAAGGTCTTTCAGCAGAGGTATCCGCAAATAGACAAGGAGATTACAAAGAGCCTATTTAGGAAGGAAGGTGGGTTGTAATTTTTGCCTTATTTTGCCTTATCGTGTATTCTTTCTCCGCCCAGCAGACGTCCATAAACAATGGCCTGTTCTATCTTTATGCCACCCAATCATCTGATGGCAGTTGGGGTGGGACTTCGACTTCGCTGAACACAGTCTTTCAGGCGACCGCTACAACTGCTGGATCCCTAGAGTTTATGGGCGTAACCGATATCAGCCTGATAATGCATTAGGATATCTCACTGCACAAACACCATACACAATAGACAACCTGGCTAGGCAATTAGAAGTCTTCTCAGTCTCAGGTACAGATGTAACAACCCTTGTCTTCTCCATCAAATCCACCCAGAATGTCGATGGAGGATGGGGAAAGGCTAAGATTCTATCCTATGAGGTCAGATTTTTGTCCATTTTTTACAAGAATATGACAAAGACATGACAGACAAACGGAACTTGAGAAAAATGGAGAAAATGGCTTGACAAACCATTTTTGGGATGGTATACAGTCGGCATGAATATTTAGAGTATATATTCCTAGAGTATCTTTATATGCTTGGGAGGCTCATGCATCCTACTTTTAAGCGTACCTTAAGACCTATTGCAACTGTTATCCTTCTCTTCTTTACCTGGTTTTCTATCGAACCCTGGAATTATGCAGTCTGGGCACAGAGCACATCAAGCCAGCCATCAGCAA
>CAZYNY010000179.1:3317-3809 GCA_964648095.1 uncultured Nitrospirota bacterium | reverse complement strand
GCACTGTTGCCGCATGAGAAAATTCTATCCCGCCATGTTTGCGAATATTGGCCGCCGCCTTTTTTGTATCCCAGACAACCTTCATATTATAATATGCATATTATATGTATTTGTCAATCCGCCGTGGCTCATCCCTTTTTATCCCTTATGGCTGATGGTAGTTCATTCGGCACGGGAAAGTTCTCCTTGATAACAAAACACATCTTATACTATGATGTTATATTTGTAAATCCCTTGTACTTTGTTCACTGCATGTAAGATAAGGGGGGCTTCTCGCCCCCCCTGGCAAGATAACAGCATCGGAGGAGATGATGCTATCGCCTATAAATCAGGCCTCTTCGGGTCAAAGATAGGCTTGGGGGTCTTGGCGCCGGGGTTTTTGAGGGACATCATATAGGCTACTACGGCATCCATCTCTTTCTCAGACATCAGCTTGGTATAGTTATTCGGCATCACAGGCTTCTGGTACTCCTTATCAAAGCCCTCTGTGGA
>CAZYNY010000179.1:0-3307 GCA_964648095.1 uncultured Nitrospirota bacterium | reverse complement strand
ATTTTCTTCTTCATCATCTCGGCAGAGACGAGATTACCGATGTTATCCAGTTCAGGTCCTTTCCGCTTCTTCCAGCCCTTGCCGGCAATTTTGTGGCAGTTGTAGCATTCGAACTCCTTATACACCTTCATGCCTAATTTAACCATAGGATCCATCTGAACCTGTTCTACCGGAGGTGGTGCATCTTTTTTTACCGGTTTAGTTGAGGATGAGGAACCCTTTTTTGCCTGTTCAGGAGAAGCTGTGGAATCCATTTTTGCTATTCCATTTGAGGCCTGTTCTGGTATTGCATCGGCGGTCTCTTCTTCCCCGGTCTGCTTACTCAGTCCTGTCACAACGAGTTCAAGCTGTCTTGCCCTCTCCGCCTTCCCCTCCTGGGGAATATCGGGAAGATGGGGAGGAAGATAGGCCCACCAGAGAGATATTATCCCTAACCCCACTGGTATTAATGCCCATACAAGAATCTTCTGAAACAAAGCCTGGTATCTCATTCTCCCACCCCCAATAGGCCCATAATAGTAAGTGTGATAAAACCTATCACAAATAGGGCCATGATGCTCATTGCTACCAGCCTCCTTTTGGGGTGTCGTTCAGGATTCCGGTCGATAAAGGGGACCAAAATGAGGAATCCCAGCAATAGGGCAGGCACAACAATCCCGCCGATGAATTCGCCGATCTCTCCAATAAAGAAAGGGAGCCTCAAGATCTGGAATAACCAGATGAAATACCATTCCGGTCTCGGATTATAATCTGACGCCTCAGCCGATGCCTTTACAACAACCTCGGCCGGGTAGAGACTTGCCCCTATGATCAGGATCACAAGCAGGATACCTGCAAAGATCATATCTTTCGTCACCTGACCGGGATAGAAGAAGGTTTCGTTCTCCTCCTCAGATACCTTACCGGCAGCCTTAATCGATCCTGCAGGGCCAACCCTTCTCATCAGAAAGAGATGTATCCCTGCACCAATAGCAAGTACGGCCGGCAGCAGCATTGCATGGACAGTAAAGAACCGGCTCAGGGAGAGGACCCCCCTGGTTGCGCCTCCTTTCAGAAAGCGGGCCAAGCCGTCACCTATTATCGGTACCTTGTCGAGGAGCTCAAGTGCAATCCCCATGGCAAAATAGGACCTCTGATCCCAGGGCAATAAGTAACCGGTAAAAACCATGAAATTCAGGAGAATAAGGAGGAATATACCCATAACCCAGACAAGCTCCCTGGGTGTTTTATATGCCCCCCAGATAAAGACCTGCAGGATATGGAAAAATACAACCACGACCATTGCTGATCCACCCCAGGCATGGAGGCTCAGGATTAGCCAGCCATAGTCTACCTCTTCCAGGATATATTTCGTACTCTCCCATGCATGATCCACCCCTGGAGAATAGAAAAACATCAGAGAGAATCCTGTTACTACCTGGAGGGTAAATAAAAAGAGCATTGCAGAACCAAAGACATATACGAAGCTGGGCCCGCCAGGGATCGGTTCGTCAAGCAATGTCTTGGATAATGAGGCAAGCCCTAACCTGCGATCAAACCAATTATAAACCATTTCTCTCATCACTCCCTCCTACACAAGACGAACCTGTATCTTCTTCCCCGCCTTGAATTCGGCATCAACAACCTCAAGGCGGCCGTCCTTAATCCTTACCGGGAGCTGATCCAACCCCCTGGGAGGAGGCCCATCCACCACCTCACCGGTAATCTTGTAAATACCTAGATGACAGGGGCAGAAGAAGAGCCCTTTCCCTTCCTTCCATCGGTAGGAACAACCAAGATGGGTGCACTTGCCAGAGAAGACTACTAAATCCACGTCAGGACTGTTTTTCCAGAAAACCTTTCCCTTGTCGTCTCGAAACTCCACAGCCCCATTCTTATAGATCTCCGTTAATCTCTCTTTTGAGAACCGGACAACCCAGTGAGATTTAGGAAGCTGCTGTATGGTATAGGCATCCTCCTTCACCCTGACAAATTTTATCAGTTCCGGCTTATCAAACTCCTTAAACTGATCCACCTGTCCGAGGCTGATCCATGCATTATCAAAACCGGGATATCCCCCATGAATGAAATAGCGGACTATTGGATAGATAAGCGGGGTTGCCAATAAGAACCCCATGACCATATTTAGTCTGATCAGAAAAGACCGTCTTCCTATTACAGGGGAGCGACCGTCCCCCTCCACCGGCAAAGCCGGATGGAGCGCTTCGGCTGAGCTCAGCGTCGAAGCCCTCCCCCTCCCTACGCTCGACTCCGCTCGCTGTTCATCCTCTACCCCTTCTACTGGTTTTTTCTCCCCTCCCAAATCTATTTCTTTCACCTGAGACATATCCCCCTTTCATATTCAACAAAGGCGTTTGTAATATCGGCTAGTGTCCTATAAAACCGGCTGGCGCCTGAATCCGGCAACGCCTCCATGAAGGTATAGATCGATCGGTGCAGCTCCGGAAGCCAATCCAGATGATTTTCTATAAATTCTGCTTGCTGTTTTTCCTCTACTTCGGCCTCACACAATAAGGCCATATACTCTAAAAGCAGGGCCAGGTGGTCCGGCATATCTTTATAAATGGCGGGGATCTCCATTCCGGCATCTCTGTATCTTTTTAGCATATCAATCGCAGGATCACCCATGAGCATGCCTCTGACCTCAGAGGAGACCAGCGTGTTTCCCTCTCTTGACCACTCTTTAAAAACAGATTCCACAGGCAGGACTAGGGAAGGAGAAGGTCCGACAAAAAGAGGGTAGAAGATTTCTTTTAGAGACTGAAGAAGGTTCGCCGTCTTGTCTCTATCAGAAGGGACAAACCACCCCCCTCCACCGCGAATGCCGGAAAAAGCTTCCCCCTCCCTATGCTCAAATCCGCCCTCCTGCATCCTCAGGCCCTCAAGAGAGATGGATATGCCTAACCGTTTTAGGTTCCCCTCGAGTTCCTGATAGAGACGTCCTTCGGCCAGATCCTGAGCGAATTCGATGCATGGTTCTTTATAGCACTCGGATAAGATCCTATAGATCTCAGCCCTTACAGAGTTATGAATAGCGGTGGTATTCAATTTCTCTCCTTTTACAGGGGAGCGACCATCCCCCTCCACCGGCAAAGCCGGATGGACAGATTCAGAATTCAGAAGCCAGAAGCCAGAATCCAGAATATTCTTTTCTCCTGACTCCTGACTTCTGACTCCTGACTTCCTTTTTTGTTTACTGGTTCTGCTTCATTATCTGTTCCTTGTAATTCTTCACCAACTCGGACTTTTTCTTATGGGTATCAACAAAGCTATATTTGAGGGATGGGGCCTTCTTCTTCTCGGCGTC
>CAZYNY010000178.1:0-3837 GCA_964648095.1 uncultured Nitrospirota bacterium | reverse complement strand
AGATAGGGCTATTGAACTTTTAAATGGATGGCTTGATCAAGAACATGAATTCATACTGCCATCCTTATGGGTCTATGAGGTCGGGAATGTCCTGGGCTTAAAAAGATCGAAAGATGCCGAGAAAATTTTAGGGCTCCTCCTTGAGTATGAGTTTAAAGAGTACAGGAATACAAATAAACTGGTAGATCTCACCTTCAAACTAATGAAGGAATTTATTGGAGTTACCTTCTACGATGCAATATATCACGCCCTGGCCCTTCTTGAAAAAGGGGTACTTGTTACAGAGGACAAGGATTATTTCAAGAAGGCAAAGGATAAAGGTGGAATAATGTTAATCTGATCTACAGAACATAATGATATTTTACCCTTGACAAGTATATCCGATTAGGCAATGATTCAAATCAATTCCTCAATGTCTGAAATAAAGGTTCTCAATATAATCGCCATTCCAGGATCAATTGAATGGATAAGGTACTTCCAGACATTGCTTTTTCGTCCTATCTCTTCCATCTTCAGGCAGAGGATAAGATCACCAAGCCCTCATACAAGGGCTCGACCTTTCGGGGAGGCTTTGGCCATGCATTTAAAAAGGTGGTATGTGCCGTAAGAGACAAGGATTGAGTGATATGTTAACGATAGGCCATAAGCCCAAGACTTTTAAAATCCCTGTCAAAGGTGAAACATGGCATGCCATCGAGCATGCCTGTAATAACTACATAAGAGATAGCATCGCAAAAAGAAATCTTCTTATCTCTGGAAAGCTTCTTAAAAACCTTCTCAGCGGCATCCCTTATGGAATCATCATATTTAATTACGTAGAGTGCAGGCTTAACTGTGTCAAGAAATTCGACCGCAGCTTTATGGCTTAGCCTATATCTGAGAAGGGTTACAGTTTCACTTATAATATCCCATGTGGTATAAAGCGTAACAGCATTATCTCTGCAATATTCAAGGAGTACACCTGCTTTTTCAAAATTTGTGTCATGGGGGCACAGGGATGCAAAGAAGAACGAGGTATCACAAAAGGCATTATTCTCAGGAAGATTCAAGAGTTATCCTCAGCAACATAGAGATATTCCTTGATATTTTCAGATACAGGGTATCTCCTCTTTTTAAGAGATGTCTTTTTCCTGAGCCCAATGATCCTGGCTGCTGCCTCCCCTGGTATGACCATGGGTGGCCTTTTAATCTCAGCTACTACCTCATCATGCACAGTTACCTGATAGACTGTATCAGGGGAGGTCTTGAGAGACTTTATAATAGACGGAAGCCTCTTTCTCGCCTCTGTTATGGAGATTGCTGTCTTCACTCGCATTACCTCATCTTAAAATGTATCATTTGTACATCATTGTACAATATGGATTATAACCTGTCAAACTTAAGCTGTAAAAGACTTGAGGAATCCTACCTGCCTGTGGCTAGACCGGAGATAGCGAAGAAGATAAGGCGGCGATTGAGGCAAAGGGAGACTTCAAAAAAGGACTTCATCGACGAGGCGGTAGATTTCTGGAAGGAATACCTCCCATTAGAGGTAGTCAAGATTGATCCATTTCTCAAATAATTCCTTGGGCCAAGGCTCAAGAAGATCATGAATGGGCTGCTGGCTGAATTCCATAAGAGATCGGCTATGATCTGGTGGAAGATGGGTGCGGAAAACTAAATAATATAATTCCTTGACAAAAGACGCAGGCAGGCTATAATTACCGTATAAACTGTTCCTTAAAATCGGGATATTCCTTATGGGGTAGTAACGATCATGAAAGAAGAGGTACCCACACAAACCCGGCCATTCAAGCACGACTCTCGGCTAAACAACATCTTCGTCTACACTCCCCTGTTGCGGCAAAATGCGAAGTAGAGGTACGTTTGTGAACAAGTTAGTTGACATCGTTTTGCTGCCGAAGTGCAAGATGAGAATATGTACAATCAATACAACCTTAAACTGAATTCAATGACCCAATCAAATGAGTCGCAAAGAAATACCAGATAGCGCAATTGAGACCGTTGCTCAGCACATCAATAACCGAAGCAATAAGAACTATGGAATCAACCCCATAGGTAACGAGGGGAACATTGAAACTCCACAGGTTTTTGAGATTCTTTCTTTCGATGAAATCGATAATACCGACCGTCGATTCTATGCTATTGATGGAAGCTACAACACCGAGCAATTCTACAACGGATTGGCAATTGCGGTATATACTGCGGGTTACATTTGCTTTCATCACGGTCAGCAAGTAAGGATGAATGCTCTCGATGACCCCGTTATCCTCGGGCAGGCCTATTACCCACAGAATATTCTCGTCACTAACGATGACCATTTGCTGGCAATTTACGATGAGTTCCTTACTTTTAAGCCAGTGAAACGCCTGCTTGAGTTTTTCGCCAAGGACCCCTCAGAAGTGTTCCCCTACAAGAAAGAGCAAGTATGCGTTAATCTCTCCACGCTGCTCTCTTTCTGCCAAGAAGTGTTGGAGATCGCACTAATTCTTGAAGTAGCAGAACTCCCCGAAACGAAGAACGGTGATTTCATTCTAAGGGATGGGACTCTTCGACCACTGCAAATCAAGCAACCTTTTCTCGTTCAACTTGGCAGACTCCTTCACGAAAAAGGAATCATTGCCGTTGCAGTAACAAAACAATCTCCGATAAAGATGGAGTTATCTTATACGCTCAAGCAGATCGACGTTTATCTGCAGGATCAACTCAAGCCTACATATCCTTTCACTCAAACCGATCCCAAACGCAAGAAGCTGTGTTGCTGGTTCGAGGTTCCGACAGCCGTCTTGCAGGCATCCTATCAAGGAGAGATGTTCATTAAGAAAGCCATTCAGGGAGGACGAGGATTCGGGTTGTTCTTTGTGGCAAGGCTTGACTATGTCGAAAAGCTTCAGAACTACGATTGGGTCGTTGTTGATGTGAACATTTTCGATGCAATACCTGGTATTGATTCCAGTCAGATGAAACGAGATCGAGCATCGCTTGCAACCATCTTCAAGGAACTCACTCGCCTAACTCAAGAACACTACATACTCGGTTACCCTTACCCTTTGGCAGAGGTTCATATCTTTGTTTCATTGAAGAGAAACTTCAAGGAAGAGATCATCAACCGACTGAAGTATTCCCTCTACAAAGACCAGCGAATGGAACACGTTGATATCGAGAATCTCTTCTTAGATACTCACGAACGATTTTAGAGGAGCAACAATCTATGAGCAACAAAGCCGATTTTGGCGTTCTGTATGGACAAAAGACCACTGAAGATGCCTTACTAATCTATTCATCCTATGAAGATGCAAAGGCAAGTCCTCAGACTGGCGATTTCATAGTACTCACACCCAAAGACGAGGGCAGTACGAAGTATCTTGCCAGAGTAGAGGCCGAGATATACGATGAAGACCCGATTTTCAAATCCCAAGATAAGACCTTGATAGCCGTGCATTACGCCCGTATTGCGGAGCGTGAGCTGTCCGAGCGTGATAAGCAAAAAATGTTCAGCTACACGTACAAGGTCAGGATCCTTGGGACTTACAGTGATAACGGTACAAGTCTTTCCTTTACAACAGCAGTTCGCAAGCTTCCAATTGTCTCGTATATAGCTCGCCACCTGAACAAGAGAGAAGTGGATCATATCCTCAACAAATCGAATGAAGATGGTGTACCGATTGGCTCCTTATGCATCGGAGAAACCGTGTACCCAGACAAAGGCGAGATACTATTCAAAATTGACAGATTGAGAGACAAACGCACAATGGTATTCGCCCAGTCCGGCTTCGGAAAAACTGAGCTAAGCTGAAAAAAGTGGACACGAAAGTTTGGTAAAATACAAAACAAACT
>CAZYNY010000177.1:0-3945 GCA_964648095.1 uncultured Nitrospirota bacterium | reverse complement strand
GTCCTTCCTTCTTCTATAATCTTCTGCGCCTCCCTTCTTCCCTCATCCAATTGACCCTTGTACTGAGACAACATTTCTTTTGCAGCAGTATTTGTAGATTGGGCCTCTTCTATCGCCTTTCTGATCGATCTCTCCCTGCTTTCCATGAATGCGAGGATCGGTCTATAAGCGAATCTCTTTAATAGAAAGAGGAGCGCTAAAAAAGAGAGTAAGGTCCAAATCATTAAACCTGGTTCTGGTTCAAACATATTTCTCCCCCCTATTTTGTAAATATCAGCAAAAAACTTATGACCAATGCATAAAGTGCCAGTGCCTCTACAAAGGCGATAGATATCAGCATGGTAGTTCTGATCTGGCCTGATAGCTCAGGCTGCCGCGACATCGCCTCCATTGCCTTTCCGGCCAAAATACCGATACCAAGCCCGCATCCCAAGGCCGCCAAACCGATTCCCAGTGCTGCACCCAGATACTGCTGCATGTTCTCCTCCTTGTTTCTCACCCTCCTTGATATCCCCTCCCTGCACGTTAAACCATGATCTGATCAATGTGCCATATGCATAGCCTCTGATATATACGATGCCGTCAAGATTGCAAAGATATATGCCTGAATAAAGCTTACAAAGATCTCAAATCCACTTATAATTACCACCCCCGCCACCGGCAAAGGGGCGATAAGGTAACTTTTGAAAAGAATGATCATGGTCAGAAAGACCAGGATCACCATATGCCCGGCCAACATATTGGCAAAGAGCCTGACTGCCAGGGAAAATGGTTTGGCAAACATACTTACGACCTCTATCGGGAGCATAAGGGGGAGGACCCATTTGGGAACCCCGGTAGGGATGAGACCCTTGAAGTACCCTCCCAGTCCATGTCTTCTAACCCCAGCCCACTGAACCACCAGAAACACAAGTAAGGCCAGGCTTGCTGTTACATTTATATTGGTAGTAGCCGTAAAGGAGCCAGGAATCAGTCCCAGGAAATTAACCGTAATAATAAAAAGAAAAAGGGTTGCAATAAGGGGGAACCAGGGTCTCCCTTCTTCCCCAATTACATCTAAGACTAGCCCTTTCATCGAGAATTCTAAAATCATTTCAACCATGTTCTGCATCCCCATAGGATAGCGCTTCAATGTCCTTGCTACGAGCATCAGCAGGATAAAGACGACACAAAGGCCGATCCATATCCAGACCACCGCCTGGGTGATAGAAAAATCGACACCAAAGAAATTGAGTTCCACGATAGGATGGAGCTCAAAGTGATGAAGAAGATTTACGGGTTGCCCTGCCTCTTTCAATTGATCCTCCTGGTAGTCTGTTCATCCTTCCCTCCCATTCTTTCCGGTATCTTCAGGGGGGATGAACCTTAAAATATTCAGGATACCGGCTGCTGATCCGACAATAAATCCGATTAAAAAAAGCCAGGGGGTTGTTCCGAGCCGGCGATCCAATCCATACCCCCCAAGCGCTCCGATCAATACCGATGTAACCAGTTCAAAGCCGAGGTTTGTGTGGTGGTTGAAAGATCTTCCCTTGCTATCTTTTTCCTGTGGCTTCAATGCTTCACCAACGTATAAAAGTAATTAATTGATAAATTTAAAAGCAACAATTAAGAAAGCAACCCCAAAAACTATAACTAAAATATAATTTATTAAAACCATTTAACTATAACCATCAATAAACCTATACCCAAAACTATGACAAATAAATAATTTTGTATGGAGCCTGTCTGCAAACGTCGCATTCCACGTGCAGTTAAGTCCATAGTCGCCGAGATCCCATTCACTGCACCGTCCACAACATAGATATCAAATGTCTCTGAGATCCTGCTTTCAAGGAGCGTAATCAGACTAGATGCATTGACCAGACCATCAATGATCCAAGTATCAAAGGTCCAGAGCATATCAGCCAATCTCTTAGCCGGTTTAATCAGAAGAAACTCATACATCTCCGCTATGAACTCTTCATAGTGTGCGATGGGATTCTTGGCCAGCCACATAAATGCCTGTGCTCCTTTGCGATAGAACCAGTCAAAATCGAGGCTTATCGTCCTCTCAGGGTGGAGCTTACGGAAGAAGAGGATAAATCCCATGAGGGTAAATAAGAGGATCTGCAACGATCCTGAGAGATGTTCCCCTGTGTAAGGGTGGTACTCTACCGGATATGGCAGCAGGCGATAGAGCAAGTCAGGCCAAACCCCCAGGAGGATACATAAGAAGGCTGCCACTCCCATTCCAAAGAGCATATTCCTAATGGGATCCTTTGCCTTGATACCCCTTTCCTCTCCAAAGAAGACAATATATGGAAGCTTCAGCGTAGTCGAAAGGAATGTACCGACAGAGGCCATTGTAAGAAGCAGGAATGCCCATGAAAGGTGTGATTCAGCCGCTGCTGATAGTACCATGGATTTGCTGATGAAGCCTGAGAATAGCGGAACCCCCGAGATCGAGAATCCGGCTATCATATAAAAAAGAAAGGTCAGAGGCATGCCCCTATAGAGTCCACCAAGTTCTGTACCCTTTCTTTTTCCGGTTACGAATATCACCGACCCCATCCCCATCATCAGTAGTCCCTTGTAAAGGATATGTGTAAAGGCATGAGCAACTGCCCCGTTTATCGCGAGCTCGGTTCCAATCCCTATGCCTGTCACCATAAATCCCACCTGGCTGATAATATGATAGGCCAGTAGCCGCCGTATATCGTTCTCCAGCATGGCATAAAAGACCCCATAGAGCGCCATTAAGACCCCTAAGTAGATCAACAAGTCGGTTCCTGCAAAGCCGCGGGCGAGCACATAGACAGCTGTCTTGGTTGTAAAGGCTGACAAGAAGACGGTGCCTGCGACTGTTGCCTCCGGATAGGCATCGGGCAGCCAGGCATGAAGCGGAGGGGCTGCGGCATTTACCAGAAAACCGAGCAGGATCAGCATACCCCCTAATCCGGAAGGAGAAAAGGCGTTGAAGGCGATGCTATTAGACTGAACAGCATAGATCACAATTCCACCCAGGAGGCAGACGCCGCCAAAGATATGCATCATCAGATACCGGAATCCGGCATCCGAGGCATTCTCGCTGCTGATCGAATTTCCGGTGTCTCCTACGCCCTTTCCTCCATACCAGATCAAAAAGACCGATGAGAAGGCCATGATTTCCCAGAAAATAAATAGCGTAAAGAGATCACCTGCAAAGACTGCACCCAGTGCGCTGCCGACATAGAGATAGGCGGCGATATGGTGGCCATCATGTCTGACATGAAGGCCATATATCATTCCGATAGCGGCCATGATCGTAAATATATAACCAAAGATCAGGCTTAAGTGATCGACCCTGCCAAAGACGAGCTTATATCCCGCAAATGAGAATGTGCCATGATCTCCCTCGGGGAAGAGGAGCAGAGAGAGGAAGGCCAGTGCCGGAATACCTAGGAGGAGAAACGATTTGGCACGCCCTTTTATAAAAGGGATCAGTGCGGAACCCGAAAAGAAGAACAGGGCCGGGTGGATCCACTCAATCATAATAATTTTCCCTCTTCATTAAAAAGATATGCCCTATGGCCTTGGACACAGAGATAATGATAATACTGGAAATCAATCCATACAGGGCTATAAAACCTGGTATCTTATCCCAGACGAAGAAGATGTGGTGCCGGGGAATCAGAAAGTCGAAACCAACCAACGCAAAACTAACATAAAAACCCCTCTTGAACTTTTCTATATTTGCCGTTGTCAAATATTTATCTAATTTCATTACCTTCATTTGAGTACCTCCTTAATAAATGTTAATAGAAAATTAGGAAAAAGCCCAAGCATCAGAGAGATGAGGGCGGTCAGCATCAGAGGGATGAGGATAAAGTAAGATGGCTCCTTTATCGTGTGTTCCTCTTTCTGATCTCCTTCCTCATCAAATCCCCTTGCAGCAGCGCCCAGGCTCATAGGTCTTAGACGCAG
>CAZYNY010000176.1:0-3945 GCA_964648095.1 uncultured Nitrospirota bacterium | reverse complement strand
TTCGTGAATTTGAAAGTATCGGACTGCACATCTGAGTTCATCTTTATTCCTCTGAATTGAGCATAATTAATATTTATGTTATCATTTTATTATATAGACTATCAGGGTACCTGTCAAAGTAATAATTGGGAAAGACAGATATAATCCATGACATATATTTAGAGCCAAATGAAACCTGGCAGATAATTTCGAATAATTTAAGATGACAAAGAAGATCAAACTTCCTGAGACAGAAGACGGGACGATTTTATTCGGCGTTGATCCGATCATAATAAAACACCATTATGAGATCGATTATTTACACTCCTACGCCCAGGATTCCCCCTTTTTTGCTTGTCTTACAAAGAAAAAACTCCTTGGAAGTAAATGCATATCTTGCGGATATGTCTTTGCAACACCCAGATCCCACTGCATGGAGTGCGGGGCAAAGACCGCATGGCATGAGCTTCCCCTGAAAGGGAGGATACATACCTTTACAACATGTTATTTCGGCAGTGAGGCTTTCTTGAAAGAGACCCCATTTACACTTATACTTGTTGAGTTTGATGGTGTAAATACGTTATTCCTGTCAAGGATTGCCGGGATTGATCCGGATAAGGTGAGGATCGGGATGAAGGTAAAGGCGCAATTCATCAGGAATGCAAAGTTTAAACCTACTGATGTCTATTTTGTATCATATGTTGGTGAAAAGGATTCATGAAGATCGGTATTATAGGCCTGCCAAAATCCGGAAAGACCACCATATTTAATTCCCTCACAAGGCAGAATGCGGCTGTTTCATCCTTTGCGACAGGCAAGACAGGCCCGAATATAGGGATAGCGAAGGTACCTGATCCCAGGGTAGGTGTGCTGTCGGATATGTTTAAGCCAAAGAAGACGACACATTCAACAGGGGAATATATAGACATGGTCGGGTTTTCTGTTGGTCTGTCAAAAGATGCTGATGCGCAGAAGGGTCTGGCGCCTATAAAGGATGTTGAGGCCATGATACATGTAGTCAGGTGTTTTGAGGATGAATCTGTTCCGCATTCCCTTGGAAATGTAGATCCCCTCCGGGATATCCAGACCCTGGAACTTGAGCTAATCCTATATGACCACTCCCTGATTGAAAAAAGACTTGAGAAGTTGGATGCCCAAACAAAGAAAGGACAGAAGATACCGGAGGATGAGAAAGCACTCCTCTTGCGTTGTATGGAGTCTCTTGAAAAGGAGACCCCCTTAAGGGCCTTGAATTTCTCAGAAGAGGAGGACAAGATCATGAGGGCATACCAATTCCTCTCGATAAGACCTGAACTCATTATCCTAAATATAGGAGAAGAGGATCTGGTTTCAGATAGGGTAAAGGTATGGTCTGAGAAAGCAAACAAGATGTCTGAAGGAAAAGAAATTGCTATTGTTTCACTATGCGGAAAGATCGAGATGGAGATATCACAACTTGACCCCTCCGAGACATCAGAGTTTCTAAAAGAGCTAAATATCGATGAGCCGGCTTTGAATAGGGTGATCAGGGCCTCATTCGATCTGTTAGGTATCATCCCCTTCTTTACTGTCGGAGAGGATGAGGTAAGGTCATGGATTATCAGGAAAGGGGTGCCGGCGCCCAAGGCAGGCGGGAAGATCCATTCTGATATAGAGAGGGGCTTCATCAGGGCAGAGGTGATAGCATACAATGATCTTATATCATCAGGAACTATGGCACGAGCGAGGGAGAAGGGCCTCGTCCGCCTTGAGGGAAAAACCTATATAATGAAGGACGGAGATATTGCCGAGTTCAGGTTTAATGTCTGAAGATCGATGTGGATAGTGTATGCCCTCCTTTCGGCCTTCTTCTCTGCTACAACCGAGGCCCTCACCAAAAAGTCACTTGCCACAACCGATGAATACCTCCTTACATGGGTAAGACACCTCTTTGCCATACCATATCTTATTGCCATTCTCCCCTTTATTGAGATCCCGCACCTTGATAAAACCTTCTGGCTTATCATTCTCCTGCTACTCCCCCTTGAGATTGCTGCTATAATCCTCTCTATCAGGGCTATTAAGATTTCGCCTCTCTCCCTGACCATCCCGTTTCTTGCCTTTACCCCCCTGTTCCTTATCCTTACCTCGTTCATCATGCTGGGAGAACTCCCTGATATTTCCGGGACAATTGGTATCCTGCTGATTACCATAGGGGCATACACATTAAATATAGATTCAATGAGGAAGGGATTTTGGGAGCCCTTTAAGGCCATCTTTAAGGAGAAAGGATCGTTCCTTATGCTGATTGTGGCCTTTATTTTCAGTATTACATCGAATCTTGGGAAGTTGGCGATCCTCCACTCAGGCCCTGTCTTCTTTGGGGTCATCTATTACATCGTGCTAGCCATAGTACTTACCCCAATTGCCATTATGAAGTCTAACCGTCACCTCCATCAAATAGCCTCAGGCCTCCCAAACTATCTTCTGATAGGCCTCTTCCTGGCCCTGATGATTATATCCCATGTGATTGCGATCACCATGACCAATGTGGCATATATGATTTCGGTAAAGAGGACAAGCCTCCTCTTTTCTGTGGGATATGGATACCTTCTGTTCAATGAGAGACATATCGGGGAGAGGTTGTTAGGGTCTCTTTTAATGATCTCAGGGATCATTCTAATCAGTCTTTTTTAGTCCTTGACAAATTAAGGGATAGCTGTGTACATTAAAAGTAACATACAAAGTGCCATAAAGATCGCCATGAGTGAAGCTAAGGTCAAAACACATATTGTCCTTCCTGAGGATCTTCTGGATGAGATCAAAAAGGAGGTAGGAGCCAAAAAGAGGAGCGACTTTTTAGCTGAGGCAGCCAGAGAAAAGTTGAAACGGCTACGATTAGACAAGGTTCTGGACAAAGCTGCAGGTCTCTGGACAGACGAGAGGTATCCTGAATTTAAGACAGAAGAAGATGTTCGGTCTCAAATCCGGGCCTTCCGGAAAAGGGCGGGGCAACGGTTAAAAACGAAACTTCATGCCACCAAGCTGTGATCAACGACTTAGTCTTGGTCACTTACAATACAAAAGATTTTCCTATGCCGGAACTCAAGATCTATCCTATAAAGATGATAAGGAAAGGATAGGAACAACAAACTTCGGAAAGGTTCTTAGGTCTTTTTGATGATCCTATAGCCATCATTCCTATCCTCTTAACCTGGCCCAGAAACTCCTTGGCGTGATTATTTCAACATCCTTATATTTCTTTAGGATTAACAGATCTTCGTCCCCGGTTATTATAAGCTCTGCATTACCACTTAAGGCAGTTCCGATTACACGATCATCGTCTTTATCCCTGCAAATGGATTCTTCTAGCTCTTCAGGGGATACTACCTCCGCCTGATCCTTTAAATAACTAACTATATCGTGGGCAATCTTTTGCGGAAGACGTATTTTGTCGATCAGCTTTTCCTTGATCTCTGATAGGATATGTTCACTTATTACAATACTGTGGTATGTAAGACATATTTCAAGGATCTCTGAACAAAGACCCCTTGCGGCAAAGGCTGCAACTATGACATTGGTATCCAGCACCACCTTCATGAGATGGCCTTATAGATGTCCTCATCTGTTAATAGGCCCTGTGGTTCGGCAAATGGTAAGACCTTTTTCCTTAGCTGATGAAATCTCTTTACAGCAAGATAACGGGAGATGGCATTCCTGATGATCTCGCTCTTTGATGTCTTATCTGATTTTGCTGCGGCATTCAGATCTTTCTGTAATTTTTTAGGTAGTCTTATGGTAATAGTATCCTTCATTTTTGTAACCCTTTTTAAGTTTGTAAGACACTGTAACACAGAGAAGGATTTTTGTCAATATTGCCAGAGAAAATGAACAGGTTATGATTGACTGACCTTCTATATATTAACTGTCTCATCACTCTTGTCCAAATTAGGTTTTGAAAGTTGAGTCCACCTGAAGTAAGATGGG
>CAZYNY010000175.1:0-3963 GCA_964648095.1 uncultured Nitrospirota bacterium | reverse complement strand
GAGCATCTCTGCTATTGTCCAGAAGGCTGATTATTTGAGCCCTGGAATTATGCAGTATGGGCCCAAAATTCATCTAATCACCCATCAACTCAGCTATCGGGATCAGGTTCTAAAAGGTTTGTAGAGGCTCTTTACGCTATTTGCGATAGAATATACATAGGGGTATAATCAGCAATCAAAACATTAAAATCATGTATATGAGCATAAGAGAATTCGTCCAGGTATTTATACCAAAACTAGATTCACCTGAAAAGGTTTATGAACTTTTTTTAGGACTTGGATATCCGCGGGATAAGATCCTTGATCCAACCTATAAGAGAAAGGTCTCTGAACTAGAGCTTGCAAAAGAGGAAAGGGAGAAGATTCGGAACCTCAAAGTAGCTTTGCAGAATTATCGAAGAGAGAATTACAATCTATTTTTAATGAGACTGGCATCAACCCTGCCCGTCCAGTCCGCGAACAGAAGCCCAACCCCCTCCCAGACCGCAAGACCATCGACGATATCGTCTTCGATATCCTCGGCCTGACAGAAGATGAGAGGAACGAGGTCTATTGGGCGGTATGTGAATTGGTTAAGAACCGGCTTGAGAAGGCAAGGAGTGTGTGAGGGATGCAGCATAAAGGTATTCTTTCTATAGATGAAATCAATAGAAAGCTTCAATTCCAGAAAGATGACTTCCCAGATTTGCACCAAGCAGCAAAAAATGAAAGGATTATTTTTTTTATTGGAGCAGGAGTGTCTAAGTTGTATGGTTGCCTTCTTTGGGATGAAATGGCTGTTAAATTAGTGAAAGAGCTTCGAGCGGCAGGTATTCTGACATATTCTGAGGAAAACATTTTATTAAAGGATGCAAGTACGCATCCACGTAAAGTCATCAGTATTTGCTATAGGAAATGTAACGATAGTAATCGTCCAAATATATATGAAAAAGCAATAAGAGATTCCGTAGAGATAAAAAATATAATTAAATCTCAAGAAATATACAAGAAAATATTTTCAATTAAAGCGGCAACACATATGACTACAAATATAGATGAGGGATTAAAAAAATACGTCTCATCAATTCAAAACACAGGAGAGAATATAAAAATTTACAATTGTGCGATACCTGCTGATCAAGAAAGAATTATGCAAATCAATTATAACATTTTCAAGGACGGAGGTATTATTTATTTACATGGGAATATCGAAAATATACAAGAATGTATTTTGCCAGTTGAAAAATATTTATCTCATTATAGTGAAAAGAACTCTTTTTTTAATGAATTATTTTCAAGAATCAACACAATAAAAGGCATGATCATTTTCCTGGGATATGGCTTAAATGAGTGGGATATTGTAGAAAGGATATATAAAATCAACAATTTTTCGAAAGAAAGAGTTGCGTATCTACTAAGCCCAGTATTCACACATGAGCTTACCGAGTTTAATCTTGAGGTAGAGTATTATAAGTCATTTGGAGTAGAACCTATACCTTATATAATTGATCAAGAAGGTTACGAGAAAATAAATTTCGTTTTAGATAATTTAGCAAAGGCGATAGATAAAATTTCGCCAAGTCCATATGAAATTATTTCAGAAATTGAAGAGATAGGAAAGTATGCTGAGTGATAAAGAATTAGAACTACTTAACAAGATTCAAAAAAAAGCTATATACGAAGACAAATTTTTTGAAAAAAGATCCGAACTTAAATGGTTTGACGAATTAAAAAAACGAGGTTATTTTAATCCCAATACAGATACATGTCCAAAGGAATCTAAAGAAAAAGGTTCTTATTCAATTCCTCAATGGAATGTACTACCCTATTTAGAGAGGGTCTCTCAGCAGGTAAATGTTCCGGGCAACGAGAAGCCTGTAGATGATCTACTAGCAATAATCAAAGAAGTATCGAACTATAAGGATGCCAGCGGCAACCATATAGACAATTACCGCACATGGTACTACTTCGCTAAGATCCTTTGTAATCTACCGACGGAAAACATTGCCGAAGAGACAATAAATCTCGTTCCCATTTGGCTCGACTCAAAGTTCAGCACGTCACTGCCCGGCGCGGAGATAGCAGGAAAGCTGTTGCCGAAATTCCTGAATAGCGACAAAGCTGAAGACTGGAAAAAGGCGGAAAGGCTGATTGAGATAATCACGGATATAAAGTGGGTCCCGATTCCTGAAAAACAAAGAAGTATCAGTGAGAGAGATTTTGAGGCAAAAACGATCATAGAACCGCATTGGCTCAGAAAGGGTTTTGAGAAGAACTTTGAACGAATCGGAACGGTTTGCTCTATACGTGCAATTGAAACGATAGCGAAGAGAATCCTTAGTATCTTCAGTAAGCAGTATGATCACTCGTATTATGATATAGGTTATGAAGACAAGAAATATGAGATAACCCACGCACTGCTTGAAAGCGGTCAACATCAAATCTCAGTGCATTCGCTGAAATACCCTGAAGACTGGGACGGGTTCAGCAGAAACAAGATTGAGAAAACACTGGTAACAAGTTTTGTTCTCACAGACCTTGAGAACAAGACCGCTTTTGTGGCTAGGGTAAAAGAAGGTCTTATCAAGAATGTTTTTAGTTCACTGAGCACGGACTTAGATGAGGCGGTATCATCTATCTATTCTCTGCATGATTACACATATATTGGGTATAACTCATTTAATGCTTCTCCAGACAACATCCGCATTGATGATACGGAAAAAATCCTCATATACATTCTCAAAGAAATACTTGCAGTGAAGGCACAACATGATGAGGAGGAAACGAGAAAGGCATTAGACAAATTCCTGAGCAGAGAATTTCCGTATCCATTTTTCAAAAGACTAGTTTTATTTATTGCTGGAAGGGAATGGGATAAATACAAAGAGTATTTCTTCAGGGTCATCGATCTGGAGGTAATCAGGTGTTTTGAAGAATCTGATTACGCAACTGAACTTTCCATTTTGCTTAAGGATAATTTCAGCAAATTCGATCCTGAGGAAAAAAAGATCATAAAAAAGATCATTGAAGCGGGTCCGCAAGTAACACCTGATGAGAATCCAGAAAAGTATATGGCTTACTGGAAACAGAAGTGGCTTTCCCTTCTGAAAGAAGACCCCTTGTTCACCCCTCTTTATGAAGAACAGAAGAAAGCCACCGGAATCGAGGAGGAGAAGTTCACCTTTGGGGCTAAGTTCAAAACATCGGAGGGGTTTGGCCCTTCGCCGCTGTCAGCAGAAGAGATATTGAACCTGACCAATGCAGAGCTAGCGATGAAGCTGAAGGAATTCAGATCTGAAAAGAAGTGGGAGGGCATGACTGTAGCGGGGTTCTCTGTTGTATTAAAGGAAGCGGTTATGGCGAATCCAGGTAAATTTACTCAGAATCTCAGGGATTTTGAAGATGTTGGTTTTATTTATGTATACAAAATCCTGGACGGCCTTAAGGATGCATGGAAAGCGAAAAAGACTATTGACTGGGGCAAGGTGTTTGAGTTTATAGACTTCTATATTAAGAAGGACAAGTTCTGGAAGGATGACCTCGTTGTTGAAAAGGATGAGTGGTTAGGTGGTGCTAACCATGAATGGGTTACAGGAATGATTTCCGAACTAATACAGGATGGTACAAGGGATGATTCTTGGGCACACCCTGAAGAACACCTTGAAAAAGCAGGCAAAATTATTGTTCTGTTATTAGAAAAATTAAAAGCTGAAAATAAAGAAGAGATCACTGACTATGTCACACACGCCTTGAACACTCCGTTTGGCAAAACAATTTCTGCTCTAATATTGCTTGTACTGCGGATAGCCCGTATTAATGATAAGAAAGGCATTAAGAGTGATATAAAATGGACATCTGAATATAAAGATAAATATGATGAAATATTAAGTAATAAAATTATTGAAGGGTTTACAAATCTTGGACGCTATATGCCCAACCTTTACTATTTAGACAAAGAATGGGTCAAAGAAAAAAGTAGAGTCC
>CAZYNY010000174.1:0-3979 GCA_964648095.1 uncultured Nitrospirota bacterium | reverse complement strand
AGGCCCTTATTCCATGGAGCCGTACCCATGGTACGGAATAGGCCCCGGTAAGAGGATCCTTATAATATGGCTGATGCATGTGCCAAATAAAACCGACCCTCAAACGCTCCAAAAAACTACCTCCTTGAATTCACGGGATTATGATATTAATTATCCCGGAATTTATTCCTTATCCCGCCTCTCCGGTATAGATATTCATTACCCTTTCGAGAAACCTTAATGCATCCTCCCTGGGACGCTGAAAGGTATTGCGGCCGATGATCGAACCAAAGCCGCCGCCATCCCTTATTGCCCTGACCTGGCTGAAAAAGACCTCGTCCTCCTCTTTGGTTCCGCCGGAGAAGATGACGATCCGCCTGCCGTCGAAGGCGCTCTGTACAACGTGACGGACTCTTTCTTCAGGGGTCTTCACAGGTATATGGTATGTCTCGTATGCCTTCCTGGCTGCGGCCTGCTCGATATAATCAGACGGCAATTTGACCTTGACAATGTGGGCCCCAAGCTGGCAGGCAATCTGTGCGGCATAGGCCACGACATCAATCGCAGTCTCACCCTTCGGGGTCAGACCTGAGCCACGCGGATAAGACCAGACTACTACAACAAGACCAACGCTCCTGGCCTCCTCAGCAATCTCCCGGAGCTGCTGATACATCTCCTGACTGAAGGCCGATCCGGGATAGATCGTATATCCGACACCGGCACAGCCAAGCCTCAGGGCGTCACGTACACTTGCAGTCTGAGCCGGGAGGGGATCCTTTTCATCTGTCAGGGTATCATGGCTGTTTAGTTTCAGGACTAGCGGGATCTCTCCGGCATATTCTGCTGCACCGGCCTCAATAAATCCGAGGGGGGCTGCGTATGCGCTGCAACCTGATTCAACGGCAAGCTCAAAATGGTATAGAGGGTTGTAGGCAGATGGATTGGGTGCAAAACTGCGTGCCGGGCCATGCTCAAAGCCCTGATCAACCGGCAAAATTACAAGCCTTCCCGTGCCGCCTAATCTCCCGTGGTTGAGTATCCGGGCCAGGTTGCTTCTTGTACCGGGATTATCGCTGACATACCAGCTTAAGATATCACTTATCCTCTTTTCCATGCTATCTCCTCCCCGCGGATTATGCCCTTACTGGAGCTTACCTCTTTTGTCTGAACCAGCCTCAGACAGATTCTTCAAGAGGGCCTGGGCCCGGGCAACAATATTTTCAACCGTGAAGCCGAACTCCCGCATCAGGACCTCTCCGGGGGCTGAAGCGCCAAACCGGTCAAGACCGATAATATCCCCCTCGCTGCCAACATAACGCTCCCAACCAAAGGTAGAGGCCGCCTCGATGGAGATCCTTGCTCGCACCTCAGGAGGGAGGACTGACCTGCGATACTCGACAGGTTGCTGGTCAAAAAGTTCCCAGCTAGGCATACTTACAATACGCAAGGCAATCCCCTGCGCCTCAAGTTTCTGGCCCGCCTCTAAAGCCAAATAGACCTCAGACCCTGTGGCAAGCAGGATCAGCTCCGGTCTTTTTCCTCTGGTCTCATACAGGATATATGCCCCCTTTTCCAGAAAATCGGCCGGGACATAGAGGCTCCGGTCCAGGACAGGAAGTTTCTGACGGGTAAGGCAAAGCGCAACAGGGCCCCTCTGCCCTTCTATTGCCAGGCGCCAGGCCACCGCCGTCTCTGTCGCATCAGCTGGGCGGATAACTGTAAGATTTGGGATAGCCCTTAAGGCTGCCAGATGTTCAATCGGCTGGTGCGTGGGGCCGTCCTCCCCAAGACCGATACTATCATGGGTAAATACATAGATCACGGGAAGGCCCATCAGGGCGGCCAGCCGCATAGAAGGCCTCATATAATCTGAGAATATGAGAAATGTCCCCCCATAGGGGATCACCCCTCCATGGAGCGCCATCCCATTTAAAACACCCCCCATGGCATGCTCACGGACACCAAAGTGGATGTTACGGCCGCTGAAATCCTTTTTAGAGATATCAGCAAACCCCTTAAGATTGGTATTGTTAGAAGGTGCAAGGTCAGCAGAACCGCCGATTAGCGTTGACAAGCGTGGCGCAACCAGGTTCAGTACCTCACCTGAGGCCTGGCGTGTAGCCATAGAGCCTTTGGGCTGGTATCTCCTGATATCTGCATCCCACCCCGCAGGTAGTTTTCTGCTCATTACCTGCTCTAATTCATTGGCAAGCTCCGGATATTCGGCCCTATAGGCAGCAAACCTGGCCTGCCAATCGGCCTCAAGAATACTGCCCTTCTCAACGGCCTTACGGAAATGCCCAAGCACCCCTTCCGGTATATAAAAATCTGGCTCAAGGGGCCAACCAAGGTTCTCCTTCGTAAGCCTGACCTCATCAAGGCCAAGCGCCTCTCCATGGGCCTTGGCAGTATCCTGCCTGTTCGGGCTTCCATAACCTATATGGGTGCGGACGATAATAAGTGATGGAAGGGATGTCTCTTTCTGGGCAGCGGATATAGCCTTTGAGATCGCCTCAATGTCGTTCCCGTCGTCCTGTACTGAAATTACATGCCAGCCATAGGCCTCAAAACGCCTCTTCACATCCTCATGAAAAGAGAGGTCAGTAGGCCCTTCGATGGTTACATGGTTATCATCATAAAAGCAGATCAATTTTCCAAGACCAACGTTTCCGGCAAGGGATGCCGCCTCCGATGCGATCCCCTCCATCATATCGCCATCGCTTGCGATGACATAGGTAAAATGGTCCACAATGGTATGGCCTGGACGGTTGAACCGCTCCGCAAGGAGACGCTCAACAATGGCCATTCCAACACCATTGGCAAAACCCTGCCCAAGCGGACCTGTTGTTGTCTCCACTCCCGGTGTATGGCTATTTTCGGGATGCCCTGGCGTCTTGCTACCCCATTGCCGGAATTGCTTTATCTCCTCGAGTGAAAGGTCATAGCCTGTCAGATGGATCAGGCTGTAGAGGAGCATCGAGGCATGCCCGGCTGACAGGACAAACCTGTCACGGTCGGGCCAGAGAGGATTTCTGGGACTATGTTTTAAAAAGCGGGTCCACAAGGCATAGGCTAGCGGGGCGAGGCCCATTGGCGCCCCGGGGTGCCCGGAGTTGGCCTTCTGTACCGCATCAACAGCCAGCATGCGAATAGTATTGATACAAATATGATCTAATTCATTTCCATCGGTTTTCATCTTTATGACGGGTCTCCAGCAAGTTACGTCTTGTTTACAAGGGTTTCATTATAACAGGAGATGGCATCTTTGCCAAGGAGTAGGATCAAAAAAGATAATTAAAATATTAATGATATCTAATGGCTTGACTCTGAAAAATTATACTATATAATTTGTAGCCAATTTAAAACCCTGCAATAAAACGGTCATACATGGGATCAGCAAAAGAAGATATATATTACTGGCTTGCCTTAAGATCCGTTCCGGGTGTTGGGAATGTCAATTTTAAAAGGCTTATTGAGACCTTCGGGTCTCCGGAATGCGCCCTATCTGCAGGCCTATCTGAATTATTAAAAATGGAAGGCATAGGCAGTTCCCTGGCAAACAATATAGTCCGGTTTAAACCCGATAAAAAGATAATTGATGAGATCGATGAGGTAGAGAGGTTAGGTATAACTGTTATGACCCTGAATAACAGCGCCTATCCGGAAAGGCTCAAGAAGATCTATGATCCTCCGCCAATATTATACATTAAAGGAGAAATAACAAAAGAGGATGAAAACGCCATAGCAATAGTAGGCGCCAGAAATGCGACGACATACGGAAGGACGATAACGGAGAGGTTAAGCAGTGAATTGGTATCTTATGGTTATACGATTGTAAGCGGCATGGCAAGGGGGGTAGATACCTTTGCGCATCAGGGGGCAATGACAGCAGGAGGGAGGACTATAGCGGTCTTGGGATCGGGTATTGATATCATATATCCCCCCGACAACAGGGAATTGGCCGGCAAGATCGCTGAAAATGGCGCAATAATATCGGAAT
>CAZYNY010000173.1:0-4193 GCA_964648095.1 uncultured Nitrospirota bacterium | reverse complement strand
AGCAAAAAGAAGATTACCCCCGTGTGTATGATGCCGATGATGATTCCCTGAAGAACATGTTTTTTCTTGTGGTGCCCGATTTCATGGGCGAGAACGGCTACCATTTCCGGGACGCTCTGTTGTTCTATTAAAGTATCGAACAGGGCGATGCGCTTGTTTCGGCCAAAGCCGGTGAAGAAGGCGTTCGATTTGCTGGAACGCCGTGAGCCGTCCATGACCATAACGTTTTTAACGGGGAAGTTGACCGAACCGGCATATCTGAGAATGGCTTCTTTTAGTTCTCCCGGCTCCATCGGCGTGAACTTATTGAAGAGCGGCATAATCCAGGTTGGGCCGATGTACTGTATGGCTAATGAAAATGTGGTTACTGCTGCCCAGCAATAAAGCCAGGCAGTAGGGCCGGCATATTGAAATAGCGCCAGGACTCCGGCCAGCAGTGGTCCGCCCAGTAGCAGGGCTAAAGCCAGTCCTTTTACCCGGTCCAGAAAAAAGGTGAGGGGAGTCGTCCGGTTAAAGCCGAACCGCTCCTCGATGACGAAGGTGCCGTAGATGCTGAATGGCAGCATCAGCAAGCTGTAGGCTAAGAGCAGAATGCCGATGTAGAGCAGCCCGCTGACGATGGGGACAAAGTCCCAGGCTCTGACCACCTGGTCGAAGTAATTGAAGCCCCCGGAAAACCAGAAAGCCAGCAGCAGCAACAAGTTGAAGGTGCTGCCTAAAAGACCAAAACGCGTGGTGGCGCGGAGGTATTCCTGGGATTTCCGGTAGTCCTCGGCTCGATATATGCCTGCCAGGGCAGGGGGTAATTCCAGGTTCAGGGCTTTCAGATTGAGCAGGTTGGCCACCAGCTCGAGAGCAAACTCCAGGCTCAGGGCAGCCAGTATTATCAGGGAAAATACATTCATACTTTCGGCTATCGTCCGGGGTTTTGACTTGTTTGGTGCCAATACTGGCTGCCAGCTAATTACGGCCAAAAGCCCTGGTTTTCAGTTAGCTTAGTCCTCTATAGCCACGACGCGGACCGGTGAAAAATACTCTCCCCTTATTTTCAGGGGTAGAAGAATTAGCTTTACCCTTTCCTTCTTGATGCTCGCAACATTGACTAATCCGCCCATGAAGCAGATACCGGCTCTGAAGATACGCATTATTCCCCTGCCTTCCGGAGGCGCCGGAGGTGCCGCTTTTCTCTTGGCTGCTTGTTCCAGCGTATACTTTCTTGCCTCAGGCGACCAATCTCTCTTGTCGCGGAGCCAGGTCTTCGGTCGTCCCAGGGCCTCCCAGGCGGGTTTCAGGTCGACATAGTCTGACATACTGGCCGTATCATAGCCAAGAACGGGGCAATTCTTCGCTTTCAGAATCTCGGTCAGCTTCTTACAGGTATCATCGGCACCGAAGTTAGGGCTTTTCCACTGGTAGTCATCTCCCATCTTTTCCAGACGTTTCACATCCCCCCAGCCGGTGTAAAGTATGGCGATATCGCCTTTCCGAAAATCAGCCTTGGCAAAAGCATTCTCAACATCTTTAACGGTAGCCGTTTGCCCCATTTTTACAGGTATATTGATTATTACTGCATCACGCATTATGTTATTGCTTATATCGAAGTTCTCAAGGTAGGTATCCTTGTCAGTGCCGACGAAGCCGGGCAGGCAAAAGCGGGTCCCGGGCTCGCTGCACATGCTGTAACGGGCCAGACCCTGGCCTGGAACTATCCTATCGATGGTGAACGGTGATTCCTGAGGATAACAACCCCCCATTCCCATCCCTTCGAACAAAGGCATCGTTAAATCGATTACTCTCATGTTGGCTACCCTCCTTTTTAAATTCCGGCAGAAATCTACTCTATACAGGGATAGTAAACCATCAGTAAATCTGTGTCAACCCTGCGCATGACTGATAATGGTGGGGAAAGATTGGTTATCAAGGGAATGTTTTGCTATATTAGATTGATTTTGTTATTCAGCTATACCCAACTGTTTCTTTAATCTTGGTTTCATCTTTTTGATATCGAGTTGCCCCCTTGTGTAGGCTTCCTTAAGTCGAGCTTCTATTTCTTTCCAACCCATTCGGTCAAATTTACCGTGTCTTCTAAGTAAATAGGCAAAATAGACAACATTGTTTATTGACAGATGGGGAACATCGCGATGATAACCGTTCATATCACGATAGGCTGTTTTGGCAGGTTTTATTGATGGTGTGAAGCTAAGTTCGTCAAGAAGTTTTGTACTTAGCAGGGCATAATCAAAATCATATTTTATGTCATCACGTATAGAAACGAAGGCAGCGATAATATCGAGCAAATTGGACTTATCGTCAGAAATCTCCCACAAGGAGAGAGCATTATCATCTGCCCTCAAATCCCGAACAATACAAGAAGGTAACTCGCCTTCTTTAAGCCACGAAGGAAAATGGGTTGTATCCCAATGAATGTTGTTATATATTGCCCGTAGAAAGTAAAGCATTTATTAATATGTTTCAAGCCCTCTAATTGCGACTTTAATATTGTTCTTCAAAATTGGGACAGCCTCGGTTTCAAAAAGCATACGGAGTTGAGGTAAAGCTCTCCTGTCATCTAAAAATGAAAGACCACTAACCGCTCCATCACGAATAATTGCAGAGTCGTTTTTAATGAAGCCCATGAGAAGTTGATAGCGTTCCTCTTTGGTATTCTCATCTTCTATTCGGCCTAACGCTCTTAACGTTTCGGATATTAAATCCTTGTTAAGGTTGAGTTCTTGGATTAGGTGATTAATAATAAGAATAGCAGGTTTACCATTGGCACGAATCAGTCTATCAAGAGCGTTCGTGAAATCATACGCGATATCCGTATCAAATTCTTCGTGTTGGTAAGCATCAAAGATGTTTCGGACACCTTGTTCTAATTGGGGGTCGCCAACTGATATTTGAGCGGTATAGGTGGAAACTGTATCAAAGACTTCGTGATGAGAAGAAATTTGTATTTGCATATGGGGTTGCATTGAATAAAATCTGCCGGTAACTAACATGACTTGTTCATAGATTAATTCGGCAGGTAAGAATGATAACGCTTTTTGTCTAATACTAGAGGTGAAAAATGTTGTTGCGCTCTCTACTTCCCTGTTGATAGAATACACATAATTTACCGGGATTGCACTCGGCAAAAATATTCCACTAGACTGTGTTGCTATTTCTGGATTCTCCTGAACTGGGAATGCTTGGTATTCAGCAACGGTAGAAGCTTCAACTGCAATAGTGGCCACTATTTATCTCCCTCAGTCGATATTTGGTCTGCAAAGTTACTTAACTCTCGAAGTAACAGAATCAGTTTCTCTTTTGAGAATATCTTCTTGTTAGACTGATGGGTATTAACATCAAGTTCCAAACGACTGGCAAAATAACCTCTGTTTCCTTGAATTACCTCGGACTTCTCTCCAACCAACAATCCAAGTCCCATAGCGTGTATTGCGCTCCATTTGGAAAGCCTGTTAATAATAAGGTTTGGTTCAACAGTTGATTGTATCGGACGGTTGATTTGATAGAAGAAGTCAGTTGAATTTTCAATATCTATTGTTACATGATGTAAAAGAGAAGATAATTGCTTATAGGCTGATGCTTTATTGTCATTGACAATTAAAGAAACTGAACCTAGAGCTAGCCTGTTAGTTTCTGGTACGGCACCTGAGGATAACCAATTGTTCATCATCTTAATAAACTGGTCTTTGGTTTCGAATAAAGAACCAAGAGTAGGAAATGAAGCAGTTTCTTTTTGTTGTTCCTGTGATGGTGACAAAATCCAGTTAATTCTTAAAGGGTCAGAGCTGTGAGTGAGTGATCCAAGAACAACAGTACCGCTCTCAGTAATTGTGTTAGCTCTCGGTTGAGAATCAACCCTCTCTGGTTTTTCTCCGGTAAGAGTTTCCCAAAGAGGTATTACCGTTTCGATGGGTTTGGCTCTGAATAATGTAAGTCGAAGCGATTCTACTTGCCAATCAATCACTTATTAACCTTTTCCTTATTAACTATTATAACACATAGGTTGTCGTACGCCAGATTTATAATAATGGTAGTAAAAATAAGGTTAACTCACATTCGAATTTTATCACCTTTTGGTTCAGCATAACAAATCCTTGTTCTAGACAAAAATGAACAGGTAATCCATTGCTAATATAATAATTGAAACTAACCATTAAGAGTTTTGGATTGGTTTTTTGGTGATC
>CAZYNY010000172.1:0-4226 GCA_964648095.1 uncultured Nitrospirota bacterium | reverse complement strand
CTGTTTGAGTGATTTCTAGGTTAGGTGCGATGACAAGCGTCCTACCGCGGGCAAGTCCAAATGGTAAAATTGCCATTGTTCCCGTCTTCCCGCAGCCCACTGGAAGCTGAATGATCGCATGATCGTTACTGTGCCCAAAATGTCTGCGAGCCGCCATGTATGCCTCCCGCTGAGGGATCCGAAGATTCGGATTATCCAGGATGTGCACTCTCTGGGTATCAAAGCCTTGAGCGGGGACACGGTCAACCCGTAATTCCGATAGCTGATCGCGAATCCAAGATTGTAGCGATCCAAGTGTAGTGATCCCTAAGACAAGGTTGAGAATACGTACGGCCTCAACCGGACGGTGTGCGTCACGTAAGCATGAGGCGGCACTAACTAGATTGATCGCAGCATCTTCGTGTCGGCCTCGCGTACGCATCTGATCGGCTAAGCGGCTTTCCAACGTAGCTACGCGAGATGCCAATATTTCACATTGTCGGCGTGGGGCACCGCTCTTCTTTGCATGTTCGAGTTCAAGGAGCACACGGTTTTTCTCGCGGAGCAGCTCTTCCATTCATTTCCCCCCTCGAAAGGAGTAGAACCAAAGGCGCACCTGCTGAGTCGAAAAATCAGTTACACATACGTAGCCGTCCCGCTCAAAAGGATTTTGCAGAAGTTGCTCTTCCGCCTTTTTTCGGCAGAGAGCGTCTAGGTCACATTGCTGAGCGCCACTCACTTCAAGGAGAAGCTCGCGATCGCCCAGCCAATAATCCACTTTGTCGCCACGCCGGGTAACTTCGGTAATCTCAAGACCGGGTCGGCAATGGACCAAAATGCATGCCAGTCCAAGCGCGGCGTATTCTGTAAGAACAGGCTCCTGGTAAGTATTGCGGCACTGCTCGAAGTCCTCCCTGAGACCAGACCAATAAAGAACGAGCTCGCCCGTAATTGGACCATCCGCTTGCGAGCGGTAAGAGTCGACCACGGAACAACTCGCATCTGCATAACTCGCTCCTTTGAGAAGTCGAAGGACGAGTGGTGAACGCCAATCCTTAGCCCGTATACGCGGATGGACGATATGTAGATTCGCTACGTCGGTATCTTTGGTAGACAGGGGTTTCATTTAACTTCCATTGCCCGTTTGTCTTTCGTAATTCCTTTGGCCCAGGTTGTGAGGTTGTGATCCTTTCTCCCCTCCCCTTACTTTATTGCTTCTTCAACAACTGACTTTGGTCTTGCTGTATGAACCGACGCGCCTAACATCTTGGTCTGTTGCTCTATCTCGACCATGAGCTCCTTCATATGTGCCTCACGCCACTGGGTAGTAAGGTCACCGGTAAAAGCTAGGTGGAGCAAAGAACCCCACGTTTTATCTAAGTTTCGTCGCACCTCAAGTTGCGATTCATTTAGGGAAAAGAACCTGTCGTAATGAATGAGGAAATCGTCCTGTAACTTCTTTGGAGGTACAGGAACCGGTAGTTCCCGAAGAATCTTTAAGTTGATATTCTTCTGAGCAACTTGGGGGGCAGAACGCTCCAGAATTGGACGAAGAAAACTGAGCAGCACCCGGATGTAACCTGAATTGGTATGAGGCCCAGGAGTAAAACCCACAACACTATCAGGGAAACAGGAATCAAATCCAAGTATTGCTGAAGCCGCAATATTTGCAGCGATCGTAATACATAATGTTCCGGCTGGCCACATTTTACTCTGGGTAAGCCCGATCTTAGAGTAAGTCGAAGAGTATGCTCTTATGTATCCTTTAGCATTGGAAACATCCCCTGTCTGGATGAATGGATATGGCCCACCTAACAAAATAGGATCATTGCGTGGGCGATGTTTCGATCTACCCCTATCAAGGTCACCAAGGTCACCAAGACACTTCACCGGCCATCCCTTCGAATTCGTTAACGGGTCGCCGAACATCTTGTAGAACAGGGCTGGGAGGATGCGGGCGGCCTTGGCGTCGGCCTCGGCGCGCTTCTTCCGCAACGCATCGGCCTGGTCGAGTATATCCACAATCCGTCGCTGCTCGGAGATAGGCGGCAAGGGAATTTGGTGTTTCCAGAACTTCGCCATAATGATGCGGGGCATCTTAACACCAGCAACTGCGATAGTTGCGAATGCCAAAAAATATTTCGAGCGCAAGTAATAAGTAAGGAAATGCCGATCCAGAACGCCAGGGCAGGGTCGGAGCGGCACCAGTTCCGTTGTACCTATACCTGCTTCAGAAGGACACACTACTTTGTTAAGATATGGCCGCAACTTTGAGTAGAGGACGTTGCTGTAATCGAATATAAAGGTGGATGTTCCAGCTTCTGAAGCAGGAGCGATCTTCTTTTCAATAATGTAACCGGTGTTACTCTCAATTTGGTCAAGCGTGAGATGCCAAACTACATCATCAGGCGAGAACCGAATAGGCGACGGCCTCGCTGGTGCTACTTCCTTCAATTGACGCGTTGACCACTTCATCCCCCCGCCTCCATATCCTTGATCAGCACCTCCACATGCTCTACCAGCTCTGCGACTTGACGGATCACCTCAGCCCGATCCAGCTTGTCATCGAAATCCTCGAAAGCCTCATACCGGAACTGAACCGCGAAGTCGGTGAGATCCACCAAAAAGTGGAACCGTTCTGGAACGGGCTCTCCATGTTCATCGAGAAGTGCGAATAATTCCTCCAAATCGTGAATCTTGGGATAAGCAACACCCGCAAGACTCAACCAGGCCTTAAGGGCCTTTTCCACAGCCTGCTGAGCGTGAAAACCAAAGATCTCATCGCTAAAGGTTTCCACATCCTTCATGCCTTCGATCGCCTTTACGTCTTTTCGCGCCATTACGAGCATCATGCGGGCATGCTCAAGGTCGTTCATAGAGCACTCTTCCCTCTCGTAGGATGTGGGAAATGATATGATTCATGGCGTGCTGCCACTTTGCGATCTCATCCGTGCTGTAAACCAAGATGTCTTTGGGAATCCGAAACTGGGACAAGATTCGTCGAATCCGCGCTATTTCTTCTCGGCGGCTGTGGCCCATCCCAAATGACTCCTTCTCCACAACCAACAGATCGATATCTGAAGCCATCTTTTCCTCACCTCGAGCACGGGAGCCAAATAGGATGATCCGTTCGGGATGGATTTCTCGTATGATGACTTCCATCATTTCATCTATTACTTGTTCAGTGATTGCCATCATGTTTCCACCTCTTTCAACAATTTTTCCAATCCCTCCACAATCTCCCCTTCAATCTTAAGCACTCCCCGAATCAATTGCGCCGGGTCCTCATCTGGGGCCTTCTCGGCGATCTGCGGCTTGTAGCGCCCGGCGGCCAGATTGTAGTCGTTTTCTGCAATGGTCTTGATCGTCTCCCACCAACAGCGCGGTTCCTCGCTTCCTGGCGGCAGGAGTGTTCCGGCCTCGACGCCGGGGGCATCCGTAAACCTGGAACCCTTGTATTCTTTCCACCGGCGCAGCAGGTCCGGGATATCGTTGCGCTCGGGCGTCTCCGGGCGGCCACCGGCTTGAATCTTGTCCGGATCGAAGCCGTCGGCCCGGATCTCATAGAACCACACCTTTTCCTTATGCTTGGCCCTCTTGTCCTTATTAGCCCCCATGGGAGGGCGTCGGAAAATCAGCACCCCGGTCTTCACGCCCGCGTAGGGTTTGAACACGCCAGCGGACAGCGATACCACGGCCAGGAGGTCGTAGTCCTCCACCAGCTTGCGCCGGAGTTCCACGTGCGCCGAAGTCGAACCGAACAGCAACCCTTCCGGCACCACCACCGCGCAGTGGCCGCCCGGGGCCAGGGCCTCCATCATCACGCCCAGAAAAAGCAGCTCGCTCTTCTTGGAGGTGGTTGGCAGGTCCTTGCGGATGGACTCCCTGGGCAGCACGCCGGCGAAGGGCGGATTGGAGAGGATCACCTTGTAACGGCGGTTGAGATCGTCCTCAGCCAGCCCGCCCATGTCCGAGAGCGTGTTGGCGCGCTTGACGTTCGCCTTGCGGATGCCATGCAGCACCAGGTTCATCATGGCGATGCGCATCATCTGGCGCGACACGTCGATGCCATGGATGGAGCGCTCCAGCAGGCTCCAGTCGTAAACCTTCTCGCCCGGTCCTTTCCGGTAGGTTTGCAGGGTCGGGATGTCCCTCCTGGCCTCCTCGATGGTCTGGCCGCGCTTTTCCAGCCATTCTTCGCCGTAAATGGGCACCTCCTGGGGCTCGGTGGAGTACTTGGCGAGGAT
>CAZYNY010000171.1:0-4284 GCA_964648095.1 uncultured Nitrospirota bacterium | reverse complement strand
CATCTGTACGAGTTTGCCGAGAAGATCGAAGCGGCTAAGGGGTTCACACGCCTTGAAAGTGCTCTGGATTTCATCTGTGCTTGCATGATCAACGCTGAAAAAAAGGCCTTTCTTGATTCCGTGAAATCCCATCAGGGTGGCAAAAAGCTCGGAGCAACCAAATTTGGCGATCTGGTCAAAACCGGCATTGCTGTTGCCGAAGGCACCGCGGATGAAACTGTGCTCGAATTGATGCAAGGTTTTCATGGCAGGGAAGCCACTCGTCTGTTTCGCAGAGAAATATTCTTTGCAATGCGCTCAGCGTTACAAATCAAGGCCGCACGGCAATATGACACACTTACAGACGCTATCTGGAATGTGCAGAATCGCATCCGTCATACCGGTCGCTTGATCGGCAAGCGCAGCATTGGCAGCACGCTTCTCGTGAAGGGCCTTGAATTCGATCATGCTGTGATCGTTCACGCGGACAATATGACCCGCAAGGATTGGTACGTGGCGCTTACGCGCGCGACCACCAGCGTGACGATTCTCTCTCCGTCCGAATGTTTTTCGCCGCTGGCATGAAATTCCGGGGACACCATACTGAATTTGTTTGTACAGTTTATAGGGTCAGAATTAATTATTGATATTCCTGCCAGCCAGCAGACCGGGCGAGCAACGCAGGGGCGGACCTATGCGTCTGCAAAAGCTTACTCTTGCTATATGTTATAATTTGCAAACAAAGATAGTAAAAATAGGAGGAAAACATGAGTAAAGTAGCCATTAATAAAGAGGAGAAGATTTTTACTAATTTTGAAAAACTTTTGAAAAAACGAAAAAAAGAAGTCGCTGATTTTATTGCATATCTGAAAAGCCAAAGAGGAACTTGAAGCAACAAAGGAAATTATCAAAGACAAAGATTTCTTAAGTAGTATTATGAGAGGCGATGAAGATTTCAAGGCAGGGCGGTTTTAAAAGTGGTCAGAGGTTAGAGAAGATGTATGAAATCCTCGTCTCTCATGAGGTGGAAAAGTACTACAAAAGACAAGATAAAGATAACTAACGGAGATTGGACAAGTGCGTTGATAATCTCAGCACTGAGCCGCTTTTTGGTCCGCACTTGACTTTTTAAGAGAAAAGAGAGAAGGTATTGATATTATGGGAGAGTTACCACCGACTTATCTTATATGTCAATGGGTTTTTCTCTCTTTTCTCTTTGCATGTCGGGCAAAGAATTAAAGAAGTAGGGGGAATTAAAAATGTTAAATACACTTTGGGCAGTTATTCGAGAAGGAAAAATTGAACTTCTGGAAAAAGTTAATAATATTCCTGAAGGGACAAAAGTTTTGGTGACCTTATTACCAGACAACAATGAATCACAATTTTGGTTAAAAACAAGCCAAGTTTCTTTAGATACAATTTGGAATAATCCAGAAGATGACATATATGCACAATTACTTAAGGAATGATGTAATTCTGGTTCGTTATCCCTTTACAGATTTGTCGGGATCAAAGGTTAGACCCGCCGTTATCGTTAGTGTTCCGCATATAAATTGAGCCCTCCCTTTACTACTTCAGGGTGATATTAAAGTTAAGAAATGATCAAATTCACACCTTTGAGTTATGGACGATATAAATTATAAAAGAGTATTCTATATCATAGAAAGGGAAGAGACGATAATAACAACAAGAGAGGTCTTAAATGGAAAGATCAAGAATACTTGCAAGCCTGGCGATGGGTCTTTTCCTCTTGCTCATATCAAGCAATGCCTTTGCCGTAAAGACACCTCTGGTATTTCCGGAAGAAAATGCCCTATTCTATGCCGGTGAATCACATGAACAGACTATGTCAGCCCAGGGATGGGCTTCAATAACAAAGGGTACTGATAACAAGGTAGAGTTTGCCATAACGGCAAGCGGACTCTTCGATAATTGCAAGTATGGTGTAAGAGTTACAGATCCGTCCACAGGACGGAAAGAGGATTTGGGGTTCATTTATGTCGATCAAGAGGAAAAAGGGATCTTCAGATTAGATGTTGCGTCTGATTATTTAAGCGATTGGAAAATGATAGAAGTCTATGGAATTGCTTCCTGCTCAGGAGGGAAAGATGGAAGGATACTCTCTTTCAATCTTGAGAACCCAGGAGAGAGAGGTTGATAGACCTTAACTAAAAGGTGGCTACTTTCGTTAGCCACCTTTTTTATTATATTCATTTGCCTGCCGTTATCCCTGTTCCGCAAACCATCACCTTTGCTGACAACTCTGTTATCCTTCTCATAGGCCCTTCCGGGTCTCCTATGGAACGATTTATGGATTAGAATCCGGGGGCTATGATATACTTTCATAGAGATTGTCAAGATTTGGTTTGATGGCATGGACTGGAAATATGGGCGGCATTGAGGACCTAAAAAAAGCGATAAAGGCATGGGAGGACAGGGCCCTGGAAAACGCCCCGGAGAAGCTCCCGAACCTGAATAAGGGCTTTACAAACCTTTCCAATATGGAGATAGATGCGCTCTATACACCCATTGATATAGAAGACCTTGATTATCAGTCTGACCTTGGCCTTCCCGGCGAATTCCCATTTACGAGGGGGATATACCCTACCATGTACAGGGGACGTCTCTGGACCATGAGGCAGTTTGCAGGGTTTGGATCGGCTGAAGATACGAATAAGAGGTTTAAGTACCTGCTTGAACGCGGCCAGACAGGCCTTTCAGTAGCCTTTGATATGCCTACCCTGATGGGACTTGATTCAGACCATCCGATGTCGGCCGGAGAGGTAGGGAAATGCGGTGTGGCTGTCTCATCCCTGGAGGACATGGAAGTCCTGTTTGATGATATTCCGCTGGATAAGGTCTCGACCTCTATGACCATAAATGGCCCTGCGGCAATAATCTTTGCAATGTATATAGTAGCGGCGGAAAAGAAGGGTATTCCGCTTAAAAGCCTTGATGGTACAATCCAGAATGACATACTAAAAGAGTACATTGCACAGAAGGAATGGCTCTTTCCGCCCGGCCCTTCAATGAGATTGATAACAGACAGCATAGAATACTCGGTAGGGCATCTGCCGAAATGGCATCCAATAAGTATCAGCGGGTATCATATAAGGGAGGCAGGCTCAACTGCGCTGCAGGAGCTCGCCTTTACCATTTCCGATGGGTTTACCTACGTAGAGGCCTGCACAGAAACCGGGCTTAAGATAGATGAGTTTGCCCCAGCCCTCTCCTTCTTTTTCAATATCCACAACGATTTCTTTGAGGAGATAGCAAAGCTTAGGGCGGCCAGAAGGATCTGGGCCAGGGAGATAAAGAGGAGATATGACCCGAAGGACCCAAGGTCCCTGATGCTCCGTTGTCATGCCCAGACAGCCGGCTGCTCGCTCACAGCCCAGCAGCCCTATAACAATGTAATCAGGACGACCATTCAGGCACTTGCTGCCGTGATAGGGGGTGTGCAATCGCTTCATACCAACTCCATGGATGAGACACTGGCCCTCCCGACAGAGGGTGCTGTGAAGATAGCGCTCCGCACCCAGCAGATCATTGCCTATGAATCCGGCGTCATAAAGACAGTCGACCCCCTTGGCGGGTCATACTACCTTGAGGCCCTTACCAACAAAATGGAAAAAGGGGCATATGAATATCTCCGGAAGATAGATGAGATGGGAGGGATGGTTAAGGCCATTGAGAGGGGTTTTCCGCAAAGGGAGATCCTTGATGCCGCATTAAGATACCAGAGGGAGATTGATAAAAAAGAGAGGGTCATTGTCGGCATGAATAAGTATCAGGAAGAAGCAGGAGACCCCATAGATATATTGAGGATAGATCCCGCCATCGAGTTGATACAGAATGAGAGGTTGACAGCATTAAAACAAAGGAGAGACAACAGCAGGGTGTCTATGCTGCTAAATAAGCTTAAAGAGGCTGCCAGGGGAGAGGGAAACCTCATGCCTTTGATAATAGATGCGGTAAAGGGATATGCTACCCTTGGCGAGATATCTGATGCGTTAAAAGAAATATTCGGGGAATACAGGGAGCCGTCTTTTATATGAGAATAGGCGAGTTTGAAGTAGTCATAATAACAGACGGGTATGAGCGCCTTGACGGTGGTGCGATGTTTGGTGTCGTTCCGAAGGTCCTATGGGAAAAAACTAATCCTCCGGATGACAGGAACAGGATATTAATGGGCCTTAACTGCCTCCTTGTAACAGGTAACGGGAAGAGGATACTTATAGATACCGGAGTAGGGAGGAAGAACGATCCAAAGTTTTGCGACATTTATGGGATTGAGGGGAGGTC
>CAZYNY010000170.1:0-4341 GCA_964648095.1 uncultured Nitrospirota bacterium | reverse complement strand
GGCGACCACCGAGATCTACACAAGTGCAGACAAATAACACCTACTGCCCTGAAGACAAGATCCGGACCCTGGAGAAGAGTAGGGCCGCTATACTCCTTCCGAATGAAACCATCCTCCGTCTGGATCAGAAGACCACAGTTAAATTCTCTGCCACCAAGAAATCTACACTGCTTGAAATAATAACCGGTCGTGCATTCTTTATGAGCAGGACCCCTCAGGCATTTACAATTGAGACACCTTTTGTTAATGCAGCAAGTGAGGGGACAGAATTCATGATTGAGGTGAATGAAGAGGCCAGATCTGCCACAGTCACCGTGATCGAAGGTAAGATGGCGGTTACAAATGAAGCAGGGTCTATTGCGGTCAAGTCCGGTCAGGAAGCGATGATAAAGGCCGGGCAGCTACCCATCCTCCGCATCCTGGTCCGTCCTGCTGATGCCATCCAATGGGCGCTCTATTATCCACCGGTCTTGAGCATCCGGGAACTCAAGCTTGACATGGCGGAAGGTCTGCCTGCAGAGGATTGGCGTTTGATGACGCAAAGATCCATCGGGTTTTATACGGAAGGCGATATAGAGAGGGCCTTTTCTGCTATCAAGGAAGCGCCTGAAGGGATTCGTGATCAAAGGTTTTATACCTATAGGGCCTCGCTTCTCCTCTCAGTCGGTCGTGTGGACGAAGCAGGCCAGGATATACAAAAGGCATTAGATCTGGTCCAGGGTTACAGTCCTGCCCTTGCGCTTCAATCGGTCATTGCTGTGGCGCAAAATGAAAAGGATAAGGCCCTTAGATTTGCATTGGAGGCAACCAGGGCCGGACCTGATTCTGTTTCTGCGAAGATCGCCCTCTCCTATGCATATCAGGCCAATTTCAATCTGTCTGAGGCATCGGCTGCAATAAAAGAGGCAGTAAAGCTTGATCCTCAAGGCCCCCTGGCATGGGCCAGATTGGCCGAACTTTTGATGTCCGAAGGGGATCTTGATAGAGCACTGGATGCTGCAAAAAAGGCCGTGGCCCTAAATCCTAAAGAGTCGCGAGCCCAGATGGTCTTAGGATTCGCCTACCTTGCCCAGATCAAAACAAAAGATTCCATAGAGGCATTTGAGAAGGCCATAACATTATCTCAGGCCGACCCCCTTTCGCACCTTGGCCTGGGATTGGCAAAAATAAGAGATGGGTATCTTGAAGAGGGTCGAAAGGAGATAGAGATAGCGGCAAACCTTGACCCTAACAACTCCCTTATCAGGAGCTATCTTGGCAAGGCCTACTATGAGGAAAAAAGGGATAGGGTAGCAGAGATCCAGTTGGATATGGCCAAGGATCTTGATCCGAAGGACCCGACCCCATACCTGTATGATGCAATCAGGAAGCAGACAGAAAACCGTCCGGTAGAGGCCCTCCATGACCTTGAAAAATCTATAGAACTAAATGACAATAGGGCAGTATACAGATCGCGGCTGATGTTAGACCATGATATAGCTTCAAGGAGTGTGAGCCTTGCCAGGATCTATGACGATCTAGGCTTCCAACAGGCCGCCCTGGTTGAAGGCTGGAAATCAGTAAATATCGATCCAACAAACTACTCTGCCCACAGGTTCCTGGCTGATTCATACGCCGCTTTACCCCGCTCTGAGATCGCAAGGCTTAGCGAACTGCTCCAGGCCCAGTTGTTACAACCTGTCAATATCAATCCAGTCCAGCCGAGGCTTGGCGAGAGCTCCCCGGCCATCCTTGCAGGGGCCGGTCCGGTAGATACATCTTTTAATGAGTTTAACCAGCTTTTCAATAGAGATAGGGTTCAATTGCTAACCTCCGGTATTGCAGGAGAGAATGGCACATTCGGTGAGGAGGTCATCCTTACAGGACTTTATGATAGGTATTCCTGGAGTATAGGACGGCTCCATCAGGTGACGGATGGATTCCGGGAGAATGCTGATATAGATCAGGATATACACAACGTATTTACGCAAATAGCTATAACCCATAAACTGAGCATCCAGGGTGAGGTACGGTTTAAAGATACTAAAAATGGTGATATAGACCTTAGATTTGACCCTGAGAATTTTTCAGAGACCCTTTCAAGTGAACTTAACACCAAAACCTATCGTATGGGCCTTCATTATGCTCCTACCACTCATTCCGATATTATTGCCTCAGCATCGTTCGAAGATGGAAATGGGGATATAAATGATTCGACTCCTGATGGAAGCTTTATCATTAAAAGCAGAGCCAAAGGATATTTAAGTGAAGCACAGTATCTGTTCCGTACTGAACAGATAAATCTCATTGTGGGTGGAGGGTATTTTGATGGAGAGGGTAAATCTGATGTGGTTCTTGACACTTTTACTATTAAGGACGAATCAGACGTCCATCATACAAATTACTATCTCTATACCCTCATAAACCTTCCCTTAAATCTGACTCTAACTGTTGGAGGGAGCGAAGACCTATTCCGGGAGCTACCTACAGAAAAGAGCCAATTCAACCCAAAACTTGGACTAATATGGAACCCCATATCTTCAACTACAATCCGCTTAGCTGGCTTCCGTGTCTTGGCAAGATCCCTAGTTTCAGACCAGACGATTGAACCTACACAGGTGGCCGGGTTCCAGCAGTTCTTTGATGATGCGGGCGCAACGGATTCAAAACGATACGGAATTGGAGTTGACCAAAAATTCTCTAAAGATCTCTTTGGGGGATTAGAGTTATCCAAGAGGGATCTGGAAGTTCCTGCCACTTCTGTGGAGACAGGGGCCCCAATAGAAATTGATGTGGAAGAGAGATTGAACCGTGTCTACCTCCACTGGGCTCCTTTTAACAGGGTTGCCGTTAATGTAGAATACCAATATGAGCAACTGCAGGATATTTCTGCCTATCCTTTTGAGTCTATTATCAAGACACAAAGGGTTCCATTAGGGCTCAACTTTTATAATCCTTCCGGAATCTTTGTAAAAATAATAGAGACCTATGTAAACCAGAGAGGGACATTTTTAGGTTCTTCAACAGGCAGCTTTGAGCCTGGAGATGATCAGTTTTGGATTACGGACGCCTCCGTAGGTTATCGACTACCAAAACGGTATGGAATACTTACTATCGAGGCTAAGAACCTCTTTGACCGGGACTTCAATTTTCAAGAGACTGATCCTCTTAACCCTTTAATTCAACCGGCACGACTGGTCTTTGCAAAATTAACATTATCATTCTAGTTTTGAAAGGGGGTGATTATCAAAAAATATATAATGAAAACAGGAGAAGGGAAATAGATCTAATGTTTCTTCAACAAAACTCATCAAAGGAGGGTATTATGCATGCCAAGGAGTTAACAATAAAACTTAATGACAGCGGGGAAATTAAAGAAGTCCTTATTGATGGTAAGCCGCCTAAAGAGATGGATGTCCCCAATCATAACGTGGGAGAGGCTCTAGGCATTATCTGGAAAGACACTTGCGTCTATGATCCTATTAGAAAGAAGTGGTATTGCTGAAAATATTTCTTGAGTATAATCTTCCATGGAGTTTGTATTCAATTTTTTTCAGCAAGAATAGGCGGCTATCATTAGTTTGCTAAGGCAGGCGGTACAGAGAATCCCCCTGCCTTGCAGAACTGAAAATGGGGTTTGCCTGGTTTATTTTGGATGTTTGTAATTTATAATAAAATTTCTAAGCTATTATTAACGGTCTCATAATTCTAACGACATGATTTAGAAAATCCCTCCTAACCTCCCTTTGTCAAGGGGAGGAATTTCTCCTCTTTGGAAAAGAGGGGTGAGAGGAGATTTAAATGACGATGCCAATCCAATTTTGAGACCCTAAGTAACTTTATCAGGGAGGCAATAATGTCCCCTAAGGATATCCTTCTCTTAAGCTCTACACCTGAGATCCGGAAGTTAATTAGTGATGCCTTTTCAGAGGATGGCTGCAGGCTAATTACCCCCATCAAGGAAAGATCAGGAAAGAGAAAAAAAAAGATCTCATCGTCTTTGGTCATAGTTGAATCAAAGGATAACTGGACTGAGGATCTTGCCCTGTTCCATGAACCGATAGCCGACTCCTGCGCCATTATCATAGTAGGATCCCAAAAGAGATTAAAAGAGGACATCAAAAAGGTAAGCTGTATATCAAGGCTTATCTTTGAGAGCATGGGAGCGGTCTCAGAGAGGACAAAAGAAAAAGATATATCCATGGTAGATCTCTTAGAGCAAAAGATTTCCGAGTTTGTAGTAAGGATGAAATCAGCAGGGGGAAAGGAACTCTACCCCATATTAATCAGGGAGATAGAAAAATGTCTTATAAGGCTCATCTTAAAAGAGTCTGATGGAAACCAGGTCAAGGCCGCACAGAC
>CAZYNY010000169.1:0-4403 GCA_964648095.1 uncultured Nitrospirota bacterium | reverse complement strand
GCAAAGCCGGATGCTCGCTTCGGCTTTGCCGGTGGAGGGGGCGACGCAAGCCCCTATAAATAGATTGACGAAGCAAGGGATGCTAAAGTAAAGTATATTAATCGGGAAAAGAGGCAATATAATAAAGGGGAAGGAGAGGGCAAAATGGGATACGAAGCAAAAAACTTTGAGCAGCTGCTTGGGACAGAAGGATTCAGCGATCAACTCCTGAAGAATCATTTTACCTTATACCAGGGATATGTTACAAATACAAACAAATTGGTTGATGCGCAAGGTCTTCTCCTGAAGGAAGGAAAGACCGGAACACCTGAGTATGCCGAGCTGAAGCGCAGATTCGGATGGGAATTTAATGGGATGAGGCTTCATGAATATTATTTCGGGAATATGATAAAAGGCGGATCAAAGCTGGATAAGGAATCAAGGCTCTATAGGAAGATTACAGAAGACTTTGGTACATACGAAAACTGGGAAAAGGATTTCAAGGCAGTAGGGACAATGCGTGGTATCGGGTGGGCAATACTCTATTATGATATTGAAGCAGGGCGTCTCTTTAATGTCTGGGTCAATGAGCATGATGGAGGCCATCTTGCAGGGGCGAGCAGGCTCTTGATTATGGATGTCTTTGAGCATGCATTTATGATCGATTATGGGCTGAAAAGGGCAGATTATATCGAGGCATTCTTCAGGGCTATTGATTGGGGAGCGGTAAATGACAGGTTCAATAGTCATATGAAGAAATAGGATATGGATTTAAGCGCAAAACATTGTGTTCCCTGTAAGGGTGGTGCGCCGCCCCTGTCTGACTCAGAGGAAGACAGGTATATCAAGGAGGCACCCTCCTGGATCCTTATCCGGGATGGTGTGCATAGGATAAAAAGGGAATTTATCTTCAAGGGCTTTAGGGGAGCGATGGGTTTTGTAAATAAGGTCGCTGATATCGCTGATTCAGAAGGGCACCACCCTGATATCTATATATTTTATAACAAGGTCCAGCTTGAACTTTTTACCCATGCTGCCCATGGTCTCTTAGAGAACGATTTCATTGTGGCAGCAAAGATCGACAGGATAGGTGTCTGACAGACTCAAAAAAATTATGGGTCTTCTCCCAAACGAGTGGGTAAAAATGGGGTAGTGAGGTGGAGGGGAGGTTGAAAATAGAAATTTGATAAATACTCGATGATGATTCAAAATTGTGAAGGTTCTAAGTCCGCAGCTAGTTATCAATCAACAATGATATAGAGCTGCTTTTTGTAATCTTTGCAATGAAAGGCGGAGGGTGTCTTAGTATAAATCGTTTCATAGCAGGAAGTGCTTTGATGAATATACCAGCCATCTCAGCGCCCTGGAGGTCACCAGCCATAAGTGTAAAAACTCCAACCTTAGCTTTCATGACAGCGATCCTCTCAGTCGCTCGATATCTGATACGGCGATCTTTCGTCAGGACGATCCACCGTTTCTTTCCAACAAAAGATAACCAATCTTCATCTTTTGCATCGATAGGGAAATGATCATCATGGATTTCAGCCCTGACACCTGCATTACGGAGGGCAGAGGCAATTATTTTATTTCCAAGGGATCTGTCAAGAAAAAAGGTAATTGGTTCAGGCGGCTTCGACCTGGAGTTCGCACCTGATCGCTTCTTCGATTTCGAACCGTTGAAGGCCATAGTCATCCGCTAATTCGTCTATTGATTCTCCTGCCTTATAGCGCTCGGCAATAACTGCAGTCGCAATGCCGGTACCAGCCAAAACTGGTCGCCCGAAAGAAATATAAGGATCGATGACCACAGCCCTCGGCTCCTCAAATTGGCGCTTTCTTGTAAACGGATAGAGTCTTATAGGTATGCCTGATGGATCGCGTTCAATACGGCGGAGATGAGCTTGAACCAGATCCCGCATTGCGAGTTGGCCAGCCTGTGAGATATTAATTAATTGGCCATATTTTTGTATAAAAAGGTCTAATCCATTGGTTTCAAAAGTTTGATCAGCCAAAGGATGTTTTGTATGGAAATGGCTTTGCAGGTATGCTAGAGCTGTTCTGATCTTGTGCAATGGGATATAATACTCTCGGCGAATAGCATCCAGGACATGGATTTCTATTAAATTTACGAAAGAGAGTAAGTGCTGTTTTCTATCGGCAAAATCCATAATAGGCTTGAAGAATTTTCTTCCAGCCTCGCTAGGATAGTAACGTCCTAGGACCCAGGATCGTAGCGTTGCTAAAGGAATCCTGAGGTAGTGGGCTGCCTCCGCAATGCTATAACAGGGGACCTCCCGCAGATCTTGATATCCAAGTGATTTGAGATTCCTCATTGTCATAATGATTTATTTGTACACCAGTCACAAAACTTTGTCAATTATTGAGGAATTTTTGACTTCGCCCAAACTGCGAAAGGCAGAAAATCTTTTTTCAAGCTCTTCTTTCTTGGCCTGCAAAAAAGGCCTCATTTCAATTATTATACGTGAGATATCAGTCTGTTGCACCGCTACTGCGTTTTTATCACGGTGTTTTATGCAGATCGGCATAACATTCTCCATAACAACCTCAAAGGGCACTAACGGGACTGTGAACGCCAGCCAGCCCGCGGTTTAATGCGTGGATGTAAACCATAGTTGTGCTGACATCCTTCCCTGCCATCAACAAACAAGAAAGCCTGGATTTTTTGATCCAGGCTTTCCATATTTATCCACGCTATTTTTTGCTTGTGTATAAGCGGTGTGATTGAAGCTCTTTTTCTCTGTTCGAGGAAATCAACCTTCTCATTATCATCCCTCAACTGCTGGAAAGATTCCTTCTTTTACACGTCCTTAATATACCATGTTTTTATAAAATGTCAAGAAATGTTTTGGGGGATAGATTTTATAAGGCCAGCGACTTCTTTATGTTGGGATTGCTAAGCTTGATAAATCAGTCTATATGAGCCACTGCCTAGACATAGGTAATCAACACCTCCTCGATCCGAGGGAGTCTATCTTTTAAAGTTTGCCATCCCCTTCCGCCATCTGTTGAATCTAGCAACATCCCATCTGTGGTGCTTGTAAAGAGATAATTAGGTCTTTCTGGGTCGGCCGCAATAGAAGATAGCATCCCCTTTAGCGGAAAAGGGCCAGAAGCCATCCCGAAGCTTTCTCCCCCATCCTCGCTAAAGTAGATGCAGGAGTCGGCCCCCCGGGTCTTCCATACAGGGGGCGGTGTATTACCCGCACCAAGACAGATGATATTAGGATCAGAGGCTACGAAAACAAGGGGGAGCATATACCATCTATCAAGGCCGTTAGTCAGCTTCTCCCAACTGTTTCCTCCATTAAGGCTCTTAAATAGTCCGCCGCCAGTCATGGCAAATATATGATCTGGGTCATCCGGTGCCACATGGATAGTGTGGATATCGTCATCTACCCCTTGGCTCCTATCATAGAAGGATATGCCTTTATCATAGCTTGCCAGGACACCGCCTACTTCTATTCCAATGTAAACCCTTTCACCCTTTCGATCAAAGGAGATGGCGCGGACATGGGGCTTCATCGGATCGAAAAAATGCCATTTTGTTGATGAGGGATGACCTCGCAAGGAGGAAAGTTCTGTCCAGCTATTACCACCGTTCTTGCTAACCCAGAGGGATACAGGCTCAAGGCCCGCATAGATCTCCCCAGCCTTAGCAGGATTGGCAACTAAGGACCAGAGACCACGGCTTTCAGGAAAACCCTTTGAGGTCAGGGTCCATTTCTCACCTTGGTCATTGCTTCGGTATATCTCCCCTTTGTCAGAGCCAGCATAGAGTATGCCTTCAGAATCCTGGGTCACTGCCTCCAAGGGATTGCCTTTAAGTGCCTGCACCTGATCTCCAAGGGACCCGTCTGCAAGGATAGGGAATCGGATGATCCCATCCTGAGTGGCGAGGACCAGAAAGTGATTGTCAGACATCGTAATCTCCTTCATTATTAAAGATAAGCCAGATATACTATGGAGTCAAGCGGCTGTACTAACGAAATTTCCTTGGAAGCCGCAGCTTATTTCCTACAAAAAGTCCTTGGAATTTTAAATCAGTATGATAAAATTGTCGATGTGTTAAAGAGCAAAAGGAGACAAAACAAATCTAAAAATATCTTGAGGGTATGCCCATGACAGAAAAAAATGGTAAATATGGATCGGATTCAGCCAGCCAGATGCAGCAGATTGTCCTGCCCAATGACACCAACATATTAGGGAACCTCCTTGGCGGAAAGGTGATGGAGTGGATAGACATGGTAGGCGCCATGGTGGCATACAGGCACTCGAGGAGGCCGATTGTAACAGCCTCCATGGAGAGGCTGGATTTTCATCATCCGATAAAACTAGGGAATATAGTGATATTAAAGGCAGAACTTACCTATGTTGGGAGGACATCCATGGAGGTCTCGGTCTCT
>CAZYNY010000168.1:0-4499 GCA_964648095.1 uncultured Nitrospirota bacterium | reverse complement strand
CCAGTTTTATTTTAGTCGAATTTTTTGTATCCGTGCGTTATGGAAATCGGCCACATAGATGAATCCATTGATGTCTACAGCAAGCCCGGCAGGTCCGTTGAATTCTCCCTGTTCTTTTCCTTTAGAGCCGAATTGATCAAGATAATGCCCCTTTTGGTTAAACTTCTGGATGCGGTGGTTGTAGAAATCTGCTACTAGTATATTCCCCTGAGGATCAAACGCAATATCAGAGACAACCCGGAATCGGCCTCCCCATATGCCCATCCCTCCAAACTTCCACAAGAACATCCCTTCAGACGAGAAGACCTGCACCCTGTTGTTATAAGAATCTGATACATATATTTCATTCTTTGGGCTTACGGCAATCTTGGCTGGATAATAGAATTTCCCTTCCAGGCCATCATCCCAGAGGAAATTAAGGGCCGATCTGATGTTATTTACCTTTTCCTTTGCACCCCATTGGAGGATAAAGTTTCCGTCTTTTGTAAATTTCTGGATGCGGTGGTTATAGGTATCGGCCACATAGACATCCCCGATGGAATCCACTGCCAGTCCGGAAGGAGAGTCAAATTCGCCTGCCCCTTTTCCATGTTTTCCCCACTGCATGAGAAACTTCCCATCAGGAGTAAACGTCGTAATCCTATCGAGAAAATAGTCGCTGATATATATGGAGCCGTCAGGGGCAACAGCTATTCCGGTAGGCTTCTCAAACTTCCCCTCTCCATCTCCTTCCCTTCCAAAAACAATTAAGGGTTTCCCTTCCCTATCCCATTTGTGAATGCGATGATTGTTGGCATCCGTGATATAGAGATTTCCATCTGTGCCAATGGCAACATCATAGGGTCCGTTGAGTTCACCGGGTCCTTCCCCTAGATAGCCGAATGAGGCAATCCATTGATAGGATGCCGCAAATACTAACGGGCTTGCCAAAAACAAAAATAGGATTATAAGATAAATCGCTCTTCGCCTCATCATCTCCACGCTTAGAAAAGAAGCCAACGGAGACCGAAATTGGCCTGGAAGTCGGTCTTAAGTTGGTCTCCATTTAGATTTTCAACCAAGGGAATTTGTACTGATGCCTCGATCAGAAAGGCCCGCCCGGGGATATACTGGATCCCGGGAGAGAGGAAGATCCTGTTTCCTCCAGAGTCATCAACCTTGTCGCCATTGGACTTAAAGTCCCTGCTCCTCTGCTCCCAGAGACCATTGAACTCTAAAATGAGATTGATCTGCGGAGATGGATACGTTTCGTAAATCCCAGGCCAGAGCCGATAGCCGACAGCAAGGTCATATCGAAGCGTATCGCCAAACTCAAAACCGCTCCCTTCGGTGGTGATTCGATAGATAAGATCTGTATAAAGTCCCCACCTGGCCGGGATGTATGAAAATGCCGTTCCTATAGAATAGTTCACGGCACCGCTTCCGTTCCATAACCCAGGAGGCAAGTCTGGATTGCCATGAGATCCTGTCGGCAGATCTAGACCGCCTATCAGTACGGCCCTTGTGGTCTTTTCTTTTTCATCCTTAATAAAGATGGCATACTCAGTAAAAAGGTGAAGATCGCCAAGGCCGCTTTCAGAAAAATGGGTTGTCCCGCCGGGCCCTTTAATATCGAGATCCTTATCCAGATAAGGGATTGCACCGCCAATCACCAGCCTTCCCTGTGTGATCGCATAAGGAAAGATAAGTGAGACGGCGGTAACACTAAGATCCCCATTCATCCCTCCGGGAAGATTACCCGATCGCTCGATGATCTGGCCAGAGACACGAAAGGCATTGGTAAAGCCGGCTAGCAAGGCGGTCTCTGTGTTGATCGGCGGCCCTTGAGAGAATGCCTGATCCGCTCCTGATACTACAATCACCAGCAAAAATAAAAGACTTATCCCTATAGTCTCTCTTTTAGTCATGGAGCCCTTTCCTTTTCTTCTTTGATCTCGATCTTTCCGGGAGTAAAGCCGGCCTCTTTGACTGCCTGTTCTATCTGCCCTCTTGTGATCTCTTTTCCGTCTGCAACCTCTATCTCGGCCTTTGCCTCATTGATCTTGATCGTCACCCTCTCCGCTCCGGGAAGCTGTTTCAGCTTTTTCTCTAATCCAAAGGCACAGAATGGGCAGGAGACACCCTTTACCTCAACTGTGGCCTTTTGTCTGGCGAAACTAAGACCTGAATAGGAAAGGATCGCCAGGATAAGAAACAGGAAAATAAAGTACCGTCTATTTAATCGATTCATGGACACTTGAATCTCCTCCCTTCTAAGAGTTCTAAGGGGGCCTAATAGGCCCCCTTCATAAAGTGACTTACAGCCACTTTATAATTACGGCCTTAATTTTTTTAATCCAGCAAAATGGACACATCCTTTATCACCTCCTTTTATCTTGAAAATTTAAAGATCACATCCATTAATTCATCATAGATCTCATTGCCTTCTCTGGATCGGATCGCCTCGGTTGCGCAGTTTTCCAGATAGTTTCGCATCATCAGCTTGGTCATACCCCTTAGGGCCTCCTGTGTTGAGGCAAGCTGCATAAGGACCTCAACGCATGGACGTCCAACCTCAACCATCTTTTTGATCCCCCTCACCTGCCCTTCGATTCTATTTAGCCTCTGGGTTGCTTCGATCTTCCTCTCCTTTGATATGACCTGTGTTTTTTCTTCTACTGAAACTCCCTTCATGATCTCCTCCATTCGATATAAGCTATATAGCCATACCCCCTATGCCTATATTATAATTATGTGCGAATAAGATGTCAAGGATAATTTGATTGCCTAATGCTCTAAGATCACCCTTATGCTTCCGCTTTGAGCTAAAATGGTATAGATGCCGGCAAGGACTAGGATTCCTCCGACGAGATATTGCAATTTCTGAGGATATTGGCCGGCAATGTGCGTAGTAATTTCCCGGGTTTTTTTTGAGTAGACCATTATGACCAAGGGAAAAGATAACCCCAGGCCAAAAATAAAGAGGCTCAGAAAACCAAACCAGAGGTGACCTGACATGGCTGCACCACCTGCAAGGGCCAGGATCAGGGGACTGGCGCAGGCAGGCACTGCTAACCCGAAGGCCCCTCCCAGCAGGAGAGGCAAAAATCTTTCGGGAAGGTGCGGAAGGGGCAATCTGATATCTAATGATAAGCCTTTCTTTAAGATGACCAGACCAAAGGCCAGATAGATTACTCCCAGAAAACGGATGTAATTGTCCTGAATCCCTATGACCTGCCGGCCAATAAAGGCAGAGGAGATGCCTATAAGGCCTAAAAATAGTGCACGGGTAAGAGTGAAGAGCAGGCCGTGAAAGAAGCGTGCCCGGTAGTTTTGGAAGAGCATGTATTGGAAAAAGATGAGATTGGTCCCCATCGAGCAGGGCTCAATAAAACCTAAAAGACCGAGCAAGAATGGAAAGATGATAATATTTAAGATATCCATCTGTTATTAACCTCTTGATTTAGGCGCCAGCTTTATGATCCGGTTATTAAAGAAATCACTGACATAAAGATATCCGTCCTGATCAACTGCCACCCCTGCTGCATAATGAACCTGATCCATGCCATTCCCGAGGCCGCCCCATAAGGCCAGTGGCCTTCCATCGGCTGTAAACTTCTGTATGCGATGATTAAAGGCATCGGCTACATAGACATGACCCTCCTTATCAACTGCTACTGCCTTGGCCAGACGGAACCAGCCAGGCCATCTTCCAGAGAGGCCATAGCCGACCCCACCCCATTTGGCAATATAACGCCCATCACCGGTGAACTTTTGAATCCGGTGATTGAAGGCGTCAGCCACATAGATATTTCCAGCATGGTCTATAGCAACATCTGTCGGATAGTGAAGCCTCCCGCTACCTCGACCATCGCTCCCCCATTGTCCCTGGAACCGGCCGTTCGAGCTGAATTTCTGAATCCGATGATTATAAAAATCGGTCACATAGACATCCTCTTTATCATCCACTGCAATACCGCTTGGTGCGTCAAATTCCCCTTCGCCTTTTCCATGCCTTCCCCATTGATTGACCAGGGTACCGTCTTTTTTGAGCTTAAAAATCTTATCAGCTAGGAAATCGGCTACGTAAGCGAAATTGCCTGAGATCGCAATGTCTACTGGCCGCTTAAAACCATTCCATTGATCAACAAAAGTCCCATCCTCCCTGAATTTTTTTACCTCCCCATTTTCCGTATCGGCGACATAGAGAAAGCCTCCATCCCAGGCGATCCCCATAGGATGATAAAGTTTTACTTCGCCACCCCATTGCAGAATGCCATGGTAACTCTCTTTTGGAGAGAAGACCGGGAAATAAACGAAGAAGACTATCACGACGAGGATTACCAGTGCTATGAGGATAGCTGATCTCTTCATGGCATGATAGTATATTGGTATGGATAGTCTGCCCGCCTAACCGCCTCACGTATCTCATCAGGCGTCACCTTATTATCCTTAATAACCACTATCCTGATCTGATCGATCCTCCAGAGCAGATCCACCCTTTCGACCCCCTCCAGTTC
>CAZYNY010000167.1:0-4502 GCA_964648095.1 uncultured Nitrospirota bacterium | reverse complement strand
CATCGAGGATTTTCAACTATGTCTTGAGTTCGGATAAAAACTCAGGAAACTCCAGATATATAATACCTTGACAAAAAATAGAATTACGGTATCCTAGCTCAGAACAGACTGAGAGAAGGGAGGCTCTATTATGATAGGCGTTACATGTCCTAAGTGCGGGTTAAAACAGCTTGCAGGCCCTGCTTGCAAATCCTGCGGTACTGCGCTGGGCGGACCGGCCAGGCCGCAAATTCAGGAAAAGGGAGCCACAGAACATTTAAGCACTGAAGATGTTACTTCATTGAAAGAGGTTTCCCTGGTGAGATCCGGGCAAGGTCTCTTTTCTTATGCGGGGTTTTGGCGACGCTTTGGGGTTGCACTTATTGACGGGACTATTTTATGGATCGGAGGTATTATAATTGGAATGATCTTGGCTTCTCTGATCGGCCTCTTCCTAGGCATCAGAGGGACTGATATAGCAATAATAAAAAAAGTTGCGGTGATAAACATTTATATCATTGGAATGGTCTTACATTGGCTTTACTACACCCTGCTTGAGAGCTCTTCCAAACAGGCAACCCTCGGTAAAATGGCAATAGGGATTATTGTCACCGATCTTGATGGCGGCCGGATCTCCTTCGGAAGGGCCAATGGAAGATACTGGGGTAAAATGGTATCTGCATTTATCTTAATGATCGGATTTATAATGGTAGCTTTTACCGAAAGAAAACAGGGTCTTCATGATATCATGGCAGGATGTTTAGTATTAAATAAATAGGGGCCTAAAAAAGATGAGTAATGCCTAAAAGGGGCTTTACAAAAAAAGATAATGGGGGTATCTTCTATCTGCCATGAAGGAAGATCAGAGTAGAAGATCAGATAGTTTCCTTGAGAAATGGTTTAGGATTAGCCGACTCTCCTATCCTGTTCCACCCCATGCCCGAACCCTCCCGTATATACTCGGTGGTATCACCTTTATCGGGTTTCTACTTCTTTTTTCAAGCGGTCTTCTCATGGGTCAGTTCTATCAACCTACGCCGGATAGGGCATACGAGACCGTCAAGCATCTAATAGATGAGGTACCAGGCGGAAACCTTCTCCGGTCATTCCATTATTGGATGGCCCAGGCCGTGATCTTAAGCCTCATCTTGCACCTGCTTCGGGTCTTCATTGGCGGGGCGTATAAATTCCCAAGGCTATTTACCTGGTACTTCGGTGTGGGCCTTTTAGGGACAGCGCTCTTTGGCTCTTACTTTAGCGGTACCGTCCTGAAATGGGATCAGGAGTCTTTTGAGGCCCTTCAGCACTACAGGGAAGGACTGAGATTTTTCGGGCCGATCGGCAGCTTTCTGGGATCGACAGAAGCAGTCCCCCTCAATATAAAAATTTACTTATCCCATATCTCGGTCTTTCCGCTCCTTCTCCTCTTCCTCATCGCCTGTCATTTTTACCTTGTCAACACCTTCAGTCTTTCTCCCCTTCCTTTTGGTGAGGATTCGGCCAGGTCTTATCTTCCGGCAGAGGAAATGACAGGAAGGTTTCTGGAGCATGTAAGGAGCATCCTGTTATACGGCCTTGTCTATTATGGCCTTGTAGCAGTTATTGCCTTAATTTTTTCGGCACCCCTTGGTCCACCCGTTTCGCAAGAGGAGATTGGAGTTAAGCCTCCCTGGCCCTTCCTATGGTTTTATGGACTTGAGAACATAACCGGAAGGATAGATACTATCGTTTATGCCTCCGGGGCCCTTTTTCTGGCTCTTCTCCTTTTACCAATCCTTGACCGGGGTGAGGAGAGAAACCCGATACGAAGAAAAAAGACAATGGCAGCTGGGGCCATAATCCTCCTCTTAATTGCCGGCCTTTCTATATATGGAGCGATCTCGGAGCCCCAGGTCCATCAACATGGGCATGATGAGCCTGGGCCCCATCATGAGCCTTCTGCTAATCCTGATCAGGATATGGACAATCATGAAGAAGAGCATGCTGATCATGACGGGGATGACCATGAGGAAAGGCCAAAGTGATATAAAGGGTGAAGCTGTTATATAGGAAAAATTGCAGGCCCTTTGTGTCCCTTCTGCCTTGCGATGATTTCAAGGGGGAGGGATAGAATGTTGATTATCCGCTTATCCGTCTTTTTTGAAAGGCATCTTTTATCAATTAACTTGGTATAACCATTACAGTTTCCGCAGATACTAAGGTGGTATCTATCTTCGCCTTTGATGCTGAGAGCGCCTGCCATCTTTTTGTCATCTATGCCGCAGAGAAGGCAGCCTGGTCCTCTGTAAATCCATTCCATCCAGCAGAAGGTACAATACAAATGTCTCCCCTCCTCTTCCAAATTGGCCATACTCGGCAGCTCTCCGCATATGGGGCAAAAGAGTTCATCCCACCAGGCTATATCAAAATCCTCCTGCACCATCGACGATAAGAGCCTTAAGGATGGTGCCAATGAGAGCCCGGCCGGCAAAAACAGCATCTCTTCTGAAAGGGCTGATCTCTCCGTAAGTCTCCTTAACTCCCCCTCATTGCCTGACAATACGGCCTTCATGGCCGCATCTAAGTCCTTCCTTTCTAGTCTGGCCCTCACCTCCTCTGCCTGATGCCTGAACTGATCCGAGGCATCCTTGATTAGCTCAAGTATGACAAAAAAGAGGTCTATGCTGTTTTTAAGATCCAACAGTGGAGTTTTAGATGGATCGATTAGCGGGTTGCCGGCTGCCAGCCGGTCTTTTATGCTGTTTTTCGATATATCAATTAGCGGCGAGAGATCGTCCGGACGGCTCGACTCCTGTTTTTCCAGGAGGAGTCCGTAGAATGTGAGTATAGGTCCTAAGTCATGGCTTTCTTTTATAAGACGTTCTATCTCAGGATGCATACTTTCTTCAGGAAGGCGGATCCACGAGGATGGGCCTAGCCGCCCCGTTCATAAGATATTGATCGATTGCCCCGGCAGCGATCTTGGCCTGTCCCATGGCAGAGATCACGGTCGATCCTCCTGTTATAACATCGCCGCCGGCAAAAACCCCCTTCTTGGATGTCGCCCCTGTTGCAGCATCTACGACCACGACCCCGTAACGGTTTGTTTCAAGATCAGGCGTGGTCTGGGTAATAGTAGGGTTTACACCAAAACCCACGGCCACAACAGCGGTGTCTGTCTCGATGGTAAATTCCGTTCCCTTTTTCCCAACTGGTCTCCTTTTTCCAGATTCATCAGGCGCGTCCATCTCCATCTCAATGCAGACCACCCCCTTAAGCCAGCCGTTCTCGTCTCCAATAAACCTGACAGGGTTGGCAAGAAAGCGGAATAAGACCCCCTCTTCCTCCGCATGCAAGAGTTCTTCCTTCCTGGCAGGTGCATCTTCCTTGGCCCTCCGGTAGATCACTGTAACCGACTGGGGACCCATCCTTAAGGCTGTCCTGGCAGAATCCATAGCAGTATCCCCGCAGCCGATAACGACGACCTTGCTGCCCCTCTTAATGGGCGTGGAGTAATCAGGGAATTCCCTGGCCTTCATTAATATCACCCTGGTCAAAAATTCATTTGCCGAGTAGACCCCGTTTAGGGTCTCGCCCGGGATATTCAGAAAATATGGGAGTCCGGCTCCTGTGCCAAGGAATACTGCGTCAAACCTGGCCAGTAATTCGGCCAGGTCCTCTACCCGGCCTATTATATAGTTGGTAACTATCTCTACCCCAAGACCCTTTAATGCGTCTATCTCGGCATCCACGATCTCCTTTGGCAGCCTGAAGTCTGGTATCCCGTAGACGAGTACACCACCAGGTCTGTGGAGCGCCTCAAAGACAGTGACACTATGGCCCTTCTTTGCAAGCTCTCCGGCTGCAGTAAGACTGGCCGGACCTGCGCCGACTACAGCTACCTTTTTCCCGGAGGGTTTTATGCCGTTATGTTTTAATGAGACCCCTGATCTTCTCATGTAATCTGCTGCAAACCTCTCCAGGTGGCCGATTGCGACAGGTTCATGTTTTTTACCTAGGATACATCCCTTTTCACACTGCCTCTCCTGCGGACAGACCCTCCCGCATATCGCAGGCAGTGCGTTGGCATCCTTTATCCTCTCTGCTGCCGCTATGAAATCGCCCTCCTCTATAAATTTTAAGAAACCCGGAATATCAATCCTGACAGGACATCCCGCTACGCAGAGCGGTTTCTTACACTCAAGGCACCTGAGCGCCTCTGCCCGGGCCATCTCCGGGGTAAAACCGAGATTTACCTCTTCCCAGTTCTTCGCCCTTATATAAGGTTTCTGCATAGGCATATTATGCCTTGGAAGATCGGTCTTACGCTTCACCTTATCCAACCTCATAACATTTTTTGTGGGCTATCTTCTCTTCCTCCAGATAGATCCTGTTCCTTCTCGAAAGCTCATCAAAATCTACCTTATGGCCGTCGAATTCCGGCCCGTCCACACAGACAAACTTTACCTCCCCTCCGATTGTAACCCGGCAGGAGCCGCACATCCCTGTTCCATCTAACATTATGGAATTGAGGGACGTATAGG
>CAZYNY010000166.1:0-4574 GCA_964648095.1 uncultured Nitrospirota bacterium | reverse complement strand
GCGGCCTTCCCTCCTCCAGGGTCTCAACAATCTTATTGGGCCTGGAACTAAAGGGCGCGGTCCGGCAGCTTGACGGAAACCTATATATTAAAAGATAAATCTGATAGATAATTTTGGAGGTTAGATGTCTAAGTCGGTTGTAATAGTCGAATCGCCTTCCAAGGCCAAGACAATCAGCAAGTACCTTGGAAAGGATTATATAGTGCGAGCATCAATGGGTCATGTAAGAGACCTGCCTGTGAAGAAATTGGGCATAGATATAGATAACGATTTTAAACCTGAATATGTAACGATCAAGGACAAGGGAAAATTTATCAACGAGATCAAGAAGTCGGCCAAGACTGCAAAAAAGATCTACCTTGCCCCTGACCCCGACCGAGAGGGGGAGGCCATTGCCTGGCATATAGCCGAGGAACTAAATGGCAACAGCGATAAGATCTACAGGGTTCTCTTCAACGAAATTACAGAGGCCGCAATAAAAAGGGCAATGGAAAACCCTGGGAGACTGGATCTCAAGAAGGTAAATGCACAGCAGGCCAGGAGGATACTCGACCGGATTGTGGGATATATGTTAAGCCCCCTTTTATGGGAAAAGGTAAGGAGGGGGTTAAGTGCGGGAAGGGTGCAGTCTGTAGCAGTAAGACTAATATGCGAAAGGGAGATGGCGATAGCTGCCTTTGTGACCGAAGAGTACTGGTCAATAACTGCTAAGCTGGAAGGGAGATTACCTCCCCCCTTTGAGGCAAAGCTCTTTAAAAAAGGTGAAGAGGAGATCAATATAGGGAATGGGGCCACGGCCTCTGAGGTAATAAAACTCCTGGAGGGTAGAAGTTTTGTAGTAAAGAATATCGAGAAAAAGGAGAAGAAGAGGAATCCCGTAGCGCCTTTCATTACAAGCAGACTTCAGCAGGAGGCAGCACAGAAGCTAAGATTCTCCCCTAAAAAAACCATGCTATTGGCCCAGCAACTTTATGAAGGGATAGAGATAGGAGATGAGGGTCCTGTGGGCCTCATAACCTATATGCGTACCGATTCAACCAGGATCTCAAAGGAGGCACAGGAAGAGGTAAGAGATCATATAGTCGAAAAATATGGCACTGACTATCTCCCTGCCAAGCCCCCGGTCTATAAGACCAAAAAGACTGCCCAGGAGGGCCACGAGGCCATCAGGCCAACATCAATAACAAGGGACCCTGAGAAGATAAAAGGATATCTTGGGCGGGATCATTACAATCTCTACAAACTGATATGGAACAGGTTTGTTGCCTCGCAGATGAACCCGGCTATCATGGACATTACACGGGTGGATATTACGGCAGGCGAATATCTCTTTAAGGCAACTGGTTCGATCGTCAGATTTCCAGGATTTACAGCAGTATACTCAGAAGAAAGGGAATCTGTCGAACAGACCCGCGGGTCTCAGGAGGCTGAAGAGGAAGACGGTTCAAGACTGCCGCAACTTGAGATAGGAGAGGAACTAAGGCCATTGAACCTTGAACCAAAACAGCACTTCACCCAGCCGCCCCCAAGGTTCACGGAGGCAACACTCATAAAGGAACTGGAGGAGAAAGAGATAGGGAGGCCCAGCACCTATGCCGCCATAGTAACCACAATCCAGGACAGGAAGTATGTAGAAAAGGTCGAGGGGAAGCTTAAACCGACAGAACTCGGCACTATAGTAAATGAACTCCTCGTTGCACATTTCCCGAATATTATTGATGTCGAATTTACAGCTAGGATGGAAGAAGAACTTGATGAGATAGAGGAGGGGGAGAAGGAATGGGTTGGGGCTGTAAGGGATTTTTATGACCCCTTCCAGGAGAGCCTGAAAAAGGCTGGACTGGAGATGAAGAACGTTAAGAAGGAAGAGGTCCATACGGATATCTCCTGTGATAAATGCGGTAAAAAGATGGTAATAAAATGGGGAAGGAACGGAAAGTTCCTGGCATGTCCGGGCTACCCTGAATGCAAGAACACGAAGGAGTTTGTCAAGAAAGATAGCGGGGAGATTGAGGTAGTTGACAAGACTGAAATTACCAATGAGGTATGCGATAAGTGCGGTAAAAAGATGGTTATAAAGAGGGGGAGATTCGGGAGATTCCTTGCCTGCGAAGGATATCCCGAATGTCAGAACACCAAGACCATCACCACGGGCATTAAATGCCCGGAAGAAGGATGCAACGGCGAACTAACAGAAAAGAGGACAAAAAGGGGGAAGATATTTTATTCCTGCACCAACTATCCTAAATGTAAATTCGCAATCTGGGAAAAACCCGTCCCCAAGACATGCCCCCTGTGCAAGGCGCCATTTATGATAGAGAAAAGGTCCGGCGGTGAAATCAGCATCCAGTGCAGGACTGAAGGTTGCGGACACAAAGAGGCAGAAACAGCTTAGGAATAGGAGTAAACCCAGCGAGCAAAGCGAGCGTTGAGGGGGAGGCGACGATCATCTGTGGGGGCCCGTGCGGTGCAGTTGCTCCTCCGATGCCCCCACACCCCGCGCTTGCACCGGCCAAGCTGGATGCTCGCTTCGGCTTTGCCGGTGGAGGGGGCGACTAAAAGCCCCTGAGAATAAGCATGGAAAAAGAGATTGAAGGATTTATCAGATATCTCGAGGTAGAGAGGGGGGCATCTGAATACACTGTAAAAGGCTATACTTATGATTTAAAACAGTTTGTAGATTATCTAAAAAAAAATGGAGAAACGATAGATCTCGCCTCTCTTGATCATATAAAAATAAGGGGGTTCCTGGCTGAGCTCCACAAAAAAGGCGAATCAAGAAACTCCATGGGCAGGAGGCTCGCCGCACTGAGAAGTTTTTTTAGATATCTTAACAGGGAGGGGATCATAGAGATAAATCCGGCAAAGTTGGTCTCAAGCCCGAAGAAAGATAAGATGCTCCCATCCTTTCTTACGCTTGATGAGGCAATAAGGCTCATGGAATCAGCGGACGGCAATGAGAGATTCGGCCTGAGGGACAGGGCTATATTAGAGACATTCTACTCTGCCGGTATAAGATTGAGCGAGCTTGCATCCCTTAACCTTGGTGATCTTAACCTTGCTGACGGCCTGGTCATGGTAAGGGGAAAGGGTAAAAAGGAGAGGATCGTACCGTTAGGTTCAAAGGCAATAAAGGCCGTAATGGAATATATAAATAGGGTACAGGGTACAGGGTACAGGGTACAGGAACACCCTACACCCTACACCCTACACCCTGTCTTTCTCAACAGGTTCGGCAGGAGATTGACAGCAAGAGGCATCGAGGGTATAGTAGCAAAATATGTTAAGCGGATAGGTATGATACGCCATGCCACACCACATACGCTGAGACATACCTTCGCCACCCATCTTTTAGATGGCGGGGCAGATCTAAGATCAATACAGGAACTCTTAGGACATGCAAGTCTCTCTACAACACAGAGATATATACATTTAAACATGGACAAGCTTATGGAGGTATACGATAAGACCCATCCCAGAGGAAAAGGACATGGAAAAAGAAAGACAAAAAAATAAAGACAGGATACGCAGCACAACTATCATCTGCATAAGGCACAAGGGAACGGTCGCCATAGCAGCCGATGGACAGGTAACAATGGGAACAACTGTGATGAAGAATAATGCGAAGAAGCTGCGGAAGATGTATAATGACAAGATTGTGACCGGGTTTGCAGGTGCAACGGCAGATGCTCTCACACTTTTTGAGAAGTTTGAGGCAAAGATCGAGGAGTACAAAGGGAACATTACAAGGGCTGCTGTTGAGCTTGCAAAGGACTGGAGAACAGACAGGGTATTAAGAAGGCTCGAGGCGCTGCTTATAATTGCAGACAAGGAACATTCTTTTCTCATGTCAGGGACAGGGGATGTCATAGAACCGGAGGACGGTGTCCTGGCCATAGGTTCCGGTGGACCCTATGCACTCTCAGCAGCAAGGGCACTGATAGCCCATACTGACCTTGATGCAGCAACTATCGCAAAAACTGCCATGCAGATAGCCGCTGATATTGATATATATACCAACAAGGAGATCATCGTGGAGGAGTTGAAGTAATGGCCGAGACAGTAGAGGGCCTTGTCCCGAAAGATATTGTTAAGGAGCTTGACAAGTACATAATAGGACAGAAGAATGCCAAAAGGATGGTCGCCATAGCCTTAAGGAACAGGTGGCGCAGACAGCGGCTTTCTGATGACCTGAGGGACGAGGTACTGCCTAAAAATATAATAATGATCGGGCCAACCGGCGTCGGTAAGACAGAGATATCAAGGAGGCTTGCAAAACTTGCAAAGGCTCCGTTCCTGAAGGTGGAGGCCTCTAAGTTTACTGAAGTCGGTTATGTCGGCAGAGATGTCGAGTCGATGATTCGCGACTTAGTTGAGCTCTCTGTAAATATGGTCAAGGCCGAACACTATGAAAAGGTAAAGGAAAAGGCGGCTAAACAGGCGGAAGAGAGGATCATGGACCTGTTGCTCCCTCCTCCTGCCATGAAACCACCCCCCGGTATATTCACTGAGGGGAGGGGTGAAGCGGTTACCCATGAACTCCCGGAATCTTATGAGCATACAAGGGAAAAATT
>CAZYNY010000165.1:0-4615 GCA_964648095.1 uncultured Nitrospirota bacterium | reverse complement strand
CTCTCTACTCCTCAGATCGTTGTTTTGGAATATGCTCCTTGATCGTGGCAATATCTAAGAGGAGGAGCCGCCACGAAGCACTCGGAGCGCATCCCCGAAGACAGGTTCGGGCCCCGAGATGTGTCTCAGCTCCAGCTCAGCGCGCTCTGCTGAACTCCCGCTTGAGGACCCGATCGGATAAGGTAGGTCTCTCGCATGGTCTTTGGGAAAGGTACGGCCTCAAAAGGAGGCATGCATGCATGTGCTCACTCGCAAGCGGCTTCAGGAGTTTTGGCAGACCCATCCCGATGCCGAGCAGCCCCTGAAGACATGGCTTGCGATCATGCAGCGAAAGCATTATACCGGCCCCCAGGAGGTCCGGCGCGATTTTCCCTCGGCCAGTTTCCTCGAAACGTGGCGGACCGTATTCAACATCGGTGGCAACAAGTACCGGCTGGTGGTGGATATGCGCTACGATTTGGGCCGGGTATACATCCGCTATGTGCTCACCCACGAGGAGTACAACCGGCGAACCCGAGAGGGCAGGCTGTGACGGATAGGGAAATCGTGAGGAGAAAACGATGGTGAAGATGCTCGACTTTACAAAACCCCATCTCCTGAGGAATGAGGGCGAATATGCTGCGGCAGTCGCGGAGATCGAGCGGCTGCTCGATGCCGATCCCCCACCGACCTCCGAGGAGTACGAACGGCTTGAGTTCCTGTCGGTCCTGGTCCAGGCCTACGAAGAGGCGCACTTCCCGATGCCCTCGCAGCCCACACCGCAGGAGGTTGTAGACTTCATGCTGGAGCAGAAGGGGCTCACCCGGGCGGATGTGGCCGGGTGGCTGGGGGGAGAACGCCAGATGGCCGAATTCTTCGGCGGCCGTCGTCGTCTGTCACTACGGCAAATCGAAGCCCTCAGAGAGCAGCTGGGAATCCCGGCCGATCTCCTTATCAGCCGCCCCCACGATGCATCCGACAACTGAATGGAGTGCTCCCATTTGGGGTAAAAGTAGCGAAGCTGCAATGAGCCGCAAAGTAATCCCTTACCGCCATATTTAACGCGGGAATAGAGGTAAAGTTCCGAGAAATTAACAGAGTCGGAACCTTTGGCAAAGTAAGCGTGTATAGAAGGCCTAGTTTTGCCCAAAAACAGGGGCGAAGCAGCCAAAGTTCCATCTTCCAATACCAAGTCGGAACGTTGCAAGATTGAAAATGCCCGGAAAGCCGCAAGAGATACAGGTTTACTTAGCTACTTTGCGGCTCATTGCAGCTTCGCTACTTTTAGGCCTAATTACTTATCCCCCGACCTGGTCACTCCTCCTGCTCAGCTCCCCTAGGACCTCGGGCCAGGTCATTTCTTTTACGGTGGCGTCGCGGCCCGGGATCTCCACGACCTCCGAACCTTTAAACTTATGTAGCCAAGTTTAAAGGTTTACCCTGATGACCCCTCTCTTTTTTCTCTCCTTAATTCTAACGGCCCAGATCCTCTCCTATAACTTATAATTTTGGTATTACTTGGTATTATTGTTTGACTTCCACCATAAGCAATCATACATATTATATCTATAGGCCTAGAATAAACACCTTTGTCACAACAAAAAGCCACAGGAGATGAACAATGCCAGAGATTCATTTGTGTGTTTCTTGCGAAAAACCAATCTACGAAAACAGCGAACAATTTGTTATTCCAAATAAACACAAGGAAAAACCTGATTGCTGGAAATATTTACACTTTTCTTGCCATGACGAGACAAAACAAAACACACCAGTTCCGCAAACCGTTCTAAAAACAAATAGATCCGTTCCCAAAACACTGGCAGAAGTTTTAGAAGTGTGTATAGAATTTTACTCAGGGAAAAGTTATCCGGACGCTGTGAAAACTGTGGCAAAAAGAAGGAATATTGACACATCAACTGTTGCTGATAAATGTACAAGGCGTATCAACCTCAACACCGATGAGTTTAAACGATTGTTGCAAAATAAAATCCAGCTTGTTAATCATTTAATTCAGTGTTTCCCCACATATGAAAATTATATACGGGAAACACTATCATAACTGCGTGCGATATGATTGCCCGTAAACTCTTCGTGGATCTTGAGTTGACTCTGGTGAGTTCGTGCCCCCTGCCAGGGGTTCCGACAACAACGGAGTCTCTCTACGGGGTTGGGCAAAAAACCCGATTGTACTATACTACTTGCCGAAGCGGGGTTTAACCCCGTCGCTCGAAAGGGGGGAACATGTTAACCAAACTTTTGAGCAAGCCGGAAACACCCCATAGCGGGGGATAACCACGGCCCTCCGGCTGGTTGGTGGGTAGGCGCCAACGAGGGTGGCCAACTGGGCGTTACCAGTGACGTGGGATTGCGGCATGGCAAGGGGAATCCGCCTTCCAAGTCGTAGCCAAAGGAAGCGAGAAATCCGAACGGGAACAGCGGGGCTTAACCACCCGCCGGTCCCAGCATAGAGTTTCTGATTGACACCGCTTCCTTAATTCCCTTTTTCATCTTCAATTTCGCCTTTCAATAAAAAACACCCCTATTTTTCACGCCCCTCTTGCCTAGAAACCAAGGCTTTGCTACAATGGAGTTGCGCCAAATAGTTAAAAAGAGCAATTCATGTTCGAGCCCAAACTCCCCAAATAGATGACCCAGGAGGAGCTAAAGAAATTCTTTAGATCAGAAGGGCCGTTTTCCGGCAAGCACCGAGATCCAGGCATTCTCCCGGTCCAACTGCCTGCGAAGCTGGCCGCGGATCGCTTCGTCGGCCTGGGCATACGCATCCGCAGGCAGATCGGCCGCATGCCCCTTAACGGCCTGGATCACCCGAACCAGCGTCCTTTTCAGCTCCTCGTTCTCTTCGGTCAGCGACTCCACCGTCGGATAGGTGCCGGAAGGCCGGTATTCCTTGACCGCCTTCTCTTTCATCTCGGCGACCGCCGTCGCCAGGTCGGGGGCGGCGCCGTCCCGTAGAGCGGGCTCCAACAGCTGAGAAAGCTGCTGAAACAGCTCCCGCATCTCCTGATTGTCCTCCACGAGCAACGGGCCTTCCATGGCCACGCGCGCCTGAAGGTGGTCCAAAAGACAGAGGATGCTCCGGGCCGTACTTTGCGCCAGCTTTTCGTTCAGGTCGGGCACGATATACGTCTCGAAGCTCCATTTGATTCCCGCAATGATCTCCGTGGCACTGGGACGCAAGGATATTTCCTCCTTCCAGCTCTAAGGTGACAACGCGAAGCCAGCGTTGGTCTGACCCCTAGTTGTAGCGCATGGACTCCGAACCTCGCGCGGTCGTGTGGAGTCCGGAGGCCTTGGCCATTTGTTCGAGAAACAGATGGCTGAAGAGCGTCAACGAGGCGACCTGCACCCTCTGGTCTTTCCCGGCGATGAACATCCTCCCCCCGGCCTGCAGGCAGGCGAAAACCTTGAACCAGACGAGCACGTAGAAGTAGTTCAAGCTCTCCCGGTCGATGGGGATGCCGCTCGCCTTTTCATAGTGCGTCAGGATCTGGTCCACTTCCCACAGCTGGTCGATGCCCTGCACCACGGCCCAGGCCCAGTCCTCCGTCGGATCGCCCAGATGCGCCACCTCCCAATCGCTCAGGCCCACGATCTTGGTCCCCTGCCAGATCTCCTCGGACATGCCGTTGTTGCCCTTGACCAGGGAGATCCGGGGGGCACGCTGGGGCACGTGCTCTTTGAGCCAGGCCAGCACATACGCCATGGCCGGGTAGGGCTCCGGCTGCACTTCGTAAAAGATCTTCTCCCACAGCTCCAGGTCCAGGCGGGTGCATTCGGTCTCGTCCCGGGGGACCCGCCATTCGGGGAATTTTTCCCTTAACTCGGCGAACCCGTGCCTCTGCCAGTCCAGGGTATGGACCAGCGCGAGCTTCTCGGCGTGCTCCTTCGCCATTTCGATATGCATCGCCTGGTACTGCGGATCGCCCAGGTGCGGGATCTCCACCGTTCCTTCCAGCTTTTCCCGGACATAGAACTCCCGGCCCTCCATCAACCATTGGGGGTCGCGCTCGTACCAAAAGGTGCGGGCGATTGGGAGACCGCTCCCCTGGAGCCGCGCATAGACCTCGTACTCGTAGGAAAGGGGCAACGGGACGATGCTGCCCCCGGGGGTATCCAGCCGGAAGACGAAGCCCCGGGCCACCGGCTTCCCGTCCTGCTCCCACTGGACATCCGTCAGCCAGGTCTCCCGGGAGATGCCGGGAAAGACGCGCTGCAGCCCCACGACCCGGAGATCCTGGGCCTCCGGCACCCGAAAACTGAGGTATCGCTCGATCGCTGCTATATCCATAGCTCCCCTCCCTTTCTCGAAGAAGCACCTTGAGAATTGACTTGAGGCAAGATTACCTCCGACGGCAGAAAAGGTCAAGCACTCAGACGGATTGGTTGAATCTTGAGAAGGTTGATTTGTTCTTGGGGGGGAGAGAGCCTGGCCAGCAGCGCCCTGGTGGTCTGGATGGCGAGGAAGTTGAAACAATGAGTGTACCGAGGCAGCCTTGCGGTCATTTCTTGAATTCATGTACTGCCACCAGACATGCTGCACACCTTTAGGCCTCACCGTAGATAGTGTCTGAACGAAAACCCCGATTTTTAGGTAGCCACAAAAATCGGTCATGGT
>CAZYNY010000164.1:0-4622 GCA_964648095.1 uncultured Nitrospirota bacterium | reverse complement strand
ACCTTGACCTCAACCTGCTTTTTTCCAGGTAGCCGAATGAAGGCAAATTGGTATCAGAGGTGGTAAGCATGGATGATAAAGCTTATGAGATTAAATATTATAAATATACCAATTTTAATGGCCTTACGATATATAGCTCCGAGGTTGATTTTGGTAAAAATGACAAGGTAATCCTGGATGATAACTCCATTTATAGTCTTGAAAATAAATTAAGGCTGATTGTCCCTGCCGCTATCTTAACAAGGAATATGATAATAGAAACAACAGAAACCATCAAGACCATCTTATTGATGGCTGATAATAAAAAAGAGATAGGAGTTTTAAGTGGGTCAACGACTTAATATATTATTTTTAGAAGAATCAGATGGTGATGTCCAGTTGGCGCTGGACGAACTAAAACAACGCGGTTTCGTTCCTCTTTATGAAAAAGCTGAGACACTTGAGGCGATGAGAATTGCCCTGGAAAGGCAGGTCTGGGATGTTATATTTAGCGATTATTCCATGCCGAACTTAAGCGCCCTTTCTGCGCTGAACCTATTAAAAGAGAAGGGCCTCGACATCCCATTTATTATAATCTCGAGTACAACTGGTGAGGAGACCGCTGTAGCGGCAATGAAGGCCGGCGCCAATGACTTCCTGCTAAAAAAAGATCTGATCCGACTCGCCCCGGCCATTGAACGGGAGATGAAAGAGGCAGGTATCAGTCGTAAGAAAATGCACTCAGGGACGCAGATCAATTATCTTGCCTATTACGACCTCCTGACTGATCTTCCAAATCGCCTCATGCTCCATGACAGCATAGAGATGGCCATTTCAAAGACAAAGGACGAGAATGGGTCGTTTGCCCTCTTGTTTATGGACATAGACCGTTTCAGGGAGATCAATAGTACCCTTGGACACGACAACGGCGACCTGATTTTGCAACAGGTGGGCCTGCGTCTTAGGAAGGTCGCAGAGAAGACCGATACGGTTTCCCGTTTCGGCGGCGATGAATTTGCAGTTCTGCTTCCGGGTAGGGATGTTGAAGGGGCAACGGAGATTGCAAGAAAGATTATAAAGATATTTGAGGATCCCTTTTCTTTTGGGGAGCTCTTCCTTCATGTTAATGTCAGCATTGGAATCGCGCTTTTCCCCGGGCATGCTGAAGATACACATAACCTGATTAGGGTGGCAGAGATAGCAATGTATGTAGCCAAGAGGTCAGAAAGCGGTTGGGTAATCTATTCATCTCAGTATGATCAATATTCCCCGGGCAGCCTTACCTTAATAGGTGAGCTTCGAAATGCCATAGAATCCGGCCAGTTATTCCTGGTATACCAACCCAAGGTGGACCTGAAGACCAATCGGATAATAGGCGTTGAGGCCCTGGTCCGATGGCAGCATCCCAGATTAGGGGTTGTCCCCCCTGATCAGTTTATCTCCGCTGCCGAAAAGACAGGTATGATCAGGCAGCTTACCCTCTGGGTATTAGAAGAGGTTTTAAAGCAATCCAGGAGCTGGCATCACGAAGGTATTGAAATCACAATTTCAGTAAACGTATCGGTCCGTAATCTTCTAGCTCCACGACTGACAGAGCAGATAGCAGGGCTTCTTTCTACCTGGGGTGTTGCTCCGGAAAGGCTAAGATTGGAGATCACCGAGGGTCTTATCATGTCTGATCCTGCCCGCGCCCTGGATATCCTTTCATCTTTACGCCGGGAGGGAATCAGGTTTTCTATTGACGACTTCGGGACAGGCTATTCTTCCCTTGGATATCTTAAGAGGCTCCCTGTGGATGAGATCAAGATAGACAAATCATTTGTTATAAATATGGCGGAAGATGAAAACAGCGCCATAATAGTCCGTTCTGTGATTGATCTGGCTCATAACCTCGGCCTTCAGGTGGCAGCGGAAGGTGTGGAGAATAAGGAGGTCATGGATAGGCTTACATCGTTAGAATGTGACTCAGCACAGGGTTATTTCATAGGGAGGCCGAGCCCGGCAGGAGAATTTAGAGAGTGGTTTGATAGGCAGGATATTTGGGATCACGAGAGAGGTAGCATCAATGGATCGATTAGAAGAGAAAGAGGATCTGTCTCAGAAAATAAAAGAGGTTAATGATCAACTTTTAGCAATCTTTGATAACATAGGAGACGGAATCTCAGTTATTGACAAGGATTATCAAATCTTAAGGGTTAATAGAGGGATCCTTGAGATTTTTGATAAAAGGGATTTTTCTGACCTGATCGGAAAGAGATGTTTTATTGAATATTATAAGAACGAAGGGGTTTGTGAAAATTGCCCTGCCCAGAAGACATTAGAAGAAGGTAGGACCTCTCATCATGTTAATAAGATATGGAATAGTCCTGATAAGGGTCTAACAATCTTAGACACCTTCACTTTTCCTATAATAAACAGGGATGGTGAGATTATTCAGGTGATCGAATATATAAAGAATATCACTGAGATAGTTAAATTGGAAGACCATCTGCTGTATCAGGAGAGGTTGGCGGGCATCGGTGAATTGGCATCTGGAATCGCCCATGAGATAAGAAATCCCTTAGGCAATATTGCTGCCGCAGCGCAATTTTGTCTTAATAAGTATAAGCTGCATAAAGTTGCAAGAAAACACCTCAGGATTATTCTAAAGAATTCTGAGCATGCCAATAGGACTGTTAAGGATCTCCTTGATTTTGCCAAGCCGAGCGAGATCTCTTTTAAGGTAGGACATCTCGGAGAGATTATAGATAGTGTCTGTATCATGGTTAAGACAAGATGTTCAAAACAGCATGTGCGTCTTATTAAGAGGTGGTCGAGAAGACTTCCACATATTCTATTATTAGATGAAAGAAGGCTTGAAGAGGCATTCTTAAACCTTATTCTAAATGCATTAGATGCGATGCCTAAGGGTGGGAGACTGGCTATTAGCGCATATCCTGATATTCAAAATAATGAGGTAGTAATCAATTTTTCAGATACGGGTATCGGCATTCCTCAGGAAAATTTAACCAAAATATTTAATCCTTTTTTTACAACCAAGGATGAAGGAGTAGGACTGGGGCTTACCCTGGTGCAAGAGGTTATCAGGTGTCATAAAGGAAAGATAGAGATAGAAAGCAGGGTTGAGCAGGGCACGGAGGTAAGGGTCAGGCTTCCGATTTCGAGAGAGGGCGTAAAAGGAAACGGGGGGCCTTTGTTTGGAGAGAATTCTAATAGTTGATGACGACAAAGACACGCAGTTTATCCTCTCTGAGATATTGAAGGCTGAAGGGTATGAGACAACTACAGCCGGTGATGGGAAAAGGGCGATTAAGGAGGTTGAAAATAGCTCTCCAAGGCTAGTCTTATTAGATATTAAACTTCCTGGGATGGATGGAATAAAGATCTTGGAGGAGATGAAGAAGATTGATAAGGATTTAATTATTATAATGCTTACCGCCTATGGCGATGTTAAAGATGCGGTCAGGGCGATGAAATTAGGGGCATTTGATTATATTGCTAAGCCTTTTGATAATGAAGAAATAGTACTTATAATTAAAAAAGCCCTTCAGACCCGATCTCTAAGTAAGGAGGTAGAGAATTTAAGAAGAATGGTTGGGGAGAAGATGGCTGTAACAGAGGTAACAGGAGAAAGCCCTCAAATGAAGCGGGTCTTAAACCAGGTCAAGATAATTGCCCCAACCAATATGACTGTGATACTTCAGGGCGAGAGCGGAACCGGTAAGGAGGTGATTGCCCAGATGATTCATCAAAATAGCCTGCGTAAAGATAAGCCTTTTGTTGCTATAGATTGTGGCGCTATCCCTGAGACATTGGTTGAGAGTGAGCTGTTTGGCCATGAAAAGGGGGCATTTACCGGTGCAGATGCGAGGATAGAGGGAAGGTTTGAACAGGCTAATGGAGGGACCCTATTTTTAGATGAGATTAATAATCTCTCGGATACTATACAGATGAAATTTTTAAGGGTGATTCAGGAAAAAAGACTGCAGCGGTTAGGCAGCAAGAAGGATATAAAGATAGATATTCGGATAATCACGGCCACAAATATTAATCTTTTTGAGGCAGTAAGAGCGGGCAAATTTAGAAACGACCTTTTTCATAGGTTAAATGAATTTGATATCAACCTTCCACCCTTGAGGGAAAGAAAAGAAGACATACCTGTCTTAGCTGAATATTTTTTGGATGAGACAACACGGGAACTTGACAAGAAAATAAAAGGACTTTCTGCTGATACAAGGAAGATTCTTCTTAATTATCATTGGCCGGGCAATGTGAGAGAGTTAAAGAATGCGATCAGAAGGGCAGTCCTTCTGGCTGATTCTGATTATATCGGCCCGGTGCATCTTTCATTAAGCAATGCCGGCCTACCTAATGGTCTTGATTTCAAGGAGGATCTGCAAAGAGGGGATTCGCTTAAAGGGATAACTAAAAAGGCTACAAAAAAGATAGAGGAGGAGATAATTAAACAGGTATTGGCTAAGGCAGGGGGCAATAAAACCAGGGCAGCTAAAATCCTCAAGATAGACCGGATGACCCTCTATTCCAAGATAAAGGAATTTCAACTTAAAGAGACAGAGGGGGTTTTCTAGTAGATACCCAGCGAGCAAGGCGAGCGTTGAGGGGGAGGCGACTATCATCTGTGG
>CAZYNY010000163.1:0-4812 GCA_964648095.1 uncultured Nitrospirota bacterium | reverse complement strand
CCTGCTGTAAAGGCATGATATAGGCATTAAAGGAGCCACATATCTATAAAAACCTGGCGATAGAGCCTATGAGGAAAAGGGGATGACGGTGGCGCTGCTTTTTCCACCAGGGGCGGATCCTCGGGCCCCTTACCTGGCGCTGCCTTCCCTGGCTGCTGCTCTGCGAAGGGAAGGCATCTCTGTGACAATGAGGGATCTAAATCTCGAAGGTTTGCTCTATGTGCTGCGGCAGGATAACCTCGATGCGGCGAGGACGAAGTGTGTTGAAAATATGGAAAGGCTTCCTCAAGGCGAAAGGAAGGACCGGTTAGGATGGGCGCTGCTCCACGGTGAAAACTTAATCTCCTCAATGGATGAGGCAATCGAATCGCTCCGTGATCCCCGCAAGTTTTATGACCCTAATTGTCTTAATTGGGCGCGAGACTGTATCTCAGTTGGCGCCAACTTAGCAGCTGCCGGCCTCCCGAGGTCAGTATATTATGATGTCGTTCAGATCAAATATGACGTGGAAGGCATCAATCCGGTTTACCTCTCGGATCTGATCAACGGCATGGACGATCCGGGTGCTAATGTCTTCCATGACTTCTATGAACAGGAGGTGCTCCCGTGTTTGAAACTTCAGGAACCGACGTTGGTCGGGATATCAATAAACAACAGCCAACAGATACTGCCGGGTCTTATGGCGGCGCGTCTTCTCAAGAAACATGGGTTCTTTGTCGTTATTGGGGGTACCCTCTACACGAAGTTTGTACCACAGCTTCAAAAACATCCAGCCTTCTTCCAGCGCTTTTGCAATGGCCTCATCGCTTACGAAGGCGAAACTGCGCTGCTTGAGCTGCTAACACAGTTGCATGGCTCACACGATTTCTTCAGTGTGCCAAACTACCTCTACCTTGATAATCAGAACACTGTACGCGTAACGCAAACGCACACTGAAGATCTCAATACCTTGCCGACACCAGATTTTACTGGACTTCCCCTCGATTACTATCTTGCCCCTTCACTGGTATTGCCAATCCTTATGGGCAAGGGATGTTACTATAACCGCTGCAAGTTCTGCGATATCTCCTATATCAACCGGCTATCCCCTAAGCCCTACCGTGTCCGCTCAGTAGAAAAAATTGCAGAGGATATCCATGCCCTTGCTGAGCGGTTTGGGGCACATCACTTCGTCTTTACCGATGAGGCGATACCGCCTAAACTCCTTTTGAAGCTGACTGAAGTACTTAAGTCAAACAATCAGCATAGATACAACTTTACAGCCTATGCGCGGCTTGAGCCTGGTTTTACGAAGGAGTGTTGCCGGAGGATCTCGGAGATGGGGATGCAAAAGCTCTTCTTCGGACTGGAGTCAGGGTCGCAAGAGACATTGGATCATATGTGTAAAGGCATAAGGCTCACTGATGTGCGAGATGTTCTTTCTAATTGTCTTGACGCCGACATCTATTTCCATCTCTTCTCGATCATAGGTTTCCCTGAGGAGACAGAGTCAAGGGCTCGAGAGACCCTGTCCTTCTTCTTGAAAAATGCCGACATCATCAACCGCCCTGGAAACAGCTTTGACATCCATCCGTTTCTTCTTGCGCAGCTAACGCCATATTTCGAGAAGGCTGAGGATTTAGGGGCCATCATCGATTACAGGGTTCTGCAGGGTAAGGACTTTCCGACCTGTGTCCACGAAAGGGAGTGGACCAACAAGCGCGGCCTGGGCCCGGATGAGGTCACAAGATTGTTGAAAGAGTTCTACCAAATTCTGAGAAAGACCTTTCCGGACTACCACAATTGTCCATTTCAATTCTGGCCTGCCTTTGAAGAGTATGCGATACTCTATGCCGCCTATTATAAAAAGCGCCCCTTCCATTATAGAACGAGCCTGCCTCACCGTGGGGATAATATCCCCTACCTCCTTCGCTGGAACCCCATCAATCTATTATTAACAGATGAGGGAAGATACAGTGTTTCAAATTTGGCACAATCGGTGTTGTTCGATCGCGATACTTTCCATCGCCTATCCAGTCTCTCTCTTCACCGCCACCTAAAACCGATAGACGAAATCATGTCGTCCCTTCTCCAGGGCAAAGATGCAAAAAAGGAGGTAGAGCTGCGCGAATATATAGATGGATTGATCGGTTTGGATATACTTCAATTAGATCCCTCCCCATCTCAGGGTCAAGATGCAAATTCTTTTCGGCATGCAGGATGAGCTGCTCTGTCAAGTGCGGTCCTTGGCGTGATCTTTGGATTGTATCCGGCGAACAAGGCGGCCCGATTGAATCCGATCGAGGCCTTGCGGTACGAGTGAGCGGGGACGAGCCATAAGATAAGCTATACAGAATTTACGCTGCCTGTAAAGCTACTGGGCCAGGTCATGCCTCTGGCTTTTAAGCCATATTATTACAGTAGGGAAGTAGAGGAGATAGAATAGCATCTCCATCAATGATGGACGGGCCTTATATCCAAGGATGCCGGATAGAACAGATCCTATAATTTTATGCTCATCGATGAGCCATGAGGTATTCCATACATGGTCGATTATGGGAGGAAGTATATCCGCTGCGATCAGCTTGCCGACTCCTGTAGAGAGCATCCCTGCCGCAATAAATAATAAAAGTACACCTGTTACCCTAAAGAAGATCCGGAGGTCAATATGTCCAAAACCCTTGAAAAATAACCAGGCCATGAATACAGCCAGGCCGATGCCGGCAAAACCGCCGGCAATATTTGCGTAGTAGGATACCAGATCTCCATTATCAAGAAGAAGGCCCCAGAGGAAGAGGACGGTCTCTACACCTTCCCTGAAGACACCGATAAATGCAAGTGATGCCAATGCCCAGACCTTATTCTTTGCCAGGGCCTCATCTGCCTTCTGCTGCAATTCGCCCTTTAGCTCCCTGGCATTGTGGTGCATCCAGACCACCATATATGTCAGCACACCTACTGCAAGGAATAGGATTGCTGCATGGAATATCTCCTCCCTTGAGCCCTGAAAGAGGAGGGAAACGGCGTTGGAAAAGTAGGCAAAAAGGAGGCTGGCCAGAATAGCCAGTATAACGCCGTAATAGATATACCTGAAATTCTTGGCCTCACCTATCTTTTTTAGATAGGTGAGTAGTATCCCTACGAATCAGGGTCAGGCCAATTTCAGGGTGCTCCAGGTAATTAAAAAAATTCCAAACATCTTAAAAACCTCCAGACCTTAATTATTCAACGATGATCTTTCCATGAGGTGTATTTGGATGGAAGTGATCAAAAAATTCGTAGGTTCCAGGTTCGAGCTTGGATAATAATATGGTTATTGACTGCCCTGGACGGACCACTTTTTCTCTGTCCAGATCGACACTCTCAAACTCTGCGGCTGATTTATCTGAATTGGTTACTATTAGCTTTACCTTAATGCCCGCCTTTACCTTTACCTCTTGTGGATCAAATTTGCCATCTTTAATGGTTATCTTTATCTCTTCTTCCTCTGCGGCTGATACCCTTGACGGCACGAGTGTCAGGGAAAAAAATGAGATCAGAATGAAGAGGATAAAAAAACAGGAAACTACATTAAATCTTTTTGTCATAAATCGCTCCTTCCATAAAGTTAATGTTTGCATGCCTCGCAGAGACCGTATAGATCAAGTCTGTGGCTATAGGTCTCAAATCCGTGATTCTTGGCAACCTTGGTCTGCAGTTTCTCTATCTCAGTATTCTCAAACTCTTCAATCTTTCCACAACTTGTGCAGATCAGATGGTCATGGTGCTTATGATTAAAGAGATGTTCGTATCTCGTCTCCCCATCACCAAAGTCCCTCTCCTGGGCCAGACCGCATTTGCATAGGAGGTTTATCGTCCTATAGATGGTAGCAAGGCCTATGGCGGGGTCTTTCTTTACGGTCTCCCTGTAAAGTTCCTCAGCGCTGACATGGGACTCAAGGCTAAGAAAGGACTCAAGGATGGTCTCCCTCTGCTTTGTAAGGCGCAGATTATTTCTTGCAATATGCTCCCTCAGTACCTTTTCCTCTTTCTTCATATGTATATACAGATGAGATTGATTATCATTATACCAGAGAATGTAACAAAGTCAAGAAGAAAAACCCGCGCATAAAAAATATCTTTTTTTTTGTGAAGGTTTCAATCCTTGACTTATTGAAGATTTTGGTTAATTATACCGATAATTGTAAATCAGGGAGGGTCAATGAAGAAAGTCATCCTACGAGCCATCGTTTCTCTTTTTTTTGGCATCTATCTTTTTTTGGGGACTGCATCCAGCACCTGGGCCGAGACCACTTCAATAAAACTTACAGAAGAGGATGTGGTAAAGATCCTCGATGCCGCACAAAAGAAGGCAAGGGAGATAGGGGTGGGTATGTCGATAACTGTGGTTGACGAAGGAGGAAACCTACTCGGTTTCATAAGGATGGACGGGGCGTTTCTCCACTCAATTCACACCTCCTACAGCAAGGCCTATACAGCGGTGTCGATCAGGAGGCCGACAGGTAGTTTTCCGCCTCCTGTCTCTGAAGAGATCTCATCGATCACAAACGGGAGGTTTACAAACCTGAAAGGCGGTATGCCTGTCATAATTAATGGAAAGGTGGCAGGCGCAGTGGGGTCCGGTTCGGGAACAGGCGAGCAGGATGAGATGGTCTCAAAAGCAGGGGCAGAGGCGATTGGTCAGAAATAGGATACCCGCATGATAGATTTAATTGAAAAATCGTTGACTCAATAGTTTATTTATGATAAAAGCTTAGTACTCTTAGTCTGATCAGGAAGGCGACCATGTTTCCTAAGGATATCCTCCTCTTAAGCTCTACACCTGAGATCCGG
>CAZYNY010000162.1:3739-4909 GCA_964648095.1 uncultured Nitrospirota bacterium | reverse complement strand
AGACTGCTGTATTAAAGGCAGAGGTCAGGACATGGACAGACTGGGAACCAAGCTCGGTCTTCACCTCGTTTCCATTTACATCGGTATAGAAGAGCTCTAATTTATGGTTTACGATCCTGTCCTCACCTGGAATCGGGTTCTTTAATATGACATCAAAGGATAGGTCTTCTATCTGTCCTATGGAGAATGAATCAAATTGCCATTCTATGATGGTCTTATTGTTTGCCGTATCGGCTGTAATGCTGGATGGTGTCTTTGAGAAGGAGGTGGAATCAAGGTCGATGTTGGAGGTGGAGATGGTGTCGATGACCCTGATGCCAGAAATCGGAGCAGAGCTAATCTTATACACCTTATTTCCACCAAAATCGGCAACAAATAAAACTGTCCCATCTGGACTGAATTCCAGAGCATCTGCGGAAAAGTTTACGAATCCGGTGGCAAAGAGACTGAAGGTTCCGTCTGCCTTAACCCTATAAATCGAGCCGCCACTTGCCTCGACCACCGTGACGTAAAGGTCATTACCAAAAGGCCCGCCGGGGCCGAATTTTAAAGAGGCAGCAAAGGCAGGCAGGGTCACAAAGGGAATACTAAAATTTCCAGCGGTATCTGCAATGCGCACACAATTACACGCATCCCCGAAATCGGTAAAATACAAATTACTTCCAAACGCGCCTCCAGGACCAAACTCCACGTCTAGCGAGGCAAGGCCACCTACCGCACTTACAGAAAACTTCCCGTCGTTGACGAAATTCGTCACCGTGCCGGAAGCACTCACGCGCATGATATCTGCTGGGGTATCTGACGAGTTGGTCACGAAAAGGTCCATGCCAAATAGATCACCTCGCCCAAATGCCAACCCTGATGGCTCTCCTAAGGCTGTTAATTGGTTGCAGCCCCCAAAAGAGAAGGGAGGCAATAAGGTATTCAAAGAGGTGAAATCAGCGACGTTTCCTAACGGATCAACGCGCTGGATGGTACCACCACAGTCTCCAACTCGACCATCATCCCGGTTGTTGGCAGAAACGTATAGGAAATCTCCAAATGGGCTACCTAGGGTGGGGAATTCCAGGCCTGTAGGATCTGCTTCGGGTAACAAGGTAGTAAAGAGTGTAGCGGTTCCTGCCTGCGAAATCCGGAGGATGCGATCCGTAATCCCCATCTGACCAAAAT
>CAZYNY010000162.1:0-3729 GCA_964648095.1 uncultured Nitrospirota bacterium | reverse complement strand
TTCTGCAAAAGGACTGCCGGAGGGTGGAAATTCCAGGGCCACCGGATCGGCCTCTGGCAAGAGGGCTGTAAAGAGAGTGACCATACCTGCTGGCGAGATGGCAAAGATCCGATCGTTGACCGTCTGGACAATCGAGGGATCGCCGTGACCCATGGATCCAACGAATAGATTGGAACTAAATGGGCTCCCTGCCGGTGCGAAGGCCAGACTAGTGGGCCGCTCTACGATGGCAAAGGGCTCGACGGTAAAACCAGAAGGAATACTTACTTGGGACAAGCCTTCGACTGGGGTCAAGGGCAAGGAGATGAGGGCCATCAACAGGATGAAGGACCACCTTCTCTGATCTCGGTGGATGGCTGCCTTTGGGTTACCTACCCACATCATGGCCTTTCCTCCACCCCTTCTAAGTGGATATTTATCCTGATCCTCTTGTCTCCATCAGGTGTCACTGTAGTTGGTGATATAGTCTTGGTAGGATCTATCCTGACTAAAGGTGCAGCTGATATGGCGCTATTTGCTGTTGAAAGAAGCACTGTTCCATTTAATACCTTTGCTATAATCGGATACTCACCGCTCTCGGTGAAGCTGTGGCTAAAGGTTATTAAAGTTACAGTTGTAGAGGTCGTCTCAGGGGATAGTGTTAGCGGTGTCATACCGCTGCTTAAGATAGCCCCGGAGGGGCTTTTGATCTCATATTCTATGGTCAAGGTTGCCTGGGTATTGGATTTGTTGCTAAAAGAGAGTGCCAAGGCTACGGTTTCGGTGGCGCCTACGTGGGTAGATATTGGAGCTATCACAAGGATTGCATCGGATATGGCAATGCCGGCCTCTGTGGTAAATGTGAATCTCTCCTCATCAATGATGATCCCGGTTTGAGGGTCAGTGGCCATAACTATTATGGTGTATGTCCCCGGGGCAAGGTTTTGTGTGTCAAAGAAGATCTCCCCTCCTTCTGTGCGTGTGGAGTAGATGGTGCCGGAGCTGTCCTGGACAGTAACCTCCAGGAGCGCATCCGGATCGGCTGTAGTAACTCCGATAGTCATGGTCTCATATGCAGAATAGGTTGAGGCAGGCTGACTTATTCCATCTATAACCTTAGTCAGGTTGATAGGATTGATCTGTGCGGATGATATGATCCCGGAATCTGATAAGGCCCTTAATGCAAGGGCAGTGGAATATGGATCTTCATCCCAGGAGCCGTCAGGGAGCTGAGATGAGATAAGATAGGCAATTGCAGCGCTTCTGCTTATCAGATCTAAGGTGGATCGGGTAAGGGCCTGATAGGCCAGGGCTGTTTCAAAGATGCTGTTACCAAAGCTTCCGTCTAGGTTTTGTCTTGATATAAGATAATTGCTTGCAGAGCTTAGGGATGAGGTAAGATTAAAGGAGCGCTTGAAATCATTTAGCACTAAAAAGGCCAGGGAGGTATAAAAGACTTCACTTGGATTGCCTTTGATAATCCCCCACCCGCCATCTGTATTCTGGTTGGCCAAAAGATAGTTGATGGCATTAGAGGCAGTTGTTGCATCTGCTTGTCCTGCTACCTCTAAAGCCTGAAGGACAGAGAGTGTATCCACTATATCAGAGGGAAAACTTTTCTCAAGATCTATCCCCCAGCCTCCATCTGTCTGTTGTGCAGATTTGATGGAGGCAATGATGCTGGTTACATCTGTACCTGATCCTGCAAGCACCTCAAGCTGATGAGAAAGGTCATCTACATTATCCGTTGTCTGTGCTGAGAGATAGCCTATGGCATTGGTCAGACTGATATCTGTTACACCCATAAGCTGTAAGGTCTTTGCAGTAGTAGCAGTGGTCTGAAAGACGCTATTTAGCGACGTAGCCGATCCACCCCAACTGCCATCAGATGATTGGTTAGAATATAGATAGAACAGGCCATTGTCGATGGAGGTCTGCTGGGCATGGGCCAGAGCGCCTACCAACACAAGCGATATCACAGTAAATATAATTGCGATCTTATTTTTTATACATTTTTTCATTTCCAAGAAGTCGTTGTAAACATTCATGACTTTCATGTATATTTCTTTACCGATTCAGGATCTATTTTCCTTAATGCCTCTAATGCTGATTTTGCTAAATGATAAAGATAATATTCCTTAGTAACCGGTTCAGGCATAGGTCCCTTTAGTGGATAGAGCTGTTTGATTAAAAAGTCCTTTGCCTCTTCAATATTTAATCTACCAACAGCGCTGTTTAGTTCCCATAGATATCCAAAATAGGTGCTCCAGTCTTTTACAGCTGGGGTTTGCTTCATTCTCTCGAATAGGTCATCTGCCTTCTTTAAAGCAGAACATATCTTCTCTTTTGCACCTTCTATTCGTAAATCAGTGCAGATAAATATTGCCCTACCACCATAAATAATATCTCCAATTAATTCAAGCAATATACTGTCAACACTCTGTTTAAGTTCAGTATTATCTACTTTTTTTTTGTATTCTCCAGCAAAGTGATAATGGGCAGTGCTCCCACCCATGCCAAAACCCATAATATTCTTTTTTATTTCCTCCTTTAACTCTTCATAAGTTAACTGAATCCATTCGGATATAGGCTTGAATGTTGGAATCTTATCTTTTTCCATTGAATTATTCCTCAATTAGGGAAAGGAACTCCAAAATAAGACGGTTGTACCGTCAATAACTAAGTCCATATTCTTAAAACAATATTGATTTACTCCACGTATATTAGCAACTATGAAATTCTTACCATAAATATTCCAGTCAATCTTAACATCCACATAGGCAGTAATTACCTTGCCTGTTATACCTAATTTTTGTGCAATATCTTGGCTAACTGGCCCTCCATTATCGGGCTGTCTAAAATGATCTGTCAGGTAAGTGCCGTCTCCCAATTCACCACCTATCGTCTTAAATATAATTTTAGACCCCAATATTCCAAGTAAACCTAATTCATCTGTGTAATGCCTTAATATAACCCAATTCTCAGCCGGCTTGGTCCTCGTCATCGCATCCGAAATCGCCTTCGCAATAGCAATAACTATGGCCAGCTTTCCTGCAATCTCAAGTACCGCTGCGGCAGAACCAAGGGCCGTAGCAACATCAACCCCAACAACTACACCTCCAACTATAACCATTGCAGGGGCTGATGCAGCAGCCGTGGCCAGGACTGCGCCAATCAAAAGGAGGGCAATGCCAGAGGCAGCGATCTGCGGTATCGGATAGACCGTCTCCGTTCCTGTTGAGCTATGTCCTCCTGCCAACCCACCTGATATCAAATACGCCCCTACACCAATAGTCGGGTCTTGGATAATATATCCTGTCCCTGCCCAGGAAATGTGTGTGATCTCCTGCTTTGGGACTAAGACCAACTTTCCTGCATTAACGGCATTTTCAATATTTGATTTCACCTCAGCTGAGACTTGTAAGATCGGGAGGATGGATGCGATATTGGTCGAATCGATACGGTAGATGGGAATCCCCTGATTATTTGAAAGCTCTAATATCCTGATTGCAGATACCGAATCCCCCAGATTTCCTCCAAAGAGCTGATCAAAGATAAGCCCTTCTAAAGAAGAGGCATGTATCCCTGAGAGGGTAAAATAGGAGAAGGGCTTTGATGTGTCTCCTCCTTTGTGTATTGCTGTCTGCAGGTCACGTGCGATATCTAATGTCCTGCTCTTATAGCTTGCCTGATTTGGTGCACCGAAGAGCTCTGTTGTTGTAATCTTTGATGAGGCAAGACCTTCTGAGG
>CAZYNY010000161.1:0-5049 GCA_964648095.1 uncultured Nitrospirota bacterium | reverse complement strand
CTTCAGACGCCACTTTTCGATTATGCGCAGGGTCTGGTTATCAACCCTGTTCTGGTAGATTCTGTAGGCTACTCCACCAAAGAAAACCTCAAGGAAACCTGATTTGTGTTTCACCAGTCTCTCAATAACAATATTAGGGCCGCTGAACTCCTTAATAAATTCTTCATTCTCGTACTCGAATGTTAGGATAACAATCTGCAACCCTGATTTCTTCAGAAATTTGAAGACGTCCGTTCTAAGTATATTCCTGGCTATGAAACCCATGGGGACAACAATAAAAAGGGTTTTCATCAGGTCTCCCGAAAATTCCCCGAGGGTGATTTTCTTGCCTTCACCGCTAGGCCATATCCCCACTTATCGGATCCGAACAGTAGATCAGATAGGCTACACAAGGGGTAGAAGACGATAATAGATAGCATCGGTACCACATACCTGGGTTGCTTTTGCCACCCTAGATACATCGACCACCAGTAAACAATGTGAGAGACGAAGGAGTTCAAGTAGTATTTGCTGGCAATTATCTCAAATCCCACGGTTTCTATTTTTCTCCTTAATTCTTTATCGGTATAGTAATTCACTACGGCAAACTCTTTTCGATGCCTGGCCTTATCGCTTTCCTTAACTCCCGGATAGGACAGACTATCAACAGTTAACACCAGCAAACCGTTTGGCTTCAGCACTCGTCTCATCTCATTTAACGCCTGAACATCATCTTGAAAATGTTCCAGAGAACAATTGCTATAAATCTTATCGAAATAGTCATCATGGTAAGGGATGGCTTCTGCATTACTTACCTTAAATTGACAGATTACGTCTTCCTGTTGTGCAAACCTATTTGCAGCTTTTATCGAATCCTCGGATATGTCGATGCCGTATACTTCACAGCCCATCTCCGCAATCTTAAGGTCTAATATACCTGTGCCACAGGCAACATCCAGGACCTTCTCCTGGCCTTTTAAGTCTAGCCAGCTAAGGACAATTCGCCACTCGATTCTTCTGACCAAGTCCGTAGTGCCAATGGACCTGTATATTAGATGATTCAGATAGCTTCTCAAACTCGCGTATCTTTTTTGAGCCGGAGTCACCTTGCTTCTCCTCTTTTCGCTGCTTTTCGGTACACTTCTATCGTCCTTTCGGCAATTCTGTCCCATGATAAATCCGTTTTCAACTTTTTGTAAGCATTCGCGCCCATTTGCTTTCTCAGTGTTTCGTCCTTCATTAGTCTCACTATAGCATCAGCCAGCGCCTTCGGGTCGCTCGTGGGCACAATTAGTCCGGTAACACCCTCATCAACGATTTCAGGGACACTGCCGACACTGGTTACAACGACAGGCTTGCCGAACCCGTACGATAACGGAATTACACCAGTTTGAGACGCGTCAATATATGGCAGAACAACAATGCTTGACCTCTGGAACAGACTGGCTCCTTCGCTAAAGGGGATATTATAATTATGGACAATGAAATTCTCCCTGTTTACCATCATCGCCTGGTATTTGCTGAAATCCTCTCCCCTTCCAGCAATGACTATCTTTACATTCGGTAATTCTTTAGTTATTAATGGCTCGGCTTTTATTAGATAATCCAGCCCTTTGTATTCCCATATCGTGCCGAAAAACAAAATCAAATTACCCTCTTCTTTTATGTCAGGGCTTTCATACTTTTTGAAAGTAGCGACTTCATGTTCTCCTATGGTAACGACGTTAACTTTGGACCCCGGGACATTATGCAGCCTTACCAGCTCTTCTTTAACACGCTGCCCATGGACGATATATTGGGCGGCGCTTCTCCTGGCGCAGTATAGGACAAATCTGAAGAACCACTGGTTCCGGCTGCCGATATGCGGTTTAATGTCGTGAAAGGTTGCGACCATCGGATACCTCTTGACTAAAGGCGGCAGCAGGCAGGGCAATATTCCGCTAACCTGGATGTGAACGAGATCCGGATTGAAGCTGTTTATCTGTTTTCTAATCTCAAAAACGGTGGCGAGAATGGTAGGCTGGTACATACGCCGTGGATGTTTGAATAGATATAGTCTGACTCTTTTACTGATGTTCTCCAGGTAGACTTCAGGTACGCCACAGGGCAGCATCAGGATGACTTCTTCTCCCCTCTCTGAAAGGGAGTTCGCCAACTGGATAACGTAGTCAAAGAACAGGGTGGCGATACAGACTATTTTCATAACTACCTATAAGTAATCGTATACTATTCACTTCTTGATAACGAATACCAACCTCGCAAAGTCCTCTAACGAACCGATCACACTTTTTTCTATTGATTCGTCTTCTTTCCTTACCATGATCTGAAGCTGTGGGTTTGTTATACCTCTCTCTTTGAGGTACCCGTAGATGCTTTCAGGGTAAGTTGGAACCTGCTCAACGTCACAATTCCAGTTCCAGACTGGTATTCCTTTGCGCAGTATTACCCTAGCGACGTTCAGAGGATACCGAACGCTTCTTCTGTTCAGAAATATGTTTCTACGGTAAATGCTCTCTATTTTCCTGTTGTTGCGGTTCTGTATATCAAACATAACCAGGCCACCGGGTCGGGTTACTCTCAGCATCTCGTCAACCGCCTTAATTAAATCATACAAATACCATGACGAGTGAAAACAATATGTGCCGTCGAAGTAGTTGTCCGGATAGTTCAATGACTCCGCTTCGCCAACCTGACAGTCAATATTCGGATTCAGTTGCCGACACTTCTCAATCAGGGAGGGAGCGATATTGATACCGTGCACTGAATAACCGGCTTTCTGGAGGAAATCCGCAAAGGGATAGCCGGTCCCAATGGCCACCTCCAACAATTTCCCACCAGCCTGGACGTGGTCACATATATATTTACAGAGATTCTTATCATATTCCAGAAAGCCATAGATTTTCTCTCGCGCCGTAAGCCAGTACCTGGAATAGATATCCCTCATGTATCTTTTCCGGTCCATAACTGTTCTCAACATCATTAACTAACCTGAACTAGCATGGTTGTTGCTCTTGATTCGCCACTTAATCTCTTCAAAGAGAGATGGCAAATGGTATCTGAGATTGGTAGGATAATTACAACTGCAACCAGGGCACTCTTTCAAGAACATCTTGCGTAACTGGCTCTTGAATTCCTTCGAGTGGATAATTTCTTTCAGGCTTTTTTCTCTTATGTTGCCCACCGGACCAAGCGGGTAACAACCCGGGTAGACACCTCCGTAGGGGTCTATATATAGGTTAACATTGCCCAGCATGCAGGGTAACTCTTTCTGCAGAGGGTCTTTGAAGTATCTCCGGGCGAACTCTAAAGCCGCGTGCGTCGTCGTTATCACCCCCGGGGCTTCCTTCTTGAGCCGGTGCAGTTCGTTGATAAGGTCATCAACCTGTGCCTGGTCCTTGATTATTAGGGAATCAGCATCAGCGGGGTTTTCAAAAAAATAAGAGGAATTGTCAATTAGAGCCAGAGAGAACATTACCTTGAGTTGCCGGCACATTTGTATGATATCTGGTATCTGACCGAGAGTAGGCTGCATAAGTATCGTCAGGACACTGACCCCAAGGGAAGGGAACTCAGTGTCCCTCAATTGAACTACTGCCCGTAATGCGGACATGGTTTTCTCGAAACCGCCTTTGATACCGCGGCAATAATCGTGGACTTCCCCGATTCCCTCTATCGAGATGCCGAAGTCATTAACCCCATTTTCAACGAGTTCCCGCGCCCTAGTTTCATTGAGGGCTAAACCGTTTGTCCCGACCGATATCCGGTCGAACTCGAGGTCATTAGCTTTCCTGACCAATGTCACCAGGTCTTGCCTGAGTAAAGGCTCACCGCCGGCAAAACCAACGCTCAGAAAGCCAAGCTGCTGCGACTGGACAAGTAAGTCAATAGCTTCCTCAGTGGTCAGCTCGTTTTGGGACGCTTCCCTCCATTGTTTACACGTAATACAGCGGCTATTGCATTTCTTCGTTATATCTATAGTCACTGCTCGGGGTTGCACTGGAATGTATGAAAGCAGGAAGTTACTGTGCCTTGCAAGCTCAAAAAGAGGGAGTTTGTAGCTATCCAGCAGAATCCGTTTCAACCGGTAGGTATTCGTCATTGCTTTATTACCACTTAAGTTCGCTGTTGACCTTTATACCACTCAACATATTTTCTCATGCCTTCCTCAAAGTCAACCTTTGGTTCCCAACCCAACTCCGTCTTGGCTTTACGGCCGGAGACCGTCTTTCCAGCAAAATCACCAGCTCTTGCTTCCTTATATTCAACGGCAACGTTGCTCACCAGTTTCTTAACCGTTTCCGCCACTTCTTTTATGGTTATCGGCCGAAGCCCTTCCAAATTGTATGTTTGATTTATCGCTTTCTCATTGAGTGCGGCCACATTCCCTTCAGCTAGATCTTCCACATAAATAAAATTACGATATTGGGAGCCATCCCCCATTATGGTCAATGGTTCACCATTTAAGGCCCTGCGGACAAATATCGCTGCCACAGTACCTCCCCTGGCTCTCGGTCCATATGGAATGCCGTAGCGCAGGATAGTAAAGTTCTGATTGTATAACTTCTGATAGCTCTGACAATATAACTCAGCGGCCACTTTTGAGGCTGTATATATATGGTTGACTTGCCGTGGTAGCAGCGGAGCGTCTTCATCAACTTCCTCATGCAAGGCCATTTCATAGACCCACACTGTACTGGCTAAAAGGACACGGCTGATTCCGGCTCGCCGACATGCCTCCAGCACATTGGCGACTGCCATAATGTTAACCTGTCCAGCTTCCACAGGATTCTTAAAGACATCGTTGACATCGGCAATCGCAGCTAGCATATATATAGCGTCATAGTCGCCCGCTAGAGCGACACAGCATTTGGACAGGTCGGTAATATCAAGGTTGATGTGGCGAACATCGGCACGGTGCGGCGCCATGATGTCGAACACGGTCACCTTGTGTTCATCGCGAACCAGACGGTCGACCAGATGGCTGCCGATGAACCCCGCGCCGCCGGTCACGAGCACGCGCCTTCCACTCATCTGCCGACTCCCCTCCCCCGGGCGGCGGCCTGCCGTTCC
>CAZYNY010000160.1:0-5085 GCA_964648095.1 uncultured Nitrospirota bacterium | reverse complement strand
ATGCGGCCATGTTCATCCTTTGCAAGGTACCTCTTTTCTAATACCTTAATGGCATTAGGAGACAGAAGGAGCCTCTCCCTCTTAGACATTTTATTTGGCTTTATCTCCTCCTCGGATAATCTTTCAGCTTCATTTAAAGGATCTGTTGCAATCTCAACTTTCCCTGGGTTGAATATAGATATCTGATCCTTCATATAGGCCCCCCAATTATTGGATTAAATTAATTCAGTCACTTAAATACTGCGTTCCTCTGGCATCTGTGGCATTTTGATAGTACTTTCTTTGCCCTTATCATGCCATATTCATACCATGTTCATACCATGTCATGGCATCTTAATTAGCATCTTCATGTCACTTTGTCAAGTAGAAAAAATCAATATATTGTGTTAAGAGTTTGTAAAAAACCGATATGTTGTGGATTGTCTGTGGATTCCCTGTGCAAAGAGTGGTGGATAAAGGGCAAGTTACCCCTTACAATCCTGGCAGATGCCGTGGAACCCCACACAATGGGATGAGATATCAAAGCCGGTCTTTTTCCCTACCTCCTCCTCCATTTCCTTCAATGAGGCGGGATCTATATCTATGTCCATCACCATACCGCAGAGGCTGCAGGTGACATGGTAATGTCTGGATAGATTGGAATCAAACCTTGAGTATTCACCGCTGCACTGAAGCTCGGAGATATCCCCAGTCTCCTTCAATTGCCTCAGATTTCTATATACAGTCCCAAGGCTTATATGAGGGAGTCTCTTTCTCACCTCCGCATATATCGTCTCCGCACTCGGGTGAGATGCCCCCTCCAGGGCCTCAAGTATGATCTCCCTCTGTTTTGTCATCCTTAAGACAGTAGTCATCTCTTCAGGCCTTCGTCTCAACAGTCGCCTTCCTCACATATACCTTATATATGCCGGAATCTTCAATGATCTGAATAAATTCATTACCGGTACTTTTACACCAGACAGGCATATCCTTTTTTATCCCTTCGTCATCGGAGAGGACCTCAAGGATATCTCCCCCCTTCAACTCCTTTAGTTTCTGGGAGGTGAGTATTATAGGCATGGGGCAGTAGAGACCTAATGTATCGAGGGTATTTGCGGCCTCATTCATTCGGCCCCTTCCTCATCCTCATGGGAATGCTTTAATACAACCGGAGAGGGGAGGCCCTTCTTCTTATAATAATCATCAATTGCAGAATGGAGCGCCTCCTCTGCAAGGACTGAGCAATGGACTTTAACTTTCGGAAGACCGTCTAAGGCCTCGATAACCGTCTTATTTGAGACCTTGAGGGCCTCTTCTATCGTCTTCCCCTTTACTATGTCGGTAACCATGCTGCTTGTCGCTATGGCTGCGCCGCAACCGAAGGTCTTAAACTTTGCCTCCTCAATTACACCCTCATTTATCTTAAGATAAAGCCTCATGATATCGCCGCATGTCGGATTTCCCACTGTCCCGACACCATCTGCATCCGTTATCTCACCAACATTGTGGGGATTCATGAAATGATCCATTACCTTCTGGCTATACTCTTCCATCAGACTGACCTCCTTATGGCATCTTCATAAAGGGGAGACATCTCCCTCAAACGCTGGACGATGGGTGGAAGCTCCTCCAGGAGATATTCGACATCCTCTTTTGTATTATCCTTCCCCAGGCTGAATACAAGGGATCCCTGGGTAATGGCAGGGTCTACACCGATAGCAAGGAGGACATGGGAGGCCTTTAGTGCCCTGGATGTACATGTCGAACCGCTCGATGCAGCAATCCCCTTCTGGTTTAAAAACAGTAGCATCGATTCCCCCTCTATATACTCAACACAGATACTTACATGACCGGGGAGCCGAATTGAAGGGTGCCCTGTAAGATAGACCCTGTTGATCCCCTTTAGTAACCCATCGATCAACATGCCGCGGAGACCGCTTAGATGCCCTATCCTGGATGGGAGCTCCCTCTTTGCTATCTCTGCCGCCCGTCCCATCCCGACTATTGCAGGGACGTCCTCAATCCCTCCTCTTTTCCCCTCTTCCTGGATACCGCCGTCAATTAAGGGCTGAATCCTCACGCCTTTTTTAAGATAGAGGGCTGCTGCTCCTTTAGGTCCATAAAATTGGCTTGCAGCAAGGCTCAAGGCATCGACACCTAACCCGGCAACATCTATCTCAACCCTCCCTGCTGTTGCCACGGCATCGGTATGGAGGTATACCCCTTTCTCCTTGGAAATCCTGGCTAATTCTGCTATCGGCTCTAATGTCCCGATCTCCCCATTTCCATGCATGATAGATACCAGTATGGTCTCAGGTGTTATGGCCTCTGCGAGGGAGCCCGGATCCACCAATCCATTTTTATCAACTGGGAGGTATGTGACCTTGAATCCTATCTTTTCTAGGGATTTAAGAGAGTACATTACCGAGTGGTGTTCTATCTGGGATGAGATGATATGTTTCCCCTTCTTCTGATGGGCATACGCAACCCCCTTTATCGCCAGGTTGTTCGCCTCTGTACCGCTCGCAACAAAGATGATCTCCTTTGGATCAGCGCCTATCAGCAGAGCAACCTTTTCCCTCGCCTCATCCAGAGCTCTCTTTGGTGCGCCCCCAAAATAATGGAGGCTCAAGGGATTCCCAAAGTCCTCCTTAAGGTATGGAAGCATGGCCTCCAGGACCTCAGGATGGATAGGGGTTGCTGCCATATGATCCATATATATCCTTCTCATGGACCCCTCCCTCCTAACTATTTATAGGGGAGCAACCATCCCCCTCCACCGGCAAAGCCGGATGGAGCCTCCCCCTCCCTACGCTCGACTCCGCTCGCTGTGTTAAAGACACAGAATCCAAAATATTTTCCTTCTGACTTCTGACATCTGTATTCTATATTCTATATCCTTGCCCTATTCCCTCATTGCCGCTGCAATGCCGGCTGCTGTATTGGCAAGGCATTCGGGCGTACCTCTTTGGACCTTCTCGAGTTCTCTCCTTGCCGCCATGTCAAGTAACACCCTGTCTGCCCCGAACTTCCCATACTCGTACTTCTTGAGTTTCAAGGCATCTCTCTTCTTGTCGATATGTGCCAGGGCTTTGCTAAGCATTAAATTGTTATCCGGCTCAAATTCAAGCTTTCCACCCACCATCTCCTCCCAGCCCTGGGAGATGGCATTTGTGACAATAGTGCTGGCGCTCACCGGGGATCGGACACCGAAGATCACATAGCAGCCGGATGCAACACAATATGTACCTATGGCCAGGGCCTTTTCGCACATATATTCTGGTGAAAAGCCCACAGCAGGGATATCCGATATATCATCACCAAGTCCCCCCTCTTCTGCCATCTGGGTCAAGACAGTCAATATCCTTGAATTATCCACACATGAACCGAGGTGCAGGACAGGCGGGATCCCGATCGCCTCGCATACCTCCTTTAAGCCGGGCCCTGCATGATCCATGGTCTCCGGTGTGAGGAGCCCGCTCTTTGCGCATCCGACAGCAGAGCAGCCGGTGGTTACTACAAGGACGTCATTCTTTATAAATTCCCTGGTAAGGAAGACGGTCGCCTCATCCTGTGGGGTCCTCGCATTATTACATCCTACTATCCCGGCAACACCACGGATCCTCCCTGCCATAATGGCGTCATTAAGGGGTCTGAATGAGCCCCTGAAACTTCCGCCCTGCATATAATCGATATACTCATGGGAGAAGCCGGCAATAAGTTCGCTTGAGAACTGCGGTATATTCACCTTCTCCTTTATCCTGTTGGGGAAGTTGTCTATGGAAGCCTTTATTATCTCCCTGGCGGTCTTCAGGGCGTGATGCTCGTCGAACTGGATATGCACTGATCCCGCCACTTTGGCCTTGGGCGACGTGGTTATAAGCTTGGTATGATAAAGCTTGGAAAGAGGCGCCAGGGCCTCGAATACACACTGGACATCCACTATCATGGAATCGCATGCGCCGGTTATGATCGCCAGCTCCTGGTGCAGGAAATTACCGGCAGAGGGGATTCCCTGCCTCTGAAGTATCTCGTTGGATGTGCAACATATACCGGCAAGATTGACACCCTTGGCCCCCTTAGATTTGGCATAATCGATCATCTCCTTCTCCCTGGAGGCGATAACTATCATCTCGGAGAGGATCGGCTCATGGCCATGCACCAGGATATTTACCTCATCCTCCTTCATCACACCCAGATTCGCCCGAGTCTTAATCGGAGTAGGGGTGCCAAACAGGATATCCTGTATATCTGTTGCTAACAGGGAGCCGAGCCAGCCATCTGCCAGGGCCACCCTTAACGCACCTGTCAATATATGCTTTGGGTCCTGATCTGTCCCCATATTGGTCCTGTGGAGCATCTCTACTACCTCACGATCAACACCCCTCGGCATGATCCCGTGCTTTCTCCATATCTCCTGTCTTTTTTTCGGGGCCCTCTTAAGATAGGGAAATTCGCCCTCCTGCTGGCCAAAGACCGATATAGCTTTATTAGCTACATCAATGGCGATCTCCTCCTTTGTCCTCCCCTCTACAGGGATACCAAGGAGGTTTGCAACCTTAATGAGCTTCCTCACATCCTTTATCTTGTAATCCTTCGCATCACCCTTAGCAGCGGCCAGGAGGGCATTTGCAGCATCCCTTCCATGATCCGAGTGGGCCGCAGTCCCGCCGGCAATGGCCCTTGCAAGATTCCTTGCCGCGATAGTAGCCAGGGTCGCACCGCAGATCCCTACCATCCCCTCCTGATTTTTCCCTACAAATCTGCATGGACCCATGTAACACAAGGAACAGCATGCACCCTCTCCACCAATAGGGCATGGCTTCATAGAATCAACACGGGAAAAGGCCGTAGATACCCCTTCAAACTTAGCCTTCTCCAGCATGGCTATAGCTGCCGGATCAATAGATTTTACTGCCGCCTTCTTCTCCTCATTTGACATAAAAACCCTCCTCCTCTACTTATATAGGAATAGCTACTATTACCGTTTAAGATAGCCCATGCCACTTTTGGTTGTCAAGAAAAATCTACTCGTCACGCTATTCCTACTGCACCTCCGGCGGTGATATCACAATATTCGTATCAGACCCTATCCTTATCCCATTT
>CAZYNY010000159.1:3429-5097 GCA_964648095.1 uncultured Nitrospirota bacterium | reverse complement strand
CCAAAGAGATCGATCGGCAAGTGGCGCCGACGGTCTAGCAGGGAAGGTAGCTCTTATTGGTAGGCCTCCTTTTTAACGTTGTTTGGGAGGCCATCGTGGTTTATAATCGTCAGTAGCCGTCAGAGTAGCGCCGGTCATGGGGCTACTCTGCATGGCCTATCGGGGTACCCCTCCTTGGAATCAGGTTATTGGGCCTTGCTCAAAAATAGAATGGACATTTTGCTAACCTTCACGGGCTTTCATGATCCTTTCTTCAAAGGACTGGTTGATCAGGAAGAACAACCTGGCCCGATCCTCTCGCTTCTCTCTGCACGCTCATTTGATCAGATCTATCTCTTTAATACGCCAGGCACTCAAAGCGTTACGGAAGAAACGAAAGGAGCCATCAACACGCTATACCCGAACACACGGGTCGAAATTCTGGATATCCACCTCGATGATCCTACGGATTATCGGGAAATCCTCAAGGGACTGCGGAAATATATTCAACAGATACAGGAGACCCTTTCGACCGCGACATTCTTTGTTGCAGTGGCCTCGGGCACCCCGCAAATGCATGCATGCTGGTTTCTTTTGACCGCCGCTGGCGAGATCCCCGCTCGTATTCTCCACGTGCGTCCACCCCACTTTGTTACGAAAGAGCGTCCCCTGGTAAGCGAGGTCGATCTTACATCTCGTGAGCTCCCAATCGTCAGGTTCCAGATTGGAACGGTGCCTGCCCTAGAGGAAAGCGAAATCGATATCGAATCTGCAATACAACAACTTGGGATCGTGGGAGACCATCCAGGCATGCGCCGCGCCATCGAAATAGGGGCCATGCTGGCTCCCTCGCATTCGCCGGTGCTTGTTTTTGGCGAAACCGGTACAGGCAAAGAGCTTTTCTCGCGGTTTATTCACCGGTTGAGCGGCAGACCCAAGGGGGCCTTTGTGGCTGTCAACTGTGCGGCGATTCCTGAAGATTTGGTGGAGAGCCTGCTGTTCGGCCACAAGAAGGGGGCCTTTACAGGGGCAATAGCCGATCAAGTCGGCAAGTTCGATGCCGCGAATCAAGGCACGCTTTTCCTGGATGAGCTTGGAGAACTGCCCTTTCCCGCCCAGGCGAAACTCCTCAGGGTTCTGCAGGACGGCCTGGTTGAGCCGATTGGAGCAACCAAACCGTACAAAGTCGATGTTCGCGTGATTGGCGCTACCAATCGGGACCTCCGAAACCTCATTCGTCAAGGTAGGTTCCGTGAAGACCTTTTCTATCGGCTCAATGTGGGAGAGGTGAAACTCCCGCCACTCCGGGAAAGGCGCAGTGATATACCCAAGCATGCCCTTTACATACTCGACAGAGTCAATGGTTCGCTGCGAAGGCCGAAAAGGCTTTCCCCTGAAGCGCTGTCGAGACTTCAAGCCCATAGTTGGCCGGGAAATATCCGTGACCTGGAAAACGTGATCGAGCGTTCTGTACGTTTATGTCGCCGTGACGTCCTTGAAGCTGACGACCTTTTGATCACCGAACCGGTCACGTATGTCGATCCCTTGGACGCACTTCCCGACCCTTACGAAGGGTTTTCGTTAGACGAATTCCTCAGCAGCGCACGAAAACAGCTGATACTTCGAGCTCTTGAAGCATCGGAGGGCAACCAAACTAAGGCGGCTCGTATGCTCGGCATTACGCCCCAG
>CAZYNY010000159.1:0-3419 GCA_964648095.1 uncultured Nitrospirota bacterium | reverse complement strand
AGGCGGTGCATAAGTTCCTGCAGCAGTCGAAGCTGCACACTTAAACCGGAGTTTAAGATGCTTCAACCTGGGTTGAAATTGGCAACCAGAAGGTCTCCGCGAGATGAAAGCGCAACGCTCGTAGATTCAGTGGGTTACGAGTCACCCAAAGGACTGGCATGCCTGTTGCTTCTTAATCCTGGCGAAGGGCTCATGTTCAACGCCAACTTACCGCAGTTTCAGGAGGAGTGCCTGTGAAAGATCACTTGACCGAAGCAGACACAAGAATCGTGATCGATGACCTGCTCCGCCAAGCGAGATGGGACCCCGCCGACAAATCGCAGGTGCTCACCGAGATCTCTATCCACGACACGACATGGGTCGTTGCGGAGCCAGTTTCAGAATATGGATCTGGGCCAAGCCGTAAAACCCAGGATGGGGATGAAATTCCAACGGGCAGGGCCGATTATGTCCTGATGGATCGTCGGGGGCGGCCAATCGCCATTGTCGAGGCCAAGCGATCCGCCATCGAGCCTTATACGGCCAAACAGCAGGCACTGCCCTATGCCAAGAAGCTCGGCGCTCCGTTCATCTTTCTGACAAATGGCGAGCTTATCTATTTCTGGGACTACGGAAATGACGACGCCCGCATCGTCAACTCGTTCTTTTCCAGGCGCGATCTCGAGCGTCTGGTGGAGATGCGTGCCACTCGCAAACCGCTCGCCACGGTCAAAATCCCGGAATACTACATCCGCCAAGGCGAAACCCGCCAGGTGCGCCCCTATCAGGGGAAGGCGATGCAGGCGCTGGATCATGCGGTGGAGTTGGGCAAGCGCCGCTTCCTGATCGAGCTCCCCACTGGAACCGGCAAGACAGACCTCATCTGCCTTTATCTCAAGCGGCTCATCCAGGCGGGGCTCGCCGAGCGCATCCTGTTCCTGGTCGATCGGGAGCAGCTTGCCAAGCAGGCGATCGAGGCCATTCAGGACATCCTCAACCAGTACAGCAGCTATTGGCTGCGGCCGGGCATGGTCCGGCAGGAGCAGCAGATCACGGTCTGCCTGCTCCAGACTATGATCAGCCGGTACATGGAGCTCACCAGCGGGTACTTCGATGTGGTGGTCGCCGACGAATGCCACCGTTCGATTTACGGCGCATGGCAGACCGCGCTCACGCACTTCGACGCGTTGCATGTCGGCCTGACCGCAACTCCTTCGGTCTACATCGAACGAAACACTTTCCAATTCTACCAATGCCGGGATGGGCAGCCGGACTTTGCCTTTCCCATCCAGCAGGCGTTTCAGGATGGCTACCTTGTTCCATACAAGTTCGCCACCGGCATCACCGTCATCCTTGCCAAAGGCGCAGAGGTGGACGAGGAGACCTATGACCCCGCCGAATTCGAGCACAAGTGGACGAATGAGGATACGAACCGAAAGATGATGGAGGAGTTCGAGCGTCTGGCGTGGGAGAACTACAAGGAGCTTGCTCCGGGCCAGAAAGTCGGCCCCGGTAAGGCCATCGTCTTTGCCATCACGAAACACCACGCTTCACGCCTGGCTCATTCCCTGAACGAACTGCACCCGGAGCTGAAAGGCCAATACGCCGAAGTGATCACGAGCGATGTGGCCAACGCCGACGATCTGATCCGCAAGTTCAAAAAGGAAGATTACCCCCAGGTTGCGGTCAGCGTGGGCATGCTGGATACCGGTTTTGACTGCCGTGAGATGCTCCACCTGGTGATGTGCCGGCGGGTGCGAAGCCCCATCCTCTACCAACAGATGCGCGGTCGCGGGACCCGAACCGCGCCGCACATCGACAAACAGAAGTTCGTCATCTACGACTTCTTCGGCAATCACGACTATTTCAATGACAGCGACACCGACATCTTCACCGGCACCGGCCGCGGGCATGCCCCGGGCGGCGAACGAAAGCTACCCAGGCCGCCGGGCGATCTCATCGAGCTGGGGCTTGAGGATGAGTGGCTCCATGCGGTTACCTATGTCGAGGTGGGCCTGGACGGTGAGCGTATCGACAAGCGCGACTACGTCACCCACTGGGAAAAAACCGTCCAGGCGGCCGCCAACGACGACCCGATCATTCAAAAGGTCCGCCGCGGGGAGTTGCTCTCCGAAGACGAGGAGAAGGCCCTGACCGAACGCCTCAACCGGCCGGAGATGTACTTCAACGAGGAAAACCTTCGGCATGCATACCGTCAGGCCGGAGGCAACCTGATCGACTTCATCCGGGCCGCGCTGGGAAGCCTGAAGATCAAGAGCCGCGAGGAAGAACTGACGGAGAACTTCCAGGCCTGGCTGGTGGCCAGGTCCATCACACCTCAGCAGGCGCAGTATCTTTCGCTTCTTAAGAACCGGGGCATCGCCAGGGGCAAGATCGAGCTGGAGGACCTGTTCCGGCCGCCGCTTTCCATCCTGAACGCGGCGGAGCTCGGCGTGGAGCTCTTCGGCGAGAAAAAGGCTCAAGGAAATCATCCAGGACATGAACGAATCGGTCTTTCGAAAAGCTATATGAACCCAGAAATTCCAACCACGAAATACACGAAATACACGAAAGAAAAAATTCTATTCAGCGATGAATCCTATGCCATACAGGGCGCGATATTTGAGGTGTATCGTGAGATGGGGTGTGGTTTTCTGGAAGCGGTCTATCAGGAATGCCTGGAGAAAGAGCTCCGGCAGCGAAGCATTCCCTTTGTTTCTCAGAAACAGGTTGCGCTTTTCTATAAGGGCGAACAGCTTCAACAGACGTATAAACCCGATTTGATTTGTTATGAAAAGATCATCGTAGAAATAAAGGCCGTCAAGGAAATTGCACCGGAACACCATGCACAGGTATTTAACTATATTAAGGCATCCAGCCTTAAACTGGGTCTGATCGCAAATTTTGGCCATTACCCCAAAGTCCAAATCGAAAGAATCGTTTTATAAATTTTCGTGTATTTCGTGTATTTCGTGGTTAAAAGGACTTTTCCATGAACGTTGAACCTCGCAGAAAACTGGACCGGATCACCGACATCCTCTGGGCCGGAGGCGTCACCAACCCGGTCACCTATATCGAGCAGATCTCTTACCTCATCTATCTCAGGTTGCTGGATGAGGAGGAGTCCAGCCGCGAGCTCAAGGCGCGCCTTCTGGGCGAGGAGGCCAACGGAAACAGCCAGCGCCTTTTTCCCAAGCAGGCCGAGCGCTATCGCTGGTCCAAGTGGCGCTTCAAGAGCGGCTCGGACCTGCGAGACTTCGTCCGCGACGAGGTCTTTCCCTACATGGCCTCCCTGGTCAGAGAAGAGCCTCAGATCGCCGAGTATTTCCGCGACGCCGTGCTCGAGATCGTGGACCCGAACGTGCTCAAGCAGGTCGTGGACGAAATCGACGGCATCGACTTCGCCAAGCTGGGCACGGACGTCAAGGGCGACATCTTCG
>CAZYNY010000158.1:0-5239 GCA_964648095.1 uncultured Nitrospirota bacterium | reverse complement strand
TTGCTGATGGCTGGCTTGATGTGCTCTGTGCCCAGACTGCATAATTCCAGGGTTCAATGCAAAACCAGGAAAAAAAGAGGAGGATGATAGTTGCAATAGGCCTTAATATGCGTTTATTGGTAGGATACATGCGATTCCTGGGAATGTTAATTAATCTTAGGTTGTATATACTCTAACTAAACATGCCGATTGTATACCATCCCAAAAATGGTTTGTCAAGTAAACTTTTCTTGACACACAGAAGAAATATATTGACATTAAACCCTTTATATAATACATATTTAAGGATGACCATCTCCTTAGAAGGACTTCTCAATGAAAGAGTAGACAGACGCTGGTTTTTAAAGAGGTCACTCTATGTCCTGTCTCTGTTAAATAGCCCCCTATCCTGCAGGGGGATTATGCTTGTGGATAACTATGAGAATGGGTCCTCAAGGGGTATCTTTTCAGGGCCGAAGTATGTAAGGCTCTTAGATGAACTTGTCAAGAAATACAACTTTTCGGAAGAATATCTATTAGGGGTCTTTGAAGAGGCTGAATTGAGATCTGAGATTATCGGCCGCCTCGAGAAGCCTCCTGAGATCCTCCCCTATTATCAATATAGGACAAGATTTATCAAGGATGAGGTAATAAACAAGGGAAGAAGATACCTGGACGAAAACCTTGAACTGCTAAGCAGGATAGAGTCGGAGTTTGGGGTCGAAAAGGAGATACTCCTCGGCATACTCGGCGTAGAATCAAGGTTTGGTGAAAGTAGCGGGGAATACAGAGTATTTGACGCACTTAACACGATCTTCTATCAATTTCCAAGGAGGGAAGAGTTCTTCCGTCAGGAGATCATCGAATTCCTGCTCCTTTGCAGGGAGGAGGGGATATATCCCCTATCGGTCAAAGGGTCATATGCAGGGGCATTCGGGGTGCCGCAATTCATGGCCTCCAGCTTCAGGAAGTTTGCTGTTGATCATGATAATGACGGAAGGAAGGATCTCTGGCGATCCAAAGAGGATATACTGGCAAGCGTGGCTAATTACCTCAGATCCCATAGGTGGATTAAGGGTGCGCCGATCAGGATATCTATCCAGGCAGACAGGGAGGATCCGAAAATAAAGGAGCTTTTATCAAGGGGCCTTAGAGAGACTGTACAGATTGGAAGTCTGGACACCGCCCATGTAAAGGTCGATAAGTTCCTGTCTGACCAGTACCAGATTAACGGACAGGAGACAGTGTCAATAATATCCTATCAGGACAAGGAGAATGAGACGGAAAAGGTGGAGATCGTTTTCAGCAATTTTAAGTCTATCATTAAATACAATTCGTCCACAAACTACGCACTGACTGTTACAGAGCTTGCAAAGATATTCGCAGGAAAGCAGGCGTAACCCTTACATGTCTTGGCATTATATCGGTTTTGTGCTATCAAGACTATTTATTCCTGCCGGGTTTTTCAATATAATAATAGAAACTGGCTCATAACATGAAAACCTTTATTCTTACCCTCATAGCATCCTTGTCTCTCTCTTCCACATGGGCGGCGGAACCTCCTGCCGTACCTTCGGCCTTCGTGCATCATGATCTAAAAGTCCGACTGGATCCGGAAAAACACCTGCTGGAGGTGGAGGATGCAATCACCATTCCCGATACTCTTCTGGCCCGCATGGGAGGAAGAATCACCTTCATCCTTCATGAAGGACTGCATCCCTCATCTCCTACCCCGGGTGTCAAGATCGTCCGTGGCAAAGAAAGGACGCCTGCTGCCAATGTTACAACAGAGGCATATACAGTGGCGCTGCCACCAGGTGGCCATCATCTTGTCCTGAGATACAGAGGAGAGATCCATCACCCCCTTGAGCCTGCCGGGGAAGAGTATGCCCGCGGCTTCAAAGAGACACCAGGGATCATCTCCCCTGAAGGGATATTTCTGGCAGGTCAGTCCCTCTGGTACCCTTCCTTTGGCAATGATCTTTTAACCTTTACCCTGGATCTGGAGTCGCCGGAAGACCGGGAGGCCATAAGTCAGGGCGAAAGGACGCGGCACGAGAAAAAAGACGGGTCCATACATGTACGATGGGAATCTAAAGAGCCCCAGGATGAGATCTACCTTATAGGCGGACCATTTACAGAGTATAGCCGGTCCGCCGGTTCAGTCCAGGCTATGGTCTTCTTGCGGAACCCGGACGAGAAGCTGGCGAATAACTATTTGGAGGCAACCTCACACTATCTGGAGATGTACAGTAAACTCCTTGGCCCTTATCCTTACAAGAAATTTGCCCTTGTGGAGAACTTCTGGGAAACGGGTTACGGTATGCCATCATTTACCCTGCTTGGCCCGACAGTCATCCGTCTCCCCTTTATCATACAATCCTCCTATCCGCATGAGATCCTGCATAACTGGTGGGGAAACAGTGTCTATGTGGATTACCCTTCCGGAAACTGGAGCGAGGGACTGACCGCATATCTTGCAGACCATCTTATCCAGGAGCAGCATGGTCAGGGGGCAGACTATAGGCGGTCAATACTGCAAAAGTATGCCGATTACGTTAAAGGGGCAAGGGACTTCCCTTTGACAGAATTCAGGGGACGTCACAGCGCAGCTACAGAGGCAGTGGGTTATGGCAAGACGATGTTCCTTTTTCATATGCTTCGTCAGCATCTGTGGGATGATACCTTCATAAAGGGACTAAGGGAATTTTACAGGAAGAACCGGTTCCGCAGGGCAACATTCGATGACCTCAGATCCGCCTTTAAGGGAGTTTCAGGCCGGGATCTGAAGGTAGAATTCAGTCAATGGGTAACAAGGAGAGGCGCACCAGGGCTCAGAGTAAGCATGGCAAAGGCAGAACCTTACGACAAGGGCTATCGCCTTACCGCCATATTAGAGCAGACCCAGCCCGATCCGGTCTACGTCTTGCGTGTGCCTATAGCGGTGCATCTTGATGGAAAGGACAATGCCTACCAGACTATTGTACAGATGGACAAGAAGCGGCTTGATCTGGTACTTGACCTCCCGTCCCGTCCGCTCTACCTTGATATCGATCCTGAGTTTGATATCTTCCGCAGGGTAGACAGGGAAGAGATACCGCCTGCCCTGACACAGGCATTTGGCGCCGAGGAGGCGCTCATCCTGATCCCATCAGGCGCCAATAAAGAGCTGCGCGAGGCTTATCAAAAGCTGGCCGAATCTTTACAGAGATCACAGTCCTGGAAACTGGAAGTAAAATTAGACAGCGAGCTGGCCTCTTTGCCCGGTGATCGTTCAATCTGGATACTTGGATGGGAAAACCGTTTTCTTAAGGAAGTCATAGCCCCCCTCTCTCCATATCAGGTTTCCATGAATGATTCCGATGTCAGTATTGGGAATACCGAACTAAGGCGTGACAGGCATTCAATTGCGCTCACTGGCAGAAATCCCTCCAACCCTGATATGACCATGACCTTTGTGGCCACTGAGAACCCTGCCGCCCTGCCTGGCCTTGGCCGGAAACTGGTCCACTACGGAAAATACAGCTACCTTGGCTTTGAGGGAGACGAGCCTGCTAACATAGCGAAAGGGCAATGGCCCGTACTGGCATCCCCCATGTCTATCCCGGTGGTGCAGCCGGATGGATCAACTGTCCAACCCTCAAAGGCAAAATTATCCACCACGATGGCACTGGCAGAACTTCCCCCCGCCTTTTCAGAGGAGAGGATGCTAAAGGATGTAAACTGGCTTGCTGGTGAAGCGCTGCGTGGCCGGGGGCTTGGCACGCCGGAACTTGATCGGGCCGCTGATTTCATCGCAGAGGAATTCCGCAAGGCAGGGCTTAAGCCGGGCGGGGATATGGAGAATGGCTATTTTCAGATCTGGAAGGATCAGACCGGAGACCCATCCCGCGAAATAAAACTGAAGAATGTCGTTGGTATCCTACCTGGAAAACGGCCCGACCGGCATGGTCAGAGTGTCGTTATCGGCGCCCATTACGACCACCTGGGTCTGGGCTGGCCGGATGCCCACAAAGGCGATGAAGGGAAGATCCATCCGGGGGCAGACGACAACGCAAGCGGTGTGGCTGTATTGCTTGAGATGGCCAGACTGCTTGCAAGGCAAGATCCGTTCGACCGTACCATTATATTTGTGGCATTTACAGGGGAGGAGGCGGAACTGAGGGGATCAAGACATTATGTGACACACCAGGGAGAATTTCCAAAAGAGAAGATAATAGGGATGCTGAACATGGATACAGTTGGCCGCCTTGGACAAAATAGATTAATGATTCTTGGGGTCGGTTCTGCAAAGGAGTGGCTCCATATCTTTAATGGAGCAGGGGCTGTAACAGGGGTGCAGTTAGAGTCTGTGGCTAATGATTTCGGTTCAAGCGATCAGAAGAGCTTTCTGGAGGCCGGGGTTCCGGCTGTGCAATTTTTCAGCGGACCCAACTTAGACTATCACAGGCCAACGGATACGATAGACAAGATCGACCCAGCCGGGCTGGTGAAGGTGGCAGCAGTCTTAAAGGAGGCAGTCGAATATCTTTCAACCCGTCCCGATCCTTTAACCTCAATGCTGACACATGGAGATACTGAACAGAAAAAGGAGGACCTGCCAGAGAAACGACGGGAAGTCAGTCTCGGCATAATACCTGATTTTTCATATACCGGAAAGGGTGTTCGCCTCATAGGCGTATCCCCAGGCTCTTCGGCAGGACAGGCCGGTCTTGCATTAGGCGATCTGATCATCCGGTTCAACGAGACCGCTGTCCAGGATTTAAGGGCCTTAAACGACCTGCTCAGGAACCTGCAACCAGGGGATAGTATTTCAATTACCTTTTTACGGGAAGGAAAGGAGCTGACCGTAGAGGCTAAAGTAGGAGCCAGATAGGGCTGATTGAGCCTAAACCAAATTCAGGGAGCAAAAAGAACCTTTAATAGAAGTCAGCGCCTATTTTACCCCCTCAGGAATGCCCTGGTACCGTTTCAGATCCTCGATCAGGATAAGGATTAGTCCAATTAAGATCATGATCAGGAAGAGGTGGTTCGCTGTAAAGTTTTTCCCGATTGATTCAACCAGCTTGATGATCCCCACCAGCAACAGCGAGCTACCCAGGATCAACCGGACAAGGATACTCTTCTCGTATGGCAACTGCTTAAATTCTATTACATCTAACAGCAAGATAGCTATCCCGCCAAGCAGAATAATTCCCATATCCTCTCCCTTTGCTGAAATAGTTCCGGTCAAAAGCAGCACAATACCTATATACATGAG
>CAZYNY010000157.1:0-5269 GCA_964648095.1 uncultured Nitrospirota bacterium | reverse complement strand
GAAACGGGGAAAACACAACACATAGGGGTTACCTGAACGAAGGGGATACCCCATTAAGCCTATAACAAAATCCAGATCAACGGTTGCCCGTGGAGCCACCCAGATACTGACGGCAATGCCGCCAACAACTATATATGCTATATTGGTCCTCTCGAGAAAATTGCAAATATAAAGGAGTTGCTTGTAGAGCGCTTCTGGTGTGGGTGCGGTCATCTTTTCGGAAGATTTATGTGCCTCCAGGTATGGAGACTTTTCATCATCTTATTATGGATCTCCCCTGGAGACAAATCAGGAAATTCCTTCTTTAAGGATGCCTCAAGAAGCCTCAGAGAAAGAGAGGTGACCTCGGCCCACTTCTCTAGACGTCTCTGGAAATCAAGGGGAGCAGGATCGATATTTATATTGTTCTTCATCTTTTATTCCGCTCTTCTATCTTTTCAACCGCTCCCTTGGCAGCAACCTTCACATTATTATTTGGATCGTCTAGTAGCCCTTTGAGGGGTTCTATTGCATCAGGATCTCCCATCTCACCAAGAGCAAATACTGCGCCGATCTTTATATCGTTGCTGCCGTCTTTTATTGCTGATATAAGAGGTTTTAATGCCGGCCTCCCTATCCTAGCCACAGAATAAACAGCAGACATCCTGACGTCCTCATCCTCGTCAGAAAACAGGTCGAGAAGCGGTCTGACAGCCTCAGGATCCCGTATCTCTCCCAGCACAGCGGCTGCTGCATACCTGATATCCTCACTCTTATCCTTCAGTGCCAGAATGAGCGGCCCTACGGCGGCCTTATTAAACGCCGCAAGGGCATACAGCGAATTTGACCTTACAGACCAATGGATATCAATAAGGGAGTGGATCAGCGGCTCGACCGCCCTCGGATCACCAAGTTCCCCCAGCGCCCATGCTGCCGTGCCCCGGACTCCCCAATCCCTATCATCCAGCAATGCGATTATCGGCCCTACGGCCCTCTTGTCCTTGAATCTCCTTAGTGCATATATGGCGCGTTTTCTTACGGGGCTATAATCATCCATTAGGATCTTAATGAGCGGCTCAACACCCCGCTCATCGCCGATCTTCTCCAGCGACGCGATAGCAGAAACCCTAACTGTACCGTTCTCATCATGCAATGATTCTATAAGCGGCGCCACAGCAGCAGGATCCCCTAATCTTCCGAGGGAATCAACAGCAGCATTTCTAACGTCCCAATCCTTATCCTTCATGACTCCTATGAGAGGACCTACTGCCCGCTTATCGCCAAGCTCCCCTAAAAGTTGGGCGCTCTTCACCCTTACCGAAGATTCGTTGTCGGAAAGAGAGGAGATGATCTCATCAATGGTGCTGCCAGAGGTATATTGATGGAAAAAGAAAAGAATCAGGAGACATAAAAGGAACCTATGGAGCTTCATTATCCCTCACCTCATCTATTATAGGGGCTTGCGTCGCCCCCTCCACCGGCAAAGCCGGGTGGAGCCTCCCCCTCACGCTCGCCTTGCTCGCCAGGTAGTTCCCCACGGGCTGGCCTGTCGGTATCTACCCAGTCGGTCTGGTCTGAACCGGCAATATCGGAAAACTCCTTCAGGCTTGGAAGCTCCGAAAGATCCTTGAGGCCAAAGGCACTCAAGAAACCCTTGGTAACACCATACATGATTGGCCTTCCGATGATATCCTTCTTCCCCACAATCCTGATCAGCCTCCGCTCAAGGAGGGTCTTTATTACACCAGTTGAATCAACCCCCCTTATAGCCTCAATCTCGGATCTCACAATGGGCTGCTTATATGCTATTACGGCTAAAACCTCAAGGGCTGACCTTGAAAGCCTTGATGGCGCTGCGGTTTTTTCCGCCGCCTTGACCCAGGGGGCAAACTCGGCCCTTGTCACCATCTGATACCCGCCTGCTACCTCTACTATCTGGAGTCCATGTCCATTTATAAAGTATTCCTCATCGATCCCCTTTATCGCAGCCAATATCCTCCCCCGATCCCCAATCTCCGTTATCTTTATGATCCTGTCCAGCGTAATAGGCTCCTGGGAGACAAAGAGCAATACCTCTATTACAGACCTAAGCTCCCTCTCCTCCATCCGTTCCTCCTGATTTAATCTTCTTAAAGATCCTGATCATGCCGCAGTCCTCCAGTTGCTGTACACAGACAAGACCCAGTCTTATCAGCTCCAGGAGCGCAAGGAAGGTAACAACTATAGTAGACCTTGTCTTCTCGTTTTCAAAAAGGGATGCAAAGGTAAGGCTCTCCTGCATATTAAGCCTGTCCAGGATGGCAGATATCTTATCCTTAACGGATAACTCATCTAAGATAATCTCCATTGAACTGCTGTCGGTAACCCTCTCCATGACCTTCTGTAAGGCATCAATAAGGTCAAAGAGGCTCAGATCCGAGAGGCTGAAATCTCCCTCTCCCTTAACACCCTGGGACTGCTCCCTCCTGAATATATTAGACCATGTCTCTCCGCGTTCTCCGAGCATCTCTGCCGCATCCTTGTATTTTTGATACTCCAGCAGTCTTGAAATAAGCTCCTCCCTTGGATCCTCCTCTTCTTCTTCGTCCTCAGACTCAGTAACAGGCAGGAGCATCCTGGATTTAATCTGGATCAATGTAGCAGCCATCACTAGGAACTCCCCACCGACATCAAGGTTCAGCGATCTTATAAGGTCAATATAATCCAGATACTGCTTTGTTATGTCTGCAATTGGTATATCATATATATTTATCTCGCTCTTCTTTATCAGATGCAAAAGAAGATCGAGTGGCCCCTCAAATACTTCAAGCTTCACACTGTAAGACATCCATTCCTCTTTTCTTAGGTTGAGGTTAAGGTTAAGAAAAAATCAGGCTGAGGCTAAGGTCGAGGTTAAGAAATCCTCAACCTAAACCTTAACCTGAACCTTCTTTTGGCCTCAGCCTCAGCCTTCTTTTGGCCTCCGCCTAAACCTTCTTTTCCTAGACCTTATCCTTAAGGTACTACCCTGCCAATCCTGTCCCTAAACTTCCCCTGAAAGAAACCGCCCATTTCCGTAAACCAGATCCCCCCGTCCTTGTCAACTGCTATACCATGGGGATGGCTGTCCTTTGCAGGTATGGGGAACTCCTGAAAACCGGCAGATCTGCCGGCCTGAGCCTTTGAGATCTCAAGCCTCCCAATACTGTTGCCATGGAGCTCCGTAAACCAGACAGATCCTGCCTTGTCCAACACAAGGTCATGGGGTCTTACCCTCTTTTCAGGCAGCAGGTACTCAATAATCTTAGGCTCTCCATCCTGCGGGATCAATTTTGCGACCTTATTGCCGAACATCTGTGTAAACCAGACATTCCCATCGTCATCTATGGCAATCCCATGGGGGACGCTGTCCTTAGGAGGTATCTCATACTCAACCATTTCCCCGGTGGACGGATCAAGTCTCCCGATCTTGTTCTCGAACCTCCCTGCAAAGAATATCCCGCCCATGGAAAACCAGATCCTCCCATTTTTATCTATGGCAAGGTCATGGGGCGATCCGCCTGGGGTCTTTACCTGGAACTCCTTTATCTCCCCTGAAGAAGGATCCAGCCTCCCGATCTTATTACCAAAGAACTCGGCAAACCAGACTATGCCCTCCTTATCAACAGCAATATGGTGTGGTTCGCTATTTAATGTTGGCACAGCAAATTCCTTTATCTCCCCATTTTCCGGGTTCAACAGGCCGACCCTGTTCCCCTTCCTCTCGGTAAACCAGATCCTGTCCTGGTGATCTACGGCAATATACTGTGGTTCTGAATCCGGAAGGGGAAGGCTAAATTCCCTGATCCCCTTTGTGCTGCCGGGCTGGACCTCAACAGGATCAAGCCTCCCTATCTTATTGGTATTTATCTCTGTAAACCAAAGTATCCCTTTACTGTCAGATGCTATGTCTGTTGGAGAGCTATTTTTAGTGGGGGTTATATATTCGAGTATCTCTGCAGGGATTGCAGCGCTATAGCTGATAAGGAGCATAGATATCAAAGATATACTAATTAAAGCTGGACTCCAAAAATTTTTCATCTCTCATCCCTCCCATGCGTGTCGTCCCTTCCTTATAGTTGAAGTAGGAAGGACTATCGTGCTCATAATTCTAAGCAGCCACCTCCTTTCTGTCAAGAGGCAATAAATCAACCAGTCGGCCGCCCATCTCTCTCCATACCCCGATCAGTAACGCCCTTGCTTTTATCACTTCGTCCCTTCTACTTCTGGATGCTGACGGAAAAGCATAAAAACCCCACTATGAATATCGGGGGGGGTGAGTCTAGATGGCTATCGGGACGAACCTTTTATGCTGTGTTATCTGACGTTCGGCACACATCATATCTATCCCGTATATCCACACATCCCAACCCGTGGAGAATTAACCACAGGCAAGAGCATGTCTTCACCGCATTCATGTTCCTGAGCACACTCATCACAAAGCCGGCCTTTGCCCGACCAGATGCATTCAGCACACAACAAGGATTTTGACAATCATTGATTTGTTTATTGTAAGTATAGATTCACATTTAACAACAGAGGGAACCTTTATTCCAGCCTGAGCGATTTCGTCTCCCTCTATTAAGTATTGTGTCGGTTCTTGACTTCTTGAGATATTAGAAGTGCAAATAGCAATCACTACATCATCAAGCCTTTTGTTATTCAAATTATTAGAAACAATCACGCCAGGCCTCAGTTTAAACTCCTTTAATTCCGTTGAAGGCATTGGCACTTTGCAAAGGATGATATTACCTCTGCTTAATTTCATTTTTAAAGACCTTATCGTAAATATCGTTTTCTGAACTTAACCAGTCTGTGTAGGTTTTTGCACTTACCTGCATTCCAAATAGATCTTCAGTTTCTTCCTTGCTCTTTAAAAAGCTGGCAAAATCAATCACTTCTTTCAATCTATTTTCTGAAAGCAGACTAATTATTTCATCAAGTCTTTGTTTGACTCCAGAAACCCTCATCCTACTCCTCTCTTACATATTTTTATGTTAATCTTTTAAAAGATAATGAGTTTATTGACCGTTGTTGTTTCGCTTTACTGATATTACCTCGCATCGGTCTGGAATATCAACTAACCAGTCCTTTTTTCAATAGAGAAGCTCAAATAATTTTCATTCATGCCCTGACAGGTAGTTGTTTCCTTTGCGGGAAGGGCAGAGTATCATCCAAACACCAATCTTGGTGCCTATGGCAATCACCCTCCCTTCATACTCATTTTCAACAGTTAAATTTTAAAAAGTTTTATTTTACAACATGTTACAAG
>CAZYNY010000156.1:0-5308 GCA_964648095.1 uncultured Nitrospirota bacterium | reverse complement strand
TGGGGATGTTGTTCAATAAAAAGTGAATATTGTAACAAAATTGCAAATCAAACAGGTTGCCAATGGGGTTAAAAAAGTAGGCAAAATAAGGGACAAGGACATATTGTGCCAACATTTGGTTCTTCTATGCTGTAAGAATTGCGAAGGTTCCTGGGTTGTTAAATGCCCGGGTATGTAAGGGCAAAGGCTCTGCATAAGTTAAAGGCTGGGCGAGATTTTTCTGATATGCTTTCTAAAGAATTGATTCATGTAAGCAAAAACTCCTTGCTAAAACAGAGGAGGAGGTAATGTTGGGCGTATTAGGCGATCCTTTTAAATTGTTTGGAAGGGGTTTGGTAGCGTGTTTCAAAATTGCTGGTTATACTATTACCTTCATTATGCAAATCCTGTGGTTTATATCCCATGGACGTACAGATAAGATTGGCGATGCTTTTGGGGTATTCCGCCCGTAGAGGATCTTGAAAAAGAGTTTCCTGATTCCACTGAAGTTAAGACCTTCGTCAGTACCATGGCCTAAGCTTCTATCACTGGCGATGGGACTGCGCACTCAATCGATCTCGGATGATAAGTTTTACCTAAAAGCTCAAGAAGTAAAATCCCAGATTGAGGCTGCCGTAAAGAGTCCCGCTAATCATCTTGGAATCCGACACATTCAGGATATCTTCTTAGAGAATGAAAAAAGAATGTACCACTGGGCCAAAGATCGGCGCGTTCCTGCTGAGAACAATCTCGCTTAAGAGAGACCTAAGACCCACCGTAATAGCAAGAAAGGTGAGCTTTGGCTCCCAATCCGGCCGGTGCTTACACAAGAGGTGTCCTGATGAGTGTACTCTACTCTCTCAAGAAACGAGGAGTCGATGTCGCAGCCCACCTCAAATGCGCTCTCGACGAACTCGCTAAGGATATCAACCAAGACCCCTTTCCGCTTCTCTTCCCACGAGCCGGGCCTATTCGCAAAAAACCATAATCACCACATGAGTCTCTAAAAGAACTATCGTCCCAGTTGTTAGAAAATCTTGGCAGTACTCCAAACAAAAAAATTACCCCCTTTCACTGAAGGATTACATTTTGAGTCCCTTAATATCTGCAATTCGTCGTCAAAAAATGGTATAATTTTCAGTAATCATAATACGGGGAGGATAAAGATATGCCGACAGCAAAACAAGAGGTTAACAACCTTCTTGCCCGCTTACCGGATGATTGTTCATTGGAGGATGTGTGGACTGAAGGATGCGGAAGAGGGAAGGGTTTACACACAAGAAGAGAACCGGATGACAAAATGGCTCGGAAAGTAATCTGATCTTATGAAGCAACCGCTGACCTTGATGCCCTGCCGAGCATATACAAAGAGATTCTACTTCTATGCTGCAGCATTTACCCAGGAAATTCTGGACAAAAGCCGTTCACTCAATGAATTTTCTGAAAGAGGCCGCATTGTCCCAGAGCTTGGCAATCCGAATATTCGTGAACTCCTTATAAGAGAGTATCGACTTATATACATAATAGAACAATCCCGTATAGTGATCTTGGCTCTTGCTCATGGGGCCGGAGATTTAAAAAAACTATGGGAAAAGGAAAATAGAGGTTGATCGTCAACTGCGGCCGGCATCGCCTCTTTACCTTCTTGATAAGGAAGCATTTGATAGCAAACATCTTTTTTTGTTACTATAATAAATATATGAAGGTGATATGTGGCTGAATATCCTATTTTAAAAAATGCCCCAACAACAGAAGACTGGGATGGATATGGCGCAAAACCCGTAAATATCGATTCTGTTAATGAAGCAAAGGAGTTCATTTCCCTGCTACCTTCGTTTTTTCCTAAGCCCGAGGTTGTTGCAGAGCCGTCCGGTGAGATAGGCCTGGAATGGTATAAGGAGAAGAATAAGATATTTGCGCTTAGTTTTAATGGGAGGAAAATGATAGCCTATGCCGGACTATTCGGGAGTAATAAAACACACGGTATAGAGTATTTTGAAGATTCTATACCGTCGATAATTATAGATAGCCTCAGGAGACTCTATTTCTAGGAGATATTGTTTGAGTATGGACTTCGTAATGCCAGAAGAACCGCTATCCCGATTTATACTTTCGAATACGGCATGCGAATATCATCGGATGGCCGGAGGAAAACTCCAAACAGAAATTGATCGCAATCGAGTTAGCCGCAAACGCCACACTTCATCTGAAATAACTCATCATGACGAAAACGGCCATCCCTAAATCTGATCGTTCTAGGGGAAAAATTATGTGCAAGTGTGTTCACAAGGAATAATGGATAAGACCCTTCTTATAGCTAATCCCATGGCAGGAACAGGGTGGAAAGGGTGGAGCCTTAATAAGGTAGTATGGAGACTGAAAGAGATATTTCCAGGAATGGAAGTGGCTTACACAAAGGGGCCGGGCGATGCAACAGCCTTAAGCAGGCAGGCGGTATCCGATGGTTACAAGACTATTATATCTGCCGGTGGCGATGGGACTATTAATGAGACTATAAATGGAATGGCGGGATCCGACTCTGCGCTCGGTGTGATCCCGATGGGCACAGGGAATGCCCTTGCCAGGGAGCTAGGTCTTTCATTAAACCCTGTCAGGGCCGCATCAATGCTCGCTAACACCACTTCAAGGAAGATCCATCTCGGAATTGCAAATGGAAGATATTTTGTAGTCGGGGCCGGTATAGGCTTTGATGCCCTGATGATGGAGAGGGTTGACAGGAGCTATAAAGGGCTGAAGAGGAGGCTTGGTGTCATCCTCTATATCATTGCTGGGATCGAAACGCTTTATGCCTACAATCACCCCAAGATAAGATTTATCATTGATGGGGAGGAGCATATGGGTGAGTATGGACTTGTAGTGAAATCTAATGCAGGGAGGTTTAAGTTTGCTAAATCGATCTCCCTTGATGATCCATCACTTCTTTTATGCCTTTTCAAGCATGTCAAGACCATACCCTTTTTGAGATACTGGCTTTCTGTGCTTTCCGGAGACCCTGTCAATTCAGAGGAGATTGCTTACATCAGGGGAAAGGAGATCTATGTCTCATCCGATGACCCTGTACCTGTCCATGTTGACGGCGAGGTCATAGGAAAGCTCCCCGTTAAGATCTCTTTAGTCGAGGATGGATTAAACCTGCTGTTTCCCCGGCGCTGACAGTTGGGATAAGATCTGCCATGAGATTTGACAGCCCCAAAAAGCCGGTAACGGTTCCTTGCGATCCATGAATAAGACTTTTTAGCGAGAAAATAGGTACCAGGCAGGAGGAATATACTTGAAAATATAAATCCTCCTGGCAGTTTATATAGAACTGCTCTCAAGGCGTCTACACCGATCAAGACAAAACCCTCGTTATCTATAAACCTCATAGCATCAAGGCAGGAAGTTGAATGGAGATCGCAGAGAAGATGAGATGCATCCTGATCCTGAAAAGGGACGAATTCTATATTTTTGGACATATCCCACCTATCAAGTATATTTTTTGCCATTACACATAGGCGGCAATCAGCGTCATAGATCAGGATATTGGTCTGTGGAAGCATCATTGGTCTCATATTTAATTATACTATAATTCGGTGGGAGGAGGATCGGGAATGGCAAAAACGCTCTCTCGCTCAATCAGATAAGCCCTCGTCTGTGCCTTCATCAGACAGCTACACCCTCACGCTGGATGTGTCGCAAGAGATTATAAGGCAGCCACTTCGATCGGTGAATTTTTATTTTATGCGAAAATTCTATTGACACCTATTCTCTTAGGGTATATGTTAGTCCCATGTCGTTCTGTACATATGTGTTATACGCCGTTGGATGCGTTCTTGTTTCCCGTTGTGCTTTCTGGGTTATTCTGATCAAAGGATCGCATACTGCCAACATATCTGGATATAATTAAAATAGCAAAGAATATTCCAAGAGCGAGTTCACATGTAACAAGAAACATTCCTATGCCATCTTTTGGTGTTATGTCTCCAAAACCAAGGGTACCTATAACAACAAAACTAAAATAAAGCGCCCCCATTTGCGAATGAAGTGAAGCACCCGGAAACTTACAATCAAATCTATCAACATTTAGAAAATATAAAGCGGTAAACCATAGAATCACTTCGCCATAGTTTATGATAGCAATCGCAATCATTCGACGCGTGTCAGGGTTAGATATATTACCGCGATATTCGAGATCCGTTAAGAAGAGGACATTTGATTGACATACAAAAACTTCGTACAGTCGATAGACGATTAAGATATATACTATCATGGATAGAAATGTATTAACTATTAAGTGTAAAGCAAAAAAAGTAAGTATTGCTAACACAAAAAAACACGTGTTAAGCGAATCAATGAAGAAATGCTCTCTGCCTCTGTCTATTGAAAGGCTTTTAATCTTGCCGGTTATTGTGATACATCGAGATTTGATGAGAGCACAGGATATCGAACGGACTACAAAAGTATCCATAACTATTCCTCGGTTTAGTTAATAAGAATCCTTTGCATCTCCTGCTAATGCCGCCTTGAGACTCTTTTAAAAATACAATTAGTATTCTCCAACGGCATAGTTTAACAAATAATATCCTAATTAGTTTTTGGCTTAATCAGGCCGTACCTTAATTAAGGAACATTTTTATCATTATAATCTAAAAGTAAAAGTGCAATATTACAGATTGAAAATAAGAGATAACGGATTTCATGAGGATCAGGGGCAGAGCGACCATGGCCAGCCTCATCACCCCGATGACCGGCAAGACGAATCATCGTTTCATGGATAGTTGGATGCAATTCAGGATAATATTTATTTAGATTCTTTTTATCAAAGATGAATGACGTGTCCTTAGTTAGCGAGCGTGCAATTTCTTCAAGCGTTTTGAATGCTTCAGAAAATACTGTATCAAAATCTTCACCAGCTATTGAATTATGGTATGCCCTTATTAATTCCTTGGCTCTATCCGGAAACAGTGATTCCAATCGAGGCAAGAGTTTATCAAGCACCTCTTTCTGAAGTAATGGCTCCTCCATAGGAACTATGAGTGGTGGATCTCCTTTAATGTCAAGCATGATTTCCGCTTCTGCAAAAAATCTCCTTATATCCCGTTTAAGCTGTAGTACATTTGCTGATGATTGGTTAGGCAAGATCCGCAATAGTGACTCTAACACTCCTATCCTTTCAATAACGACAGAACGATAATGGGATTCAAGACGTTTTCCCTTTGTTGTAAAGGCTACTTGGCGAGCTTCCGCAAGTTTTGATTCCAACGATTGGACCCTTTCGGAATCTGTCAATGACTTTGAGACACCCCTCGTCCGCATTTAGTGTACTTTT
>CAZYNY010000155.1:0-5360 GCA_964648095.1 uncultured Nitrospirota bacterium | reverse complement strand
AGCCTTCTTCATGCCTCCTCGCCGCCTTGGTATCCTGTTGAATGCGAATTGGTATCACTGCCTGTAACTAATAAAAAATTTGTATATTATATTCCTATTTATCCAGAAATGTTAAGCGAAAAAAATAACGCCTCAGAAGAGAGACTATTAAGGCAGAACTCGTTGGGGGGTTCTTGAAACCGGCAAGCAGACTCAGGGAATTATTATGGTCGGGGCGACTGGATTTGAACCAGCGACCACTCGCACCCCAAGCGAGTGCGCTACCGGGCTGCGCTACGCCCCGACTCTTCCTTAAATAAAATATTATAATTAGGAGTGATTTTTAGGAGGATATCCCATTTAGAATGTCTTTGAGCTCCCTCTTTAGTCTCTTAACAAGCCCTCTATCTTCTTTATCAAATCTATTACCCAAAAGCCTCCTTTTAACCCCTTCAATCGTATATCTTTCCTTGTAAAGCATATCTTTAATGTTAAGAATGATCTCTATGTCCTTCTTCTGGTATAGCCTCCACCCGCCCCTGTTCTTCCTTGGAGAAAGGGTCGGAAACTCTGACTCCCAGTATCTTAGGACATAAGGCTTAACACCGGTCATACGACTGACTTCACTTATCCTGTAAAAAAGCTTACCATCTGATGAAACCTTATTGCTCAACCCCTCTGGCGATCCCCTCTTGTCCATTGACATAGCCCTTAAAGACATGGCTTGCCCTGAATGTAACAACCTTCCTCGGTGTTATCCCTATCTCCTCCCCGGTTCTGGGATTCCTTCCTTTCCTTGGCCGCTTGTTCCTTACGATAAAATTCCCAAACCTCGCTATCTTTACCTGCTCACCACTCTTCAGTCTTGCCTTAATCGTATCAAGGACCAGATCAATAATCTCCTCTGCATCTCTCTTTGAGATACCTACCTTTTCACTAACCTCGCCGGCTATATCAGCCTTTCGCATCAGGATTTCCTCTCTTTATTGATGTTACCAAATGCCTATAAAATACAATAGGCTTCCCATAATGTCAAGGGATAGGCCTCTGTGATTAGTCAAAGATCCCATCTGACCTTGCCTCCCCTACGGTTACCTTAATATCCCTGACCTCTTTATTCCTTATAAGATCCAGATTCATGGGCTCTCCAATTGCATATCCCTCCACAATATTCTTGAACTGGCTGATACTATTTAACCTGTTCTTATTCAGACCGACTATAATATCTCCAGCCATGATCCCTGCCCTCTGAGCAGGACTATCATCTAATACGCTCTTTACTAACAAACCCGTCCTCTTAATCTGATACCCTATCCCAACGGCATCAAATGATATTGATTTGATACCTATCCCGATCCATCCCTTCTTTATCTTGACGTTGAATACAAGTCCCTCCATAAATGCCCTGGCGCTATTTATCGGGGTGGCAAACCCTATTCCCTGCCCCGAGGAGATAATCGCGGTATTAATCCCGATTACCTCCCCTTTAATATTAAGAAGGGGCCCTCCGCTGTTGCCGAAGTTTATTGACGCATCTGTCTGGATATAGTCTTCATAGTCTATCAAACCCAGATTAGATCTTCCCGTTGCGCTGATCACACCAAAGGTTACTGTCCTGTCAAGGCCAAATGGATTCCCTATTGCAATGGCCCATTCCCCTGCCTCCAGTTTACTCGAGTCCCCGAAGGCTACTGTAGGGAATTTTTCTTCTGATGAGATCTTAAGTAGAGCCAGATCTGTCTTTATATCTTTACCTATGACCTTCCCTTCGAACTCCCTCTTGTCGGCAAGCCGTACATTAATCTTATCCGACTCGGCAATGACATGGTTATTCGTCAGGATATATCCATCGCTCTTAACGATAAATCCGGATCCGAGGCTCTTCTCTCTATATTCAATATCCGGTAATTGACCAAAGGGATTAAAAGTAAAAAGATCATAGAAAAAATTCCCGCTCCCTTTTTTCTGATTAACTTCAGAATTCCTGACTGCCTGTATTGTACTGATATTAACCACAGCGGGCATGGCTGACCTGGCTGCCTTGACAAAGGCCGCCTCAACCAATACAAGATCCATCGCAGGGACCCCTTCATTCTCCTCCTCTGATTTGAGACCAGGCCCCGTTTCATCAAGCGATACCCTAGATATCTGCTCCTCCTTCTCGCATGAGAGCGATATAAAGGATATAAAGGCAAGTATGTAAAAAATCTTTTTATACCAATTTGCCTTCATTCGGCTACCTGGAAAAAACAGGTTGAGGTCAAGGTTAAGGTTTAGGAACTTCTTAGCCTCAACCTCAGCCTTCTTCATGCCTCCTCGCCGCCTTGGTATCCTGTTGAATGCGAATTGGTATTAATGACTCTGGACATTCCCATCCAGGATCTCTGTTATAACCGGTATAAAATCAGGGTTTCCCTCAGCCCTTTTATTGCAAGCCCTTATAATGAGAAAGGAGGCAATTAAAAAAACAATAGCAAAGGCCGCCTCAGATAACTCCTGGTTTATAGAATAATTAAGACCTATCACAACCCACTTTCCTGTGATGGCTCCTATAAAAAGAGATATTAACGGGACAAGATAGATAATAATTGATGCATATATAACAGACCCCGATGACAGGGCGATCTTAACCCGCTGTCCAAGCTTTGCATTGACAGGATTTCTGACCTCTATGATCATATCCTTTTCGCCTTCACTATGACAGCTCCTTGATGCAGTGCAACTGTTGCACATACCGCTTCGATGTGCCTTCACTACTGCCTTGCCGTCAACCAGATCAACTATTATCCCCTCTTCCTCTAGCATGATTTTTCCGGCTTTTTCTTTTTGCCCTTGAGCAGTTTATACTCTATGCTGTCAACAAGCGCCTGCCAACTCGCCTCTATGATATTCTCAGACACGCCGACCGTACCCCATTTCCCCTCCATATCACCGGATTCAATCAGTACCCTCACCTTCGATCCCGTGCCTTTATTTGCAGCAAGCACCCTCACCTTATAGTCCAATAATTTTACATCCGCCAAATCGGGATAAAACTTCTCCAGGGCCTTCCTTAAGGCGTTATCAAGGGCATTTACAGGGCCGTTTCCAACTGCTGCAGTATGCTCGACTGCCCCCCCAACCTTTACCATAATGGTAGCCTCGGATATAGGATCTTCATCCTCCCTCCTCTTCTCTACTATTACCCGGAAACCTACCAGATCAAAAGACCTCTTATGTCCTGCAATTGCCCTCTTCATCAGGAGCTCCAGGGATCCGTCTGCCCCTTCAAACTGATAACCCTGGCTTTCAAGGCCCTTTAGCTTATGGAGGATCGAGGCAACCTCAGGGCCTTCCTTCTCTAAAGATATGTTGTACTCCTCACCCTTTTTAAGGAGGCTGCTCCTGCCCGCATAGTCAGAGATCAGGATCCTTCTGCTGTTACCGACAAGCTCAGGTGGAATATGCTCGTATGTAACCGGGTTCTTCCCCACCGCGTCAATGTGCACCCCTGCCTTATGCGCAAAGGCGGATTCACCCACATAGGGCTGATGTTTTTGGTGAGGGAGATTTGCTATCTCGTTGACAAAATGGGATACCTCTTTTATGTGCCTTAACTTTTCATCCGATATACAGTCTATATTCATCTTGACCTTGAGGTCAGGGATTATTGATGAGAGATTTGCATTTCCGCACCTCTCCCCGAAACCGTTTATTGTCCCATGCACCTGGGAGGCACCCTTTCTGACTGCAACAAGTGTATTTGCCGTTGCCATATCTGAATCATTATGGGCATGTATCCCTATCGGACACCTAAGTTCATTCCGGACCTTCTCAAATACCTCCTCTACATACCAGGGCATAGTGCCGCCATTGGTATCACAGAGTATGATAGTATCTGCGCCTGCGGCCTCTGCTGACAATAGCGTCTTAATTGCATATTCCGGATTGGACCTGTAGCCGTCAAAGAAATGTTCTGCGTCGTAGAAGACCTTTCTCTTCTTTGATTTAAGATAGGAGATAGAATCTGAAATAAGTTCCAGGTTCTTCTTGAAAGAAATCCTTAAGGCATCTGAGACATGCAGGTCCCAGCTCTTGCCGAATATGGTAATTACCTCGGTCTTAGCATCAAGGAGGGACCTGGTGACAGGATCATTCTCAACCCTGTTTGTTGCCCTTCTTGTTGAACCAAAGGCCACTACCTTTGAGGTCTTCAGATCGAGCTTCTTTATCTCCCTGAAGTACTCCATATCCTTTGGATTTGAACCCGGCCAGCCGCCTTCAATATAGTGGACGCCCAGATCGTCCAGTCTCTGGGAGATCCTTAATTTATCCTCAACAGAGAAGGAGACATCCTCAGCCTGTGCCCCATCCCTGAGGGTTGTATCATAGATCTCAACGCGATACATAAACTACCCCCGATCATCTCCCGAGCTCAAATGAATCATGGAGCGCTCTGACCGCAAGTTCAGTATATCTTGAGTCGATTATACAGGATATCTTTATCTCTGATGTCGATATCATCATGATATTTATCCCCTCTTTTGCAAGCGTGCCAAACATCTTGGCTGCAACACCGGAATGGGATCTCATGCCGACACCTATAATGGAGACCTTGCTGACCTCGTCCTTTACCTCAACCCCCTTTGCCCCGATACCCGCTATCATCTCCTTCACAATCTTCACCGCCTTATCCATATCTGTTCCCGGTACGGTAAAAGAGATGTCTGTGAGACCCCCCTGCCCTGTATTCTGTATGATCATATCAACTACGATATTCTCATTTGCTACAGTACCGAAGATCTTGTAGGCTATACCCGGTTTATCCGGTACACCGATAATTGTGATCCTGGCCTGGTTTTTGTCATAGGTAACACCAGACACCGACACCTGCTCCATATCCTTTTCCTCCCTGGTAACGAGCGTTCCGGAATTTTCATTAAAACTTGATCTTACCCCAACGGGGACATTATGCTTCATGGCAAATTCAACTGCCCTGGTTTGAAGTACCTTGGCGCCCAGGCTTGCCATCTCCAGCATCTCCTCGTAGGAGATCTTCTTTATCTTCTTTGCAGATGGGACTATATTCGGATCCGTTGTATATACCCCGTCAACATCTGTGTATATGTCGCAGAGATCCGCCTTTAACGCAACTGCAAGGGCTACAGCAGTTGTATCCGATCCACCGCGGCCAAGGGTTGTCACATCAGACTTCTCATCTATACCCTGGAATCCTGCCACAATGGGGATAATACCCTCTGTAAGGGCTTCAAGGACCCGCTCTGCGGTTATCCTCTCTATCCTGGCCTTTGTATGGGCGCTGTCAGTAATAATCCCCACCTGTCTTCCCGTGTATGACCTTGCCTTATAACCCATATCCTGCAATGCCATAGCAAGAAGCG
>CAZYNY010000154.1:1079-5453 GCA_964648095.1 uncultured Nitrospirota bacterium | reverse complement strand
GGTCAATCACCGACTGCTGATCTGGAGCCTACTGAGCTTCGAATGGTGGTGCCGCCTGTTCGGCCCGGGGGAGCCGGGGCGGATCTTTGGCGGATGCGATCAATGAGGGCGGCATGGTCCAAAAGGACCCTATCCCCAAAGCCAAGATTTGATGAGCCGAACGATGAGAGAGGAAGTCAAAAACTGGTTGGATTCCGCAGAGGTATTTCAATGGATAAAGAAATTTATCTCGTTATAAGAGAATATAAACAGAAACTTGAAGCTTTGGGGATCAAGGTTAATAGAATTTTTCTTTATGGCTCTCATTCCTCTGGAAGAGGCAAGGAAGATAGCGACCTAGATCTGGTTGTGATGTCCGATGATTTTAAGGATATAGATCTTTGGGAGAGATTGTGCCTTCTTGGTCGCGCAAGAATGGGGATAAAAAAACCGATGGAAATACTGGGACTTACGGAGGAAGAGTTTGCTGCAGGACAGGGCGGGACTTTTATTGAGGATGAAGTGAAAGCAAAAGGGGTGGAGGTAACGTGACGGGGCTAGTACACGTTGGCGGAAATTCTTCGCCGGTTTTTCATGGACAATCGCAGCCTGTGGTTGGTGGAAAACAGGCGAAAGACTTCCGCCGAGCTGTACTAGCCCAACAGCTCCGGAGGCGGAGTTGGTGCCCTATTCTTATGGAGCCTGGACCTCAGAAAGGGCGAGACGGACCTCTGATCCATGACTTTATCGAGGAGGAAGGGATGGCTTTATGATACCGTATGGAGGAGCTCAACTGCTCCAGGACGTATAGGTTCAAAGGATAGTCAACCGAACTCTAACATAGCTTGTCTATAAGAAGAAGTGTTATTGATCATTGGAGGTTTCAGTTATGAGCTCGATCAAAGAATCGCTGCACAACACGATCGAACTATTGAGCGATCAGGAAGCTCGCCGGGTCTTGGAGTTCGCCCAATGCCTTCGGAAGAAAAGCGACGTTTCGCTGACTCTGAAGCGGCTTGCAAGTGATCCGATCTTCAAGGTTCCTGCGGAAGGAGTCGGAGCTTTTCACGTGGTCGTACCCATCCAAAGTAAGGGTATCCCTGCTTCCAGGCTGCTGGTAGAGGACCGTCGGTGATCTTTTTCTATCTTGACGCCAGTGCATGGGTCAAACGTTACTGTCAAGAGGCGGGCACGGCTTGGGTGCAGGATTTATTTGCCCAGAATCGGACCATCGCTTGTGCATCGCTTGGCCTGGTGGAGCCTGTCTTCTCTTCGGGATGCGCGTTCTGGTCATCCGGGTTTTTGCAACTCTTCACGCGAGGGCAGGACGTTTTCGAGGTAATTTTGAAAGGTATAAAAGGATTACATGCTATGATTAGAATCAAATTCCCAACTGATAAAGATCGCATCAATGGTTACTATGAATTAGCAACAAAAGGACAAGTAAGAGGTTTTCGTAATGGTGTTTATGAAATATCGGATGAAGATTTAAAAATTATTGACAATGCTGGCATATCATATCATATACTAACACAAGAGGAAATTATGGATGTATATAAGACGTTACGAGATACTATTACCATTGGCATATAATGATGGACCAGAAATTGAAAGAGAGAAATTTGACCAAACTCACTGCGAATTAGTGGATAAATTTGGGGCAGATACAACGGATACTGTTCATACCACAGGGAGATGGATTTATGAGGGAACACTCTATATAGACAAGTTATTGCGTATACGCCTCGATGTGGAGGATAACGAAGAAAATAGAAGGTTTTTTAGGGAATACAAAGAAATCTTGAAAGAAAGGTTTAATCAGATTGATATTTGGATTACTGCATATACTATCGAAGTAATATAACCGAGCTGATCTTGAAAAAACGCAAGCAGGGGTTCAGCCCCCCGGACCAGTCCTGGTACCGGATCAATTTGATGGATTATATCCGAGAGACGCTGCTCTCCCGGAACAGCCTGCTGCTGGAGTTCATCCGGAGGAGATATATCGAGAGGGCCCTCGCAGACCACGTCTCGGGGAGGGTGAACCATCGGCTGCTGATCTGGAGCCTGCTCAGCTTCGAGTGGTGGTGCCGCCTGATCGGCCCGGGGAGCCATAGGATTGTCTCTAAAATTAACCCTGAATAATTTAACTCGTGAGTCGTAAGTTCTCATGTCATGCCGGACTTGATCCGGCATCCAGTTCTTATATCTCCTTGAAAATACACTGGATTCCCGCTTTCGCGGGAATGACATGGTTCCTTTTTCAACATAAATAATTTCAATAGGTTAGAAGAACTTACGACTGTCGAGAATTTAACCAAGCTTGAGAAAACAGCTATATTATCTTTATAGGAGGGAATGTGTATGACAACACAAACCTATCAGCAACACATTATTGAAGGGATTAAGGGACTGCCATCAGAAGTCCCTGCTTATCTCAATATTTAAAAGTTAAATAGGAGGAAATAATGCATCGAGAGTCGCTTATACTTAAGAAAAAGGAGCTCCTCATTACTGAAGCAATGATCGCAGAGGCTGAAATTGGCGATGAACTCGAAATGGAAATTGTCCAAGGGGAAATTCGAATCTTTTCAAAAGAAAAAAGAATTGAAGAGGAAATAAAAAAAATAAAAGAATTAAAGGGATGTCTTGGACAGGAAAAAGTAGAAGAGTATGATTTTGAATTAAAAATGAGGCGATTTTTACTCAATGCTAGGATATATTGAAGATTATGCTATTCTGCCAAGGGATGCACTCCATATTAGTGTAATGATGCGACTTGGAATTCAGGATATCGCTTCTGATGACTTAGATTTCGATCGAGTGAGTGTAGTTCAAAGACATTGGGTTTTTCAAAAACCTATATCATAAATAAGAGGATCCCCAGGAGATACCTGATCAACTACGCCTGGCACCCCGATGAGAACATGGCCGGCAAATACATTTTCCGCAAGGCCATGCAGGGGACGTTGCCCGAGCTGATCTTGAAAAAACGCAAGCAGGGCTTCAGCGCCCCGGATCAATCCTGGTACCGGGTCAACCTGATGGACTACATTTGGGAGATGCTGCTCTCCCAGGATAGCCTCCTGCTGGCGTTCATCCAAAGGAGATATATCGAGAGGGCCCTCGAAGACCACGTCTCGGGGCGGGCGAACCACCGGCTGCTGATCTGGAGCCTGCTGAGCTTCGAGTGGTGGTGCCGCCTGTTCGGCCCGGGGAGCCGAGGTGGACTTGAGGCGGATGTCCTCAAAGAAAGCAGTGTTGTTCAGAGGAACACTGTCCAAAAAACCAAGACCTGCTGAGCCGAGCGATGAGAGAGGAAGTCAAAAACTGGTTGGATTCTGCTCAGTATGATTTAGAGACCGCTGCGCATATGTTTAATACAGGCAGGTATATCTATACAGTCTTTATGTGTCATCTTGCTTTAGAGAAAGCATTGAAGGCAAAAATCCAAGAAATTACTAGTAAAACCCCACCTAAAACCCACGACTTAGAATATTTACTAGGAATTTCCATGCTATTTCTGGATAGAGAGATGGAAGAATTTCTTGTAGAAATTAGCAATCTGAGTGTGGTTACAAGATATCCGACAGACTTTCAAAGGATGCTCAAGGATTTTTCACGGGAAAGGGCTGAATTTATTTTAATAAAAACCAGAGAGGTCTTTCAATGGATAAGGAAATTTATCTTGTTATAAGAGAATATAAACAGAAACTTGAAACCATGGGGATCGAGATTAAAAAAATTTTCCTTTATGGTTCTCATTCTTCTGGAATAGGCAAAGAAGATAGCGACTTAGATTTGGTTGTAGTGTCCAATGATTTTAAGAATATGGGCCTTTGGGAGAGATTGTGTCTTCTTGGTCGCGCAAGAATGGGGATAAAAAAACCGATGGGAATACTAGGACTTACTCAGGAAGAGTTTGCAGCAGAGCAGATCGGGACCTTTATTGAGGATGAAGTGAAATCAAAAGGAGTGGAGGTAACGTGAGGGGGGAATTAAGCAATATCGGAACAAGAAGATCGAACCGCTCGAAGGAGAGATGAGCAATGGGGCTATGAAGATAGTGACGGTGGTTGGGGCTCGCCCTCAATTTGTCAAGGCCGCGATGATCTCAAAGGCAATTGCCCTGCATAACAGGGCGGCAAAGGTTCGGCCGAGGATCGTGGAGATCCTGGTCCATACCGGCCAGCATTATGATGATAATATGTCCAGGATTTTCTTCGACGAGCTGGAGATTCCCAAGCCGGACTACCACCTGGGTGTGGGCTCTGAGCCCCATGGGAAGCAGACGGGGATGATGCTGGAAAAGATCGAAAGGGTCTTGCTGGAGGAGAGGCCAGATTGGGTGTTCGTATATGGAGACACCAATTCGATCCTGGCCGGGGCCGTGGC
>CAZYNY010000154.1:554-1069 GCA_964648095.1 uncultured Nitrospirota bacterium | reverse complement strand
GGTGGTCCACGTAGAGGCTGGGCTGCGCAGCTTTAATCGAAGAATGCCGGAGGAGATCAATCGGGTTATCACGGACCATGTCTCAAGCCTTTTGTTTTGTCCAACGGAGCGGGCCGTTGAGAACCTAAGGAGGGAAGGAATAACCCGGGGGGTCTATCATGTCGGGGATGTGATGTACGATTCGGTCTTGTATCATTTGAAGTGGGCGGAAGAGAAGTCGAGCATCCTGGATCGCTTGAAGCTTCAGCCCAAGCGTTATTTTCTTTTCACGCTCCATCGCCAGGAGAATACCGAGGACCCGGAGCGCCTGGCCTCTATTCTGGCTACGCTGGCGTCCCTGGACCGTCCGGTGGTGCTGCCCCTTCATCCCCGGACAAAGAGAGTCTTACAAAGGTATACCCTTTTCACGGGGGATTGGAATGGATTAAGGATCATCCCACCGGTATCCTATCTTGACATGCTCATCCTTGTTAAGGTCAACAAACCTGATTCCATAATCGTCGGCAAGCTCGTGA
>CAZYNY010000154.1:0-544 GCA_964648095.1 uncultured Nitrospirota bacterium | reverse complement strand
AGAAACATGCCCGGATCATTCTGACCGATTCAGGGGGAGTACAAAAAGAGGCCTACTTCTTTAAAGTACCTTGCATCACCTTGCGGGATGAGACGGAATGGGTCGAGACGGTAGAGAGCGGATGGAATAGGGTGGTAGGGATGGATCGAGAGAGGGTTTTAGAGGCGATCTTTTCCTGTGAAACCTTTGAGCAGGATCGTTCCTTCAAAGACTGTTATGGAGCTGCGAGGGCCTCTCGCAAGATATTAGGCATATTGATCAACGAGCATATGGGTGGCTAATTGAGGTTTCTGAAAGGCGTTTCTTTAACATTTATTACGCAAGTTGCCACGATTATTATTGGAATCATGAATAGTATAATGATTGCAAGACATCTAGGTCCATCGGGTAAAGGGATTTTCACTATTTCGAGTGTGTTAACTTCATTGGCCGTTATGTTTGGGAATCTGGGATTTCCTGCTGCACAGATCTATTTTTTGGGGAAGAGGCGCGAGCTTCTCCCTCGTATTACGGCTATCTCGATTTGGTTTGGATTGATAGGTGG
>CAZYNY010000153.1:0-5554 GCA_964648095.1 uncultured Nitrospirota bacterium | reverse complement strand
TCGAAGAATTTTTTCACCCTTACCCACTCCCAATCCTCACCTTTTGCAATTAACATTGGTGATGGTTCGCTCTCGGCATCCTCGAAAAAGGTAATACTTTTTAAGACATGGTACATATTAATGCCCGATGATGAGAACCTTGACTTAAAGATATCGCAGGCATCCTTAATGGATAATCTCATCTGCAACGCCGCATAAAGGTCATAAAAATCCTTTTTTGTCCCCCTCTGTGATATAGCCTTAAACTTTTCAGCGACTATATCCTTCCAGTCAGCGATCTTCAGGCCCCGCCAGGGAATCGGTTGATAGATAAGTGGCTGTTTGTAATAGAGGAATGAAAGCTTTACCTTCTTTAGTTCGCAGTGGATTGTCCCTTCACTCACAAAAAAGACCTTATCAGGATAGATGCGCTCTGAAAGGATATCAGCATTAAAGAGTTCCTGTGTGAAAAAGTCTAAATCGGCTGATCTTCTATGCCCTAATTGAAGCGCAAGTCCTGTCCCACCGGCCAGATAAAAATCGTCTAGCTTTGATGCAAGGTTATTCACTACTCCAATGGCTTCTTCTGGTAGTACGCTCTCAAACATGCTATCTCCATAAGGGGAATATTGAAATAGATCGCCCAAAATTTTCCGGTCTGAGGCATTAATACACGACTTTTTCTTACAACCTCAATAATTTTTTTATCGGGATATATTTCCCTTAATAGCTTGATGTCCTTTTCATCGCCATAGTCCAGTATCCGGGCGATAATATAGCTTGCATTCCTTTCTATATCTATTTCGTCTGCATCCCAAAAGAGGACAGGATTGAAGATCTCCTTCGGATCTATTTTATTTAGCCTTTCTGCCTTCATCTGTTTCTGCTATTTGCCGATCTTAGCCCTGGCTTACCTTTCACTCCTCATATTTTTTGAGAATAATTTCACCCCAGATATGTTTTTGAAGTCTGAATCCTGAGTCCAGATTGTAGCGTTGAATGCCTGTGCTGTTGCAAGAATAATAGAGTCTGCCATCGGCAGCCTATGCTGTAAACTCAGTTTCGAGGCAGCGATGGCAAGATTGACCGTCAAGTTTACTACCGTACCCTTCTGCATGGCCGCAGCAGCTTGAAGGGCTTCGTTCTCATCAGATTCCCGGAGAACGACTTTAAATACTTCATAGATAGTTACCACCGGAACAATAAGAGAAGCGATATCTTTCAATGGCTGCTGATAATGCCTAGCATTAGGTCCGTCTGCGAAATATTCAAGCCAGCCGGAGGAATCGACAATATTCATACCCTATCTTTTTCTCTTTTGAATTCGGTATTTATACCTTTGAGGAACCCACGCAGTTCTGAGATATCACGTTCAGGGATAAGCTCGATTCGTCCTTCATATTCAATAACTTGCATTTTTTGTCCAGGACGAAGATGTAGAGACTCCCTTACTGATCTAGGGATAACAACTTGAAATTTTGGAGAAACTTTAACTCTTTGCATTGTAAATGCCTCCATCGATAAGATTTGATTTTACGATATCACGATCGATAGGCTTAGTCAATATTCTGGACTGGCTATGTTATGGGCTGGCTAACGGGTCAGGATTTTCGAATCGGTTAGCACCAAAACAGACAGTAGGATTTTAGGTGTCTTTCTGGACCAACTGCTCGAAAAGAAGTACAAGAACGCGGCATAGGATCTGATGTGGCAGCGGTACTTCCTGCAAAAGTCGCTTACCAGAAACTTCTTTTTCGCATCGTACCATAATAGAATTTCAGGACATTGCTCATTCCATGGCGATAGTCTCCATTTCCGTGTGGCTCCCCCTTTGTCTCGCAAGCACCTGAGGCTGGCATCACAATCCGGCGAAGTCATCCTGAATTTTATTGCAATTAAACCACTGATTATCTTATAATTAGTAAGGCTGAAAGGAGGTTAATTATGTCATCTACGAGTACCATGCGCAAAGAGAAACTGACAGTAACAATCAGCGGGGATCTGGTTAATAAAATAGATGAAATTGCAAAGGAAAAGGGGACCCCTAGAAGTCAGGTAATGGAAGAAATGCTCCGGGATTCACTGCAGAAGGCTAAAAAAAAGGCGATTGAAAAAGATATTGAGGCCTATTATCTTTCTCTAACAAAAAAGGAGAAAAAAGAAAATAATGAATGGGCAAAGATAGCAACAGAAAGCGCAAAGAGATCATGGAATGATTGAGAATCCCAAAAGAGGAGAAATATATTTAGTCAATCTGCCATCAAAACCTAAGGATATTAAGAATCGACCCGCCCTGGTAGTCTCCTTAGATATCCGAAATAGATTAGCCAACGATATAATCGTCGTTCCTCTGTCAACAACCCTGCGGCCTGCTCCTACCCATGTTTTACTTCGAGAAGGAGAAGGTGGCCTATCAAAGGCATCCATGGCTAAATGTGAGCAGGTAACTACAATAGACAAATCCTTCCTTATAATGGGTCCTTTTGCAGGCAAGATAAGTGACGAAAAGATGAATGAAATAGAAAGGGCAATTATGATAGCCATAGGTGTAATCTAAGGAAACTAACTTAAAACGGATTACTTCCCTATAAGCTCCACCCTGCCATCCTCATAGACACGGAACTTGTAATCAAAGGGCGCTTCCCGGCCAATCACAATAGACCTGAATCGAATATCGTATACACCAACCTCGATAGGACTGCCGGCAGGAGTTCTCCCCTCCTGATGATCCTCCTTTACACTCCAGACAGGGGCCTTGAAGAACCAGACCAGGCGCCGGCCAAGATTGGTATCCTTTACGCGTATCACATATGGATTATCCTTCTTTGTCTCAACCTCATCTTTTAGTTCTATCCGGCCGGACAAGGAGTAGATATGATAAACCTTATAGGTATCACCATATCTCATTACACCTCGCCAGCGGTGAGGGCCGAGGGGTTCCGGGAAGACATAGACATAATCCGGGATATTTCTCTGGTAATCTATCTCGGTTGCCAATGCCCGCCTTGCCATTATGCGGTTTGCACCGCAAAATACGACATAGGCCAGGGTACATATCATGGCTATCCGTGATAGCAACTCCAGTTGCCACCTCATAGATGGGATGAGATATAGCAACAGGGGGACGGCCAATATACCAGTTAGGAACAGATCAATTATAAAGATGATGGCAAGCTCTGGCCGCCAATCGGAGAATGGCCAGAGGAGTACTACCCCGAAGGAGTTTACAAGGTCAAAAAATAGATGAATTGATGCGCCCAGCAGCACTAAACCGAAGAGGGTCATAAGCTTAATCTTTGGATAAAACCGCCTCAGGATAATAGCCAGGACAAGTGACCATATAGACACTGTAAATATCGAATGCCCAAAGGTGCGGCGAAGCAAGACGGCAGTCGGATCACCGGAGAAATGCACGATGGCATCTATATCAGGCAGATTGGAGGCCAGCGCCAGAATAGTGACAGCCGGCGCGCCAATACGCCTTTTAAAAAAGGCATTTGCCATACCTACACCTACAAGTGTGTGTGTAACAGAATCCATATGATAATTCTAGCACCCTTCATTTTTCGGCTACAATATTTTTGTTTTTCTTTCTCTAATCAAAGGCAGCAGGATTTGAAGCTGCAAATCATAAGATGCAAACTAACCCCTTCCTCAAAATATAAAATCTTAATAAAATCAAGTAAATACAAACATCAGGGTTGTCATGCCAGATTTTATGTGATATATTACCGGCCAATCCTTTAACAATAAATTAATCTTTAGCAGGAGGATGCCATGAGGAGAAATAATGTTTGTTTCTTTTATTTCTTTTCTTTTTTCTTGCTTCCCGTGCTGATACTGTCCGGTTGTGTTGCAGAGAGCAAATATCTTGCCCAGGTAGCGGAGACAGAGTCGACAAAGGCAGCTCTTCAGGATGAGATGAAGAAGAATGCGGCCCTAAATGAAAGGGTTTCATCATTAAATAGCCAGCTTTCAGAACAGAAAGCCAAGGTAGAAAAACTGGAGACAGAAAAGGCCGATGCAGCCGGAAAGATAGATGAGCTATCCGCCGCCATCAACGCCTTAAACAGGGATCTTGAGACGGCTAAGGAGGCAGCAAAAGGTGAGGTTGGGAAATCTATGGCAGAGATAGAGAGGATCTCTGCTGAGAGGGATGAGGCAAGAAAGAGGGCTGAGGGGTTATCGTCCGAGATAGATCAGCTAAGATCAAAAGAGAAAGAGGCCCAGGAGAAGATCGCCAGTCTCTCATCAGAGATAGATCAACTCCGCTCTGACCTTGCTACAGAAAAAACGTCAAAGGATGGGCTAAAAGGGAAGATAGATAATCTTAAACTTGAGGTCGCTGACCTGACATCAAAGCTGACAGAAAAGGCCGATGCAGCCGGAAAGATAGATGAGCTATCCGCCGCCATCAACGCCTTAAACAGGGATCTTGAGACGGCTAAGGAGGCAGCAAAAGGTGAGGTTGGGAAATCTATGGCAGAGATAGAGAGGATCTCTGCTGAGAGGGATGAGGCAAGAAAGAGGGCTGAGGGGTTATCGTCCGAGATAGATCAGCTAAGATCAAAAGAGAAAGAGGCCCAGGAGAAGATCGCCAGTCTCTCATCAGAGATAGATGGACTCCGCTCTGAACTTGCCGCAGAGAAAACGGAAAATGGAGGGCTAAAAGGGAAGATAGAGGGCCTATTATCTGAGATCTCTAATTTAACCTCAGAAAAAAAAGGGCTCTCTTCCGAACTTGACCGGACAAAGGAATCTATATCTGTCTTAGAGATCGAAAAGGCAAAGAATATCGAGGCCATAAATAGCCTTAAGAATCAGATGGCCCGGCTTGAAGAGGAAAAGAAGGTGGCAGAAAAAAGAATTGCTGAACTGGAGTCAAAGACGGGGAATATTTTATCAGAAGCAGAGAGGGCAGCGGCAGAAGCTAAAAGAAAAGAGAAGGAGCTTGAAGAGACTAGGTTGACTTATGAGTCTCTTCTTGGAAAGCTAAAGAAAGAGGTGGAAGAGGGAAATATTAAGGTTGAAATGCTGAAGAAAGGCTTGTCACTTAAAATCATGGAAAAGATCCTATTCGACTCAGGCTCTGATAAAATATCTAACTCAGGGAAAGAACTATTGGATAGGTTAAGCGCTGTATTAAAGGATGTAAAGAACAGGGAAATAAGGGTCGAGGGGCATACCGATAATAAACCGATCGGGCCAAATCTCATTGATAAGTTTCCCACAAACTGGGACCTTTCTACTTCAAGGGCTAGCCAGGTGGTGAAATATCTTTCAAAGGGAGGCGTAGATCCCAATGTAATGTCTGCTTCCGGATATTCTAAGTATCACCCTGTCTCCTCCAATGATACAAAAGAGGGAAGAGAACAGAACAGGAGGATAGAGGTCATCCTCTATCCGAAGGAATTATTGGGGGTAGAGTAATCCTTTAGCCCCCTCCCTGAATGGCTCGGGGAGGGGTGCCTGCCTCTTCTTTTGGTAAAGTAGAAACCTTTTTGAGAAAGATCAACCCTGCAATCCCTGCTATAAGTGATGCCGTCAGTATTCCCAGCTTGGCTGATGAAAGAAG
>CAZYNY010000152.1:0-5676 GCA_964648095.1 uncultured Nitrospirota bacterium | reverse complement strand
TTGCAGGTAAAATTGTGTCTGCTTAAGTAGGGATCTCCGGTGTTTGTGCGGGTTAAAAGAATACGGCAGGAATTGCAGAAAGGATAATGTATACCACCCTCACCTCAGCCCTCTCCCTGAGGGAGAGGAAGACCTCTTATTCCCTCCCATTCAAGGGGAGCTTGCCATTTTGCGCGACTTCAAACAGAACTTTGCTGAGAAATACGACATACTTGAGAGATAAACCCTTTTCTTAAAGAACGCATAGAAAAAGAGGGAGTGTATGTTTGATAAGACCCTTGTCCTGTCCATACTCATGCAGATTAACGAAGCCCTTAAAAAAATCGAAAGCCGTAAAGACCTTGACAACCTAATGGCTCGAATATAGAATTCATAGTCTATCTTAATTTAAACATAGTTGACAGGTCAGCATAGGGGTTTAATTATGAAGGTAGTTTTGACATTCCCGCCAAGTTGGATACCATCACAGCCATACCTTAGCATACCATCCCTGACTGCATATCTGAGGAGGGCCGGCATAGATGTAATTCAGCGGGATCTGAACATCGAGACATTAGAGATTTTGTTGGACCATGAGAAGATGAGCCCGCTCTACAAAAATATGGCGGCTGAGCTTAAGTCGGGGGTAAATGATGAGAGGGGCCGAAGAATGAAATCTGCGGTATATGCCCTCCCTGGACTTGCAAATAAGCTTCCCCTGGCCAAGGTTAATTTAAGGACAGGGATGTTTTACGACATGGATTGCTACCTTGACTCTCTTAAGGTCATCGATAATTGGATGGAGAGCATACTTGCCGCATATCATCCCTCTTCAGTGACATTGGTAGACAACCAGATGCGCTATTCCGTCTATTCATCTGCTGATATATTAGCCGCTGTTGCTGACGAGAAAGAAAACCCATTTTTCTGGCTATTTAAGGAACATATTGTGCCGTCAATAGTCAAAGAGTCTCCTGGTCTGGTCGGCATCTCGATTACTGCTACGTCTCAGATGATTCCCGGATTAACCCTGGCATATCTTATTAAGAAGATGGCGCCGGAGATCCATATAACAGTAGGGGGAAGCATCTTTACGAAATTTATGGATATTATACCAACGGTAGCTGAAAGGCTGTTCACCCTGGTGGATAGCTTTATTTTATTTGAAGGAGAATATCCGCTATTGAGGCTTGTTGAGGAACTTGACGGGAAAAGGGATTTTAAGGCTGTTCCCAATCTGGTATACAGGAAGGATGGACATACATACATCAACGAGTCTTTTCACATTGAAGATCCAAAGGATCTCCCCACCCCTGATTACGATGGTTTTCCGCTGCGTCTCTATCTTGCGCCCAAGCTCGTCCTTCCACTCCAGACATCAAGGGGATGCTACTGGAGGAGGTGTGCATTCTGCAATCTCCATTTAGATCACCTCACATACAGACCAAGACCTACAGATAAGATAATGGAGGATCTTGCAACCTTAAGGAAGAAATACGATACCAATTTCTTTTTCTTTTCCGATGAGTGTGTCCCGATCCCCACCTTGAGAAAGATTTCTGAGAAGGTGATAGAAGAGGGGATAGACATAAGATGGACGTGCGGTGTTAGATTTGAAAAAGAACTTACAAAAGAACTCCTGGAAAATATGTCCAAAGCCGGATGCCTAAAGCTTGTTTTCGGATTGGAGTCCTTTTCCCAGAGGGTGCTTGACATGATGGGCAAGGGAACATCTACCGGGGAAATAAGGAGGATCGTTAACGATTGCCTTGATACAGGCATAGCACTGCATCTCTATATCATAGTCGGATTTCCATCAGAAACAGAGGAGGAGGCAAAGGAGACATTCCTCTTTGTTATGGAGAATGAGAGGCTTCTCGATTCCAAGGGTTTTTCATGTCTTCCCTGCCTTTTCGACCTTCAGAAAGGTACCCCTATAATGGAGTCACCCATTAAATACGGGATCAAAGAGATAAAGGCCCCGGCAGTACATGACATGACATTAGGCTATTTTTATGAGACTGAGAAAGGGATGAGCCCTGAGCAGGCAGATAGGATCTATTCCTTTATCCACCAGAAGATAAATGAGAGGGTCTCGCCATTTCCCTATAACTACTCTATGTCGGACGGTCTCCTCTACATTGCGGCATCGAGAGATTTTCCTGCTATTTTTAAACCCTGACAACACACATCCATTGTTATAAGAGAGGACCCAAATGAAGAGCAGTGTGGTCATTAAGACAGATTTAAAAGAATTAGGTCCTGTTAAGAGGGGAAAGGTTCGGGACGTATATGATCTGGGCGACGATCTGCTTATTGTGTCCACAGATAGAATATCTGCCTTTGATGTAATCCTGCCGAATGGCATTCCAAATAAAGGTTTTGTGCTAAACCAGCTTTCCGGATACTGGTTTAAAGTAAGTTCAGATATAATCCCCAATCACCTTATATCGACTGACGTAAATAGCTTTCCGAAGGTGTGCAGGTCTTACAGGGACATACTTGATGGGAGGAGTATGCTGGTAAGGCGAGCGAAACCCCTTCCTGTAGAGTGTATTATAAGGGGCTACATCTCCGGCTCAGGATGGAAGGAATACAAGAAGTCAGGTACAGTCTGTGGTATTCCTCTCCAACCCGGCCTCCTTGAGTCGTCCAGGTTGGAACAGCCTTTATTTACTCCCTCCACAAAGGCTGAGATAGGCGAGCATGATGAAAATATTAGCCTTGAGAAGATGCAGAGGATTGTAGGCCAGGAACTGTCGGAAAAACTCCGTGAAATAAGCATAAGGGTCTATAAACGGGCTGCTGAATTGGCCCTGAAAAAGGGGATAATAATAGCGGACACGAAGTTTGAGTTCGGGATCGACAAAGAGGGAAGGCTAATCCTGATAGATGAGGCCCTCACCCCTGACTCCTCCCGTTTTTGGCCTCTCGATAAGTATGAACCAGGAAGGGGACAGGAATCTTATGATAAGCAGTTTGTAAGGGACTACCTTATATCAATAAACTGGGAGACCCTGCCCAATGTCCCTATGCTCCCCGAAGATATTGTAAGGAAGACATCGGAAATATACATGAAGGCATATAAGTTGTTTGTTGGAGGAGAATAATCCCCCCTGCAATCCCAGTTTATCCGAATTCTTACTGTCCTTGTTATAGGGGCGTGCGTCGCCCCTATAACTCAACGCTTGCCTTGTTTGTTGGGTATCTATTCAGGAGTTAAGTCGCCAGTCCGAAGGTCGTTGACAGCAAATTGCCGGATAAAGTATACTATATAACTTACATACCTGCTATATAATAAGGAGGGTTTTAGGATGTCGAAGACGATCGCATCTGCTGCTATAAGGGCATCGCATGGGATAGTAGAGCAGGCCCAGATATTGGTGGAAAGGGCCATTTCAGATAAGGGCAAGGACTTTGTCTTTGAATTTACAGACACAGGATATTACCTTCCTATGATATATGCTAATACCGGATTTGCAGTCAAGACCCTAAGCGACATGAGGGTGGGTGTGCAGATGGCAAAAGATCTCCTCTCCCCGGAGCCTGATGATTCGGTATATAGGCCATATCTTGGAGAGGCGCTAGATGCAGGGATGGCCACCATGTTTGCCCAGGAGATCATCATGGCCATCAGATATATCTATGGGCTTGAGCCTTATAAGGACGAAGAGATAGGTGTAACCTATAATGGGTTTATCACCGATACGATCCTGAGGGATCTTGGTATCCAATTAGTTGACGGCACGATGCCCGGATATGTTTGCATTATAGGGGCGGCCCCGAATGATGACATTGCAGTAAAACTGATAAGGGAATTACAGACAAAGAATATCCTTATATTCCTCTGCGGTCATATAAATGGGGAGTCGATGACAAAACAGCTCAAGAGAAAGGGTGTTGAGATGGGATGGCCGACAAGGATCGTCCCGCTTGGGCCTGATACCAGCCATGCCATCTATGCATTAGATTGGGCTGCAAGGGCGCCGATGACATTTGGCGGAACAAAACCTGGCGACTACAAGAGGATCTTAAAGTACTCCAAGGAGAGGGTCTTTGCCTTTGCCCTGGTTTTAGGGGCGCTGGATGATCTGAAGTGGGCCACTGGTGCAGGGGCAATAAATCTGGGCTTCCCTGCCATATGCGATACCATGATCCCGGTGATCCATCCTACAGGGGTTACTATCTATGAAGAGGTGGAGAAGGAACTCGATTATGACAAGCTCATAGAGCGTGCCTTTGAGGTGAGGGGGCTTAAGATACTGGTGGAAAAGCCTGATATACCAGTTGCCTTTGGTCCCGCATTTGAAGGGGAGAAGGTCAGGAAGGAGGATGCGTATCTCGAGTGGGGTGGTAACAAGACCCAGGCCTTCGAACTCCTTGTGATGAAGGAGATGGATGAGGTAGAAGACGGAAAGATAGAGATAATAAGCGAGAAGAATAAGGAAATCCATACCAAGGGCGGATTTATTCCTATGGCCTTTATTGTTGAGGTGGCAGGTCGAAAGATGGAAAAGGATTTTGAGCCTGTCCTTGAAAGAAAACTCCATGACTTTATAAATGAGGCCCAGGGTGTATGGCAGATGGGCCAGAGGGATATCATATGGGGAAGGATCAGCAAGGCCGCATTTAGTGAAGGGTTCAGGATAGAACATCTGGCAAAGATCTATACAGCCATGGTCAAGTCCCATTTCCCTGCTATCGTTGATAAGGTACAGGTCTCCATATATACCGATGAGGATAAGGTCTTGAGGCTTAAGGAGGAGGCGATGCTTATATTTAAGGAGCGGAGCGAGAAGATTGCAAACATGACCGATGAATCGGTTGATACCTTCTATTCCTGTATCCTTTGCCAGTCTTTTGCCCCGACACATGTATGCGTTATATCGCCGGAGCGTATCGGGTTATGCGGCGCCTATACCTGGCTTGACACAAAGGCATCATTTCAAATTGACCAGACCGGGCCAAACCAGCCTGTAAAGAAGGGTGAAACCACAGACAAGATAAAGGGAAAATGGGAGGGCGTGGACGAATATGTAACAAAGGCATCCGGCGGAAACCTTCAGGGCTTCTCTGCATACTCGATAATGGACAACCCGATGACCTCCTGTGGCTGCTTTGAGTGTATAGTCGCCGTGGTTCCTGAGGCCAACGGTGTGATGGTGGTGGACAGGGGTTATACAGGTATGACACCAATAGGCATGAAATTCTCAACAATAGCCGGGACAGTTGGCGGAGGGGTTCAGACGCCCGGTTTTATGGGTGTTGGCAGATACTTTCTTACAAGCAAGAAGTTCCTCCTTGCTGATGGCGGATTAAAGAGGATTGTCTGGCTGACAAAGAACCTCAAGGAATCTTTTAAGGATGAGTTTAAACAGAGGGCTACCGAAGAGGGAGTCCCTGACCTGCTTGATAAGATTGCAGATGAGACGGTTGCAACGGATTCTGAATCGCTGATGAACCACCTTACGCAAGTAGGGCATCCTGCGCTTGAGATGGCTTCTATTTTATAACAGACGGATATGATTCAAGGCTTAAAGGTATAAAGGATCTGCAATAGGTCTATCATCTTATATTAGGTGTTAAGAATTATGACTGATCTGATTCTATTTTCAAGGATTAGAAAACCTGGCTACAAAGGCGACATAGACTCCTATATCTCCCAGGATGGATACAAAGGCCTCGCAAAGGCCCTAT
>CAZYNY010000151.1:0-5790 GCA_964648095.1 uncultured Nitrospirota bacterium | reverse complement strand
TCGGGAGACACTCTTCGAATACACGTGAGGGTGATCGAAGGGGAGAAGGAGAGGATTCAGGTCTTTGAGGGCGTAGTGCTGGGGAGAAAAGGCACGCTAAACCGGGAGACATTCACTGTCAGAAAGGTATCATATGGCGTTGGAGTTGAAAGGATCTTTCCTGTCCATTCCCCTATCCTTCAGAAGATAGAGGTTGTACGTGAAGGGAGAGTGAGAAGGGCAAAGCTTTACTATCTCAGGGGGAGGAGAGGAAAGGCCGCCAGAATAGCCGAAAAGGAATTTACCCCGGAATCCAGGAAGGTCGCAACAGCGAATAAAAAGCAGGATGAGTCTGCTGTCAGGAAGGAAGAAGCCAAGCAGTAAGAAGTTATTTAAAGGGTCAAGTGGTCAAGTAAAATAAAGACAAGATTTAAAGGGTCATGGGTTCAAGTAAATTCACTGGACTCCTCGAACCCTGGAACCCTTTTTAGGAATCCTCGGACCCTATAATGGATGCGAAAGAGATTGCCAGGCTTAGGGCCATATCCTATCTGGAGGATGATGCCTACCTAAAGGGATATAGGTTAATTGCGGGGATTGATGAGGTAGGAAGGGGATCCCTGGCAGGACCTGTGGTAGCTGCGGCAGTCTTGCTCCCTAAAGACTCTCTGGTCTTTGGAGTAACAGATTCCAAGGAGCTTGGGGAGAGAAAAAGGGAATCTGTCTTTGAAGAGATTAAAAAGAGGGCAATAGACATAGGAATAGGGATTGTTGATGCAAGCCTGATAGACAGGATAAATATCCTGCAGGCGACGATCCTGGCTATGCAAAAGGCAGTTCTCGGATTAAAGACCAGTCCGGATTATCTTCTGATAGACGCTGTAAAGATCCCAGGCCTTGACATAATACAGAAGTCTGTCATAAAGGGCGACAGTCTGAGCATCTCTATAGGGGCAGCGTCCATTATAGCAAAGGTCACCCGTGATAAGATTATGAAAGATTATCACACAAGATTTCCGCTCTACAATTTCATTTCTAATAAGGGGTACGGAACAAAGGATCACCTTGAATCGCTATCAAGATACGGGCCGTGCGAGATACACAGACTGAGCTTCCATGGGGTAAGATCGTGACATTCAATACCAGGATGTTCGGAAGTAATGGTGAAGATATAGCAGTCTCTTATCTCAAGAATGAGGGCTACAAGATTATTGAAAGAAACTATAGGGCATCAAGGGGAGAGATCGATATAGTGGCCTATGATGGCGAGAGGTTGGCCTTCATTGAGGTAAAGGCACGAAGAAACAGGGAGTTTGGTGAGGGGCAGTGGGCGGTTGACTCAAGAAAACAGAGGCAGATAATAAAGGCTGCCCTAAATTATATGATGCATAGGAAACTTAAAAATATGGCGTATCGATTTGATACCGTAATTGTAGAGGGACAGCAGGCGGACGGATACAAGGTAATGCTGATAAAAGATGCCTTCCAGCCTGACGGAAGCGCATATAATGTATGACTGTATTAGGGCAGGCCGCTTCAAAATTTTTATGATCGAGAGATCGAATATATTTAATATAAGGTGTCGCATAAAAAGTTTTCAGCAGCCCACCCTTATTATACTTTTTAGGAACTATGCTTAGCGGGATAAATGCAGATATAGAATATGGCGGAAAGATCTATCATGTCCAGACTGAGGACAGGGGCGTAAACAATCCTGCAGTGACAACCCAGCTTTTTCTGGGCGGAACGATTATCTCTACAAAAAAGACGAGTTATGCCGATATTCTGAAGGTAGACTGCCTTAATGATGTTGTTAGGGACCTGATGAAGGATCAGCACAGGTCTATGGTAAAAGATCTGTTGTCCGGCAGGTTTAACCTTGAGACAAAAAAGGATATTAAGGATATTTCAGAAACAAAAAAAGAAGTAGCTCCCGACAAGAAAGGACTTGATGATGTCATACTTGACTATCTCTCTTCTGATGAGGAAGATAAATAGGGCCTTCAATTATTAATATATGATTCAATTGTACCATGTAACTAAGTATTACGGGAAGGAAAGACCGGCCTTAATTGACATAAGCTTCAAGGTTGAAAAAGGTGAGTTTATCTTTATCACGGGTCCAAGCGGCGCCGGAAAGACTACACTCCTTAGGCTGCTCTTTTGCGAAGAGCGGCCTGATGAGGGACAGATATTGATCCAGGGAGTAAACGTAGTAAAGATAAAGAACCGGGCAATTCCATATTTTAGGAGGCATATAGGGTTTGTCTTCCAGGATTTCAGGCTTCTACCCAAGAAGACTGTATTTGATAATATTGCACTAACCCTAAAGATAGTTGGCCTTGCAAAATCCAACATAAAGAGGAGGGTCTTTGAAAGCCTGAGAATGGTCGGGCTTGAACATAAAAAAGACGCCTATCCTGTCTTTCTTTCAGGTGGGGAAAAACAGCGCGTTGCAATAGCGAGGGCAATAGTGAACAACCCACCGATAATTCTGGCAGACGAGCCTACCGGAAACCTTGATTCCGGACTGTCCAGGGAGATATTCGGCATACTAAAAGAGATCAACCACAGGGGAACTACTATTATCATTACCACCCATGACAGACGTATAGTTGATGAGGAAAAAAGACGTTCTATCACCCTTCAAAAAGGTGCTATCGTGAATGAGAAGGCAATGGTCCAATGTGAGGGTTTACCGCGTATTGCAAGGTAGATTATGATCGGGTGTTACATAGAAGAGACCATAGATAATCTAAAAACGAATCGTTTGACTGCATTCTTAGCGATATTAACGATCTCCCTTACCCTGGTAATACTTGAGATCTTTCTCCTGCTCTATTATAACCTTGAATCGATTACTGATTCCATAAGGAGTGATGTAAAATTGGTTGCATTTCTGTCGGATGATCTGAGCCAGAAGGAGATAGATATGATTAAAGATGAGTTGGCCGGAGAGGAAGGGACAGCCGGCATTAGATATGTCTCCAAAGAAAAGGCGCTGGAAGAATTCAAGATGGACTTAAAAGATGGTGAAGGTATTTTAAAAGATATAGGAGAAAACCCCCTTCCGGCCTCCTTTGAACTTAAGATTGCACCACATGTCCAATCAGATAATGAGGTCAGGCTGTTCATTGAGAGGATAAAGGGGATTCATGGAATTGAAGAGATCAGCTTCAGCATGGACTGGATAAACAACCTGAATGCATTCCTTAATTTCCTAAAACTTGTGGGTCTCTTCCTCGGTTCACTCCTCGGTGCGGGCGTCATAACAATAATATCAAATACAATAAAACTTACGATCTACAACCGGTCCGAAGAGATTGAGATAATGAGGCTGATGGGTGCAACTAATGGTTTTATTAAGATCCCGTTCCTTCTCGAAGGGGCATTCATGGGTACTTTAAGTGCAGGAATCTCCTTGTCTCTACTTGCCGGTATATATACTTTATTCAGACTCAACACAGATTATACGGGTGGTTTTCTGTGGAAAGGAGTAGACCTGGTCTTTCTCCCGCCTGGCATAGTAATATATCTGCTCCTTTTGGGGACGATGCTGGGATGTCTTGGGAGCGGGATTTCCCTTAAAAGGTTTTTATGAGGTATAATATCAATCATGAAAAATAAGTGCAGCGTTGTGTTCTCAGCCTTGGTGCAGGCAATTATGTTATTCCTGTTAATTAATAATTGTTATGCGCACGGATCTGAGGATAAAAAAATTGAGGAGGAAAAAAAGGAACTAAAGTCCATTACACGTAAGATCGATGCTAAGAGGAGGCAGAGGCTAAAGACAGAAAAAGTGGAGGGGTCGATACTATCAAAGATAGAAGAACTCGATCATCAGCTCGGAGATAATGAAAATCTACTTCGTGGGATCGACCGCGGGTTGAGTAAGAAGGACGGGGAAATAGAGGGGCTTGAAGAGGAGACGAAAAGGCTGAAGGGTGATCTTGTTTCAGGAAAGAAGAAGGTCAGAAGCAGAATCAGAAGGATGTACAAAGAAGGAAGGCTGGTATCCCTGAAGGTCATCTTCTCGGCTACTGATCATGTTGACCTATTAAAAAGGTATCATTACATGGAGTGGTTACAGAGAAGGGATCTTGAGGTGATCGAGGGATATGAGGCAACTTTAACAGCTTTTGCGGTCAAGACCAATCGCCTTGAGCAGGCTAGAAAAGAGATGTGGAAGGCAAAGAATGAGGTTACCGGTCTGATGAGGGAGATCGAGGGGCACAGAAGACAGAAGGAGGGCCTGCTTACAAGGGTAAGGCTTGAAAGGTCATCATATGAAAAGGTAATCTCAGAGCTTGAAGAGGAGGCAAAGGAACTTCAATCACTCATAAAGGAGCTGGAGGCCCGGAAATCAAAGGAGACAGCCTCTCTCGGTTTTGCTAAACAGAAGGGGAGGCTTAGTTGGCCTGTAAGCGGCAAGATAACATCATCCTTTGGGAGGCAGAAACATGCTAAATTTGACACCTATATATTCAAAAAAGGAGTTGAGATAGGATCTTTTGAGGGTGATAATATCAAGGCCGTCTATAAGGGCACAGTAGTCTATGCAGGCTGGTTCCGCGGCTACGGGCAACTGATAATACTGGATCATGGCGATAATTATTTTTCCCTTTATGCCCATGCTGAAAGATTACTGGTAACTGTCGGTGAGAGAGTAAAGAATAAACAGATAATTGGGGAGATTGGAGATACAGGTTTGTCCAATGGAGATGACCTCTACTTTGAGATTCGCCATGGGACTAACCCTATTGATCCTATCTTATGGTTAAAAAATAGAGGCCAGGCAGTCTTATTGGGAGAAAAAGATGAATAAGAAGCGTATAAAGATAGGATTTTCGCTCTTTATGCTGATTATGATCCTTTCTACCGGGATCATGATAGGGAGGGGGCTGGAAAGCAAGGTCCTTGCAGAGAACGATAGTTATGATGATCTAAAGATATTTACCGAGGTGCTGACGAGTGTGCAGAAGAACTACGTAGAGCCGGTTAAGGCCAAAGACCTCATATATGGCGCAATAAAAGGGATGGTAACGACCCTTGATCCTCATTCATCCTTTATGCCGCCTGAGGCATTCAAGGAAATGCAGGTCAGTACGAAGGGTGAGTTTGGGGGCATTGGTATCCAGCTTGGCCTCAAAGAGAACAATCTGGTTGTAATAGCGCCCATAGAAGGCACGCCCGCGGACAGGGCCGGGATAAAGTCAGGGGATTTTATTGTAAAGGTAAATGACGAGATCACGAAGGATATGACCTTAAACGATGCTGTGCAGAGGATGAGGGGGGCTGCGGGAGGTAAGGTGATCCTCACTATCCAAAGGGAAGGGGAGCAGGCACCTCTGGTATTTAGTCTTGTCAGGGAGAGGATCAAGATAGAGAGTGTCAGATTTAAGATGCTTGAGGATGGAATTGGGTATGTCCGGATCTCCCAATTTCAGGAGCAGACAGCCAAGGATCTTGCAAAGGCATTAAAGAAGTTAAAGGATGAGAAGAGACAGTCGTTGATCGTCGATCTCAGGAACAACCCTGGCGGGCTTTTGACCTCAGCTGTAGAGGTAACTGAACAGTTCATAGAGAGCGGGAAGCTTGTTGTATTCATCAAGGGGAGGGAAGGAAAGAAGGATGAATATTTAGCGGATGACAGGTCAGAGCACGAAGATTACCCCATGATTGTTCTTGTGAACGAAGGGAGCGCAAGCGCCTCAGAGATTGTGGCAGGGGCGCTTCAGGACTGGGGAAGGTCCATGGTGCTAGGAGCCCAGACATTCGGAAAGGGTTCGGTGCAGACTATACTTCCCCTCT
>CAZYNY010000150.1:0-5834 GCA_964648095.1 uncultured Nitrospirota bacterium | reverse complement strand
TATATATACTTCTTGTTCATGATTGTCAAGTTATATTTTCGTAAAGTTTGTAAGGTCTATTACATTTAAAACAGATGGACAAGAAATTGTCCAAAAGGACAAGTTCTTGTCCATATTTTATTTATAATTGCGATAAAGTGTGACAATATTGTGAGTACTAGCTGGGAAATGGTTTCATAATAAAAAAGTGGCACAAGGGGTGGAAAAGGGGTTAAAATAAACTATATAGTTATTTTAGGTAGTCTATGCTAATCAAGATCCACGATGGATGGGAGATCCCGGAAAAAGAGGCAACACCTGAATCAGTTTACATAGGCAGACGCAAATTCCTTAAAACCATGGGGCTGACAGGTATATATACTATCGGTCTTATGTATGGTTGCACCAGATTAGGCGGGAATGGGCCTAAAACTAAACCCCTTTCAGAATGGCCTCTGACTGAGACCGAGGCCAAGGTTTATCCTGCCGGGCGTAATACAGAATTCATGCTTGATCGCCCCATAACAGATGAATCAATAGCAGCCCACTACAATAACTTCTACGAGTTTTCGAGCGATAAGGATGATGTGTGGAAGAAGGCAGAGAACTTTATTACCCGTCCCTGGGAGGTGGAGGTTACAGGGCTGGTAGAGAAGCCGCAGGTCTTTGACCCCGATGATCTGCTCAGGCTTATGCCTATGGAGGAGAGGCTCTATCGTCATCGTTGTGTAGAGGCCTGGGCCATGGCCGTACCCTGGACAGGTTTTTCTATGAAGGCATTAATAGATCATGTACGTCCGCTTTCAAAGGCAAGGTTTGTAAGGTTTGTGAGTTTCCTTCCACAAAAGAAAAATATCTTCTATATCTTCAGCGGGCCATGGCCCTATACCGAGGGACTTACAATGGAGGAGGCGGTAAACCCCCTGACCCTTCTTGTTACAGGTATCTATGGTCATCCGCTTCCAAAGCAGCATGGGGCGCCACTTAGGTTAATCGTCCCATGGAAGTATGGTTATAAGAGCATCAAGTCTATAGTAAGAATAGAGTTTACGGAAGAGCAGCCGAAGACATTCTGGAACACGGTGGTTCCAGGCGAATATGACTTCCTTGCAAATGTAAATCCGAATATCCCCCATCCAAGGTGGTCTCAGGCCACCGAGAAGATGATCGATACCGGTAAACGGAATCCAACATTATTATATAATGGCTATGAAAGATATGTAGCCCACCTGTATGCCTGATACCAATTAGCCTTCATTTGGCTACCTGCGTCGACTTCGTCTGCCTTTTTGATCCCCTGTATCCTTTTGCTCTAAGCGCCCCTGTCCCGTTCCTGTTCTTGAACTGATATACCTGGTGCATGAATGCCTCAAGCCTAGTCTCATTATTGGTCTGCTCCTGGCCTTCAAAGGAGATATTGAGGAATGGTGTCTCCTCGTGATCCTCTCTTACCCTCTTTAGTACAGCGTTTACTATGGTACCGGGCATACAGGTAAGGGGCATTACATTGATTATCCCGGAGACACCTTTTTCCATAAAGTCTATGGACTTTCCCACGCTTAAGATCGCCTCACCATCAAATGATTCATGGATATAAGGCGAAGCCTTATCTATTATAGATCTCAGGACAGGCTCACCTTTCTGCCTCATAGTACCGGAGAAGGCCTTCTCATACCTGTGTTCTTTGTATCTCTGAACCTTGTCTGTTATATATAGCCTTATAAAATCAGCATAATCACCCGATGACAGGCTCCTCCTCTTGCCCGTAAAATTCAGATAGAAGAACCACTCGCCAATAGGGGGCATCCATACCTCTCCGCCCAGCTTCTCTATCTTTCTTATTATATCCTCATTACCAAACCTGTTGGATCTTATATATATCTCACCAACTATCCCGATAAGCGGCCTGTCAGGACCTCCTGTCTCTACCTGGTTTAACCGGTCAGATACCAGACAGAGGGCCTTAAATACATCCCCGCCGGTCTTTATCGTCCCATATATCCTTTCTAAACCCTCCTGATATATACTATCAGTCTCACCCGGTCTCTTCTCGTACGGCCTTATCTCCCTTACCCTTTTCTCCATCAGATCAATGGCAACTATGCCCTGCCAGCATAGCGAGACGAAGCTGCTGCCTATCTTTCCGACCTCACTGTACATACCTTGATCCTGGTTTGGGGATATTATCTGGACCTGCTCGAATCCCATATCATTAAGGATAATCCTATGGAGGCTGTGGTAGTGGCCGAAACGGCATGGGCCACATCCTGAGGGCATCATGAAGGCCGAGTGCGCCGGGTCAAACTCCTGATCGGATACCATCTTACAGATATCCCCTGCGGTTAATATGGCCGGATAACACTCCCTTCCTGAGGTATATTTCTTCCCCATCGTAAGGCTATCCGTATCGGGAAGGGGGAGGACCTTGGCCGGGATGCCATGGGCCTCATATGCAGCCGCTATTGCAAAGGCATGGTCTGCCATATACGGGATATAAACACGTCTTAGATGGCCGTTAGAAGATGCCTGGCTTGCCGTATTTTTTTGGCTGCCTTTCAACTTCTTTTGCTTCGCACCTTTTAAGCTGTCTAAAAAGGCCTCACACCTTGTAACAACACCCGCATCACCGCTATGCTCATCAACCTCTATCTGAAGATAGGGTTTTCCCTTCATCTTGTCTCTAAAGAGGTGGGATATAAAGGAGTCCGGACCGCAGCCATAATTGGTTATATACAGTGGATAGAGATTTTCGTTCTTTCTGGTCATCATCCCTGCCCTTAATATCCTCTTTCCCGATACCCAGTAGCTGATATCCTCTTCTTTCAGGCCTTCCTCCTGGGGAAGAAAATCAATTGGTATTGAAGGGATACCAAGATCCCTTAACTTCTTTGGTATGCCAAGGTTTATTGCAGGATCGCACCCATTGTACGACCTTGATATTATCACCATGGCAACCTGATCCCCGGATAAGGAGTCCATGAAATCCCTGCCCTTCTTCTTGATCTCGGAATAAAACCCTTCCTGGGCATGAAGGGCCGCTTCCAGGGCGCCCTTTATGTCTGCCTTCCCCATCCCAAGCATCCCGGAGACCACCTTAAGTTCTTTTAACAGAACGGATTTTCCATAGCCTAAGTGTATAGGCGGTGATATTATTTTAGTCTTGTACTCTTTTATGTCTATTGCTGAGCGGATCATGTATGGGAATGCCTGGACATATGGGCATGTCTGTCCGGCCTTTGCATCTCCGTTGGCGCTGATCCCGCTTTTAATATTAAGGAAGCTTGGGATAAATAAGAAGTCTACCCCCCTCTCAAGGAGGCGGATGACATGTCCATGGGCAACCTTGACAGGAAAACAGGTCTCACCAACAACACTTTCTATGCCATCATGAATTATCTCCTTGTTGGTCGTCTCAGAGACAACTACCTTAAATCCAAGCTCAGAGAAAAATGTCTTAAAGAGCGGGAGCAGCTCGTAAAAAAATAGGGCCTTGGGTATCCCTATGGTAGGCGCGTCCTGCGGAAGACCCTTTTTCCCCTTTGAGTATTTCAGGAGGAGCTTCTCCCTTTCGGCATAGAGATCAGGTATATTGTTCTCTTTTTTCCTCCCTTTGATCTCATACTTCTCGCATCTGCCGCCATAGAATAAAGGCTCTTCACCACCAAGGTGTACCTTCCTCACCTCACACCTGTTTGAGCAGTCCATGCAATCAAAGGTGGATATCTCATATCCCCTCGGTGCAATATCAAACCCCTTGAAATTCGTCCTTTCAATGCCGGACTCTAAGGCAAGGATGGCTGCACCTATGGCGCCTGTAACCTCATGGTGTTCCGGCACTATAATATTCTTCCCTGTTACCTTGCTAAAGGCAGCCACTACACCCTTATTTGCGGCAACACCACCCTGAAAGAAGATATGGCTCCCTATCCTCCGGTCAGCCACAACGCGGTTTATATAGTTATGCACTATGGAGTAGCTCAATCCCCCGACTAACTCGTCGGTCTTCGCCCCCCTCTGCTGATGATGGACAAGGTCAGACTCCATAAAGACCGTACATTTCTCTCCAAGGGAACAGGGAGAACTTGCAGAGAGCGCCATATCGCCAAACTCTTCTTTGATCCTGACGCCAAGCCTTTCAGCCTGCTCCTCAAGAAATGAGCCTGTCCCTGCGGCACATGCCTTATTCATCTCAAAATCGACCACCACTCCATTATCGATGCTTATATATTTGGAATCCTGCCCCCCTATCTCAAAGATGGTATCCACTTCCTTGTCTATGTTTATAGCCGCTGTAGCCTGTGCAGTTATCTCATTCCTTATGATATCGGCTCCGACCAGATCGCCAATCAAGTATCTGCCGGAGCCTGTTGTAGCAACACCTTTTATTTCTACCCCGGCCCCCATCTCATCACCTATATCCTTAAGCCCGCCTTTGACCGCCTCAATCGGTCTTCCGGCTGTCATGATATATCTCTTTGCGAGGACATTCTTATTCCTGTCAATTATGACGATATTTGTGCTTATCGAACCAATATCTATGCCAAGAAAAGACTCGATCCTCTCCCCGCCCCATAAGCTCTGGACAACAGCCTTCTTCGCCTTGCCCTCATCCTCATGATATGCAGCTTCCGTCCCACCCGCATTACAACAGGATCTGGAACCCAGGGCCTCAAGACCTGAACTGCTCCCGGCAATCTCTCCTCTATATGAAATAAGCCGTCCAAATCCGCTAAACCTGGAGCTGTCTTCCCCTTCCGACGCTATCAGTGCTGCACCTATGGCGCCCATTACGGAGAAGTCTTCCGGTATAATAAGCCGCCCCTCCTTTAGTTCCAACACCTCTTCAAATGCACGCCGCATTCCATTGTTGGCTGCAACTCCGCCGCAAAAGGCGATCGGCTCTTCTAATGTCTTACCCCTCCCTATGGTGGAGATGAAGTTCCTTGCTACTGCAAGACAGAGACCGGCCACTATGTCATAATCCGGCGTTGCTATCTGCTGGAGATGTATCATGTCCGATTTGGCAAATACTGAGCATCTACCTGCGATCCTTGGCGGGTTCTTTGATTTCAGGGCAAGTTCACCGAACTCCTCTATGGTGAAACCCAGACGGGATGCCTGCTGGTCTAAGAATGAACCTGTGCCTGCCGCGCAGACAGAATTCATTGAAAAATCCTTAATAGAAAACCTCCCATGCTCATCTTTTAAGAGGATCAGCTTGGAGTCCTCCCCTCCCATCTCAATGATGCTCCTTACATGTGGGTATAACTGCCCTACCGCCTTTACCAGTGCTATCACCTCATTTTCAAAGGTACATCCTAGGAGTTCTGAAGCAAGCCTGGCACCCGAACCCGTTACAGCCACAGACCCAAAGTCCGCTTCCGGTATCCTGGTTAAGACCTCTTCTATGGCCTCCCTCAAGACAAAAAGCGGCTGTCCTTTTGATCTGATATATCTTTTTTCGATGATATTCTTAGATTCATCTATAATAACAAGTTTTACGCTTATTGACCCGATATCAATACCAAGAGATAAAGTATTGCCCATAGAAAGAACCTCCCTTATCTAACCAAGATCTAAAATGAACAGTGTAGCCTAAAAAAATAGTGAAGCTTAAAGACCTTTAAACTGGGATAGATTACAGATAAAGCTAGATAAAAGTCAAGGTTTGGATTATGGCTCATGTAACCATTCAGTGACACGGGGAAAATTGTTTATTAAACTGTCATCCCCGAATGCCTCTATCCCCGATAGAATTGTTCGGGGACGGATATGCCCCCGAATGAACCTCCCTGTAGCAAGCAGGCTGTCCGACAATTATACGAATACCATGTGTAAGGGCTTTCGATAAAAGG
>CAZYNY010000149.1:0-6083 GCA_964648095.1 uncultured Nitrospirota bacterium | reverse complement strand
GTAAGGAATCAGGAATCTGGGAATATTTAGTTCCGGTGACAATGGTTTTATAAGGGAGGGTTGGAGAAAGAATGCTTAGGTCTTTTCCTTTGACCTTCTTTGTTCCAAGGACATCGCCTACTGTGGCATTAGGATTATTTTGTGTAAGATAGTTTTGGATCTGATTCTGATAATCGGTAACAGTGGTCTGCACATAGACTGAATCAACACCTGTAGCTGATGGGGCAGTAGGATCTGTGATTGCCGTGCTCTGAACCTGGGAAAGAAATGCGTTCGTATTAAATGGCACTGCTGTTTGCAGATCGATCCCAGATGTATATGTATACTGCTTAAAACTCCCATCCATCGGTATCCATGTATCACCCTGCTTATGAACTGCACCCCTTGATGGGATATAATCTACATATGCCTCTACCCATACATGCTCCATTTGGGCCGACGCTATTTTTCCGCCAGAGATAATGCTGGTTACCGGTGTTCCACCAGATGATATAAAATCTAATGCCGCCTGCGAGTTTGTAAATCCTCCCCCCCAGTTCATCACCTGATCTATGGGGACCTCTATTGTTCCTATCACATATCTGGCAGAGATGCCGGAGGTGCGAAGAAGGGCAATTAAAAGCGAGGCTGTATCCATGTCATTACACTGTTTGGTCATGAGGCACATATTGGCGCCCTGTATAGAGCCGTATGTGGGGACGAAGTCTATATTGCTTCTGACCCAGTTATAGATCTTTACAGGGTTGTGATCCAGGCTTGCTGCCAAGTCCTTTATCTCCTGAGTGAACTGGACCTCGATGGTCTCTGCTAGATCGGCTGCAGTTGGGAGATCCTGGGTAGATTGGACTAATAGTAGATCTGATGGATCGCCATTGAAGGCAAGCTGGATGGGTTTCTGTAATACTGCAAATTCTTCTTTCTTAAGCCTCGGCTTTCTCGCCTTTATCTTTGGTGTTCTATGAGGGAGGTTATTTGGATCTAAGGGTGCGTGGGGTGGTTCTTTGACCTTTTCTTTTAGATGATCCTTGGTAGATTTAATCCTTGCCTTTAATTCATCCAGCTTTTTCTTTGCTAAGGTTTTATTTTTCTTTTTCTCTGCATCCTTCCGCTCAGAATCAACCTGTGAGATAGAGTCGAGATTTGCCTTTAGTTGATTGAAGTTTGAGTCATAGTCTGAGACTGCTTTAGTGTGGCGGTCTAAGATCTCTGCTGGGAGGCCCTTTTCTTTTAGGAATGCCTCTGTTGCCTTATACTCAGATCGAATTCCTGGATCTTCGGCCTCTAATGTCCTCTTGTATCCTTTTAAAGACTCTAAAGTCTTTGTGATATCTTTTCCGGCAGAGAGATCCTGATCAAGATTCTCTATGGCCTGCTTGGTGTCTTTGAGTGCCTCTTCGAATCTCCTGGAAGCTGAACCCTGATCGCTGATTGCTGATGGCTGGCTTGATGTGCTTTGTGCCCATACTGCATAATTCCAGGGTTCGATAGAAAACCAGGAAAAGAAGAGAAGGATGACTACAGCTATGGGTTGCAATCTTTTCTTAAAATAAGGATGCATTGTTCCTCAGTATAGAGACTTATATGTATATACCTTAGGTGGACATGCTGCCTTTATACCCCCTACAAATACGTTTGTCAAGTCATGTTTTTGTAAAGTTCATACCTACCAAATAAATGGACAATAACTTGCCCTTGAAGGACAAAATTCTGACCCTTTTTTACGTCCCTAATGCTGAATGTGAATCTCTCCTCATCAATGATGATCCCGGTTTGAGGGTCAGTGGCCATAACTATTATGGTGTATGTCCCCGGGGCAAGGTTTTGTGTGTCAAAGAAGATCTCCCCTCCTTCTGTGCGTGTGGAGTAGATGGTGCCGGAGCTGTCCTGGACAGTAACCTCCAGGAGCGCATCCGGATCGGCTGTAGTAACTCCGATAGTCATGGTCTCATATGCAGAATAGGTTGAGGCAGGCTGACTTATTCCATCTATAACCTTAGTCAGGTTAATAGGATTGATCTGGGCAGATGATATGATCCCGGAATCTGATAAGGCACGGATTGCAAGGGCAGTGGAATATGGGTCTTCATCCCATGAGCCGTCAGGAAACTGGGATGAGGTAAGATAGGTAATTGCAGCGCTTCTGATTGCAAGATCTAAGGTGGATCGGGTAAGGGCCTGATAGGCCAAAGCAGTCTCAAAGATGCTGCTACCAAAGCTTCCATCTAGGTTTTGCCTTGATAGAAGATAGCTGCTTGCAGAGCTTAGGGATGAGGTAAGATTAAAGGATCGCTTAAAATCATTCAGCACTAAAAAGGCCATAGCGGTATAGAATATCTCGCTCGGCTTATCTTTTATCGCTCCAAAGCCACCATCACTATTCTGATTTAATAGGAGATAGTTTATAGCATTGTCAATAACTGTCTGGTCAGGATAGTTGGCTGCCTTAAGGGCGAGAAGGGAGAGGAAAGTGTGCGATACCCCGCTAGTGCCTCCAATATACTCTCCAAACCCGCCATCTGAATTTCGGTAACTCAAAAGGCTGTTTATGTCAGGTGAAATATCATTACCTGAAGGTGCAAGTGAAATGATTTTTAAGGAGAGATATCGAACATTGTCCACTTGTTGGGCAACTATCCAATTTACTGCATTTGTATACACCAAGTCTTTTGAACCTATTAAGTTTAAGCTTTCAACAACTGTTGAAGTAGAATGATACGAGGTAGTAGTATTCTCTGCCCAACTCCCATCAAGGCTTTGGTTGCTTTCCAACCAGGCAAGGCCGTTAGTGATTTGTTGCGAGGTCTGGGGATAGGCGGAGGTGGCTGATGCCAGGAATAAGCAAATAAGCAAAACCGATAACAGCTTAAATCTTTTTTTCAAGAAATCCTTCATCGTATTTATCCTTATTCGCTATTTCGAACCATATTTCGAAGAGATAATGCATACCGTTGAAGATCGCTTATTAAGTTATCTTCAGTATGTTTTATAAATAGAAAGATCACCAGTAAAAACCATATCAAAGCGCTGGCTGCTAAGAAGATTTGCCTTCCAAAAGAGTATTCGTAGGGAACATATTCTGATCTCATAATAGATAATAAAAAAGGGAGGGTCTGGAGGAAAAGAACCCAAAATCCAAATATATATATAGATTTTCGTCTAGTTGTTAGAGTCTGGCTGAATGAAATAAGCCTTATCAAAATAAAAGGGAGGGCTAGAAGACTTGCACCAAACGAGAAAAATGGGTGAATATATAAGCCTATCCCAATTATTTCTTTGTTATACTTTGAGTCAAGAATATCAAGATTTAAAATATAAAATTGAGATGATACGATTATGCTCATTAAGGCTAATAACAAGGATAACCAGATATTTATATTTTTGCGATTGTATACTCCCCAAATTATAAAAAAAACAGGAAAAGTTAGGATGACGGCCGACATTCCCAACCACAGTAAGACACAGATTAATACAATCTTTAAAACCTTAAGCAACATAAATTAGTTTCCTTCTTATATAACCACTATGTAGAGCAGAAGCTATGTCGGCTAACGTTAAAATTATATATGAAACAACTATACTAACAATGATCCAATATAGTGAAAATAAGATTAATGGTATTCCAAAACTAAAGGCCAAAATTGCACTAATAACAAACATCAGTCCTGCAAGTGCAATCAAAAGCTCCCTTTCATCAGGGGTTAGATTTTCTTTCTGATTTAACTGGCAAACAAGGGAGTAGAAGCTTATAGCACTGACAAGGATAGATAATATTGCAGATGCAATAGGGGCAAATAGGCCAACGGCTGCCAATCCTATACCAATTAAAACCTCTTGTGCTGTACTAAATCCAAAGCAATTACATGTATACCCGCCCCCTGCCAACCCACCACTTATCATATATGCCCCTGCTCCCGTATTTGGGTCGTATATCAGATATCCTGTGCCTGTCCAACCCTCTTTAGTAATATTACTTTTAGGAATGGTTACAATTTTTCCAGCATTGATGGCATTCTGGATATCTGTTTTAACATCAGTATCTACTTGTAATGCAGGCAGGGTGGCATTTATATTGCTGCTATCAATAGTATATATGGGTATCACTTGCTGATTTGCATATTCGAATATATGAGCTGTTGAAATACCCTTCCCTGTGTATGCCTTGTTAAAGGTCAAATCATAAACAGATGCCTCCATCTTTGAACCTAACATCCCTGTCTTTGCCATAAATGATATCGGCTTTGACTTGTCCCCATCCTTTGCAAAGACAATATGCTGGTCACTATCTATGTCTGTAGCAAAGCCAGAGGGGGTTACGGAGAATGGAGCCCCAAAGAGATAGTTTATTGCTATATTATAGGTAAAGATACCTTCTGATGGTAATCTGACATCCAGTACGCCGTCTATCCTTGAAGCTACCTTATTTGTCAGATCCATCACTCCCCAATATCCAAGCCCCATGCCATAAAGGAACTCACCTATGACATCATCTGTTGTAATACCAGAGAGGTTATTGGACTCAATCTTTGTTTTTGTAGCCATGACCCTTGCACCGCTCTCATCCAACTGATTAGATACTACTAAGCCTAAGTCAAGAACAATAGCGTTATATGTCCCTGCAATAAGATTATTGGAAATGACATTTTGGCCTGATGCAGGTGAAGAAAGGGTGATTGTGAACATCTGTTTTTCACCCATGCCTACACTGTTTCCAGAAGAAACAACCTGCCCATTGATTCTAAGTTCAGGTTTTAGATTGATAAGATAAGCAGGAAGGCTACTTGCACCTGTATTGGCAAAGGAGAGAAGAAGCGATTCATCAGAAGAGGAAAATGGACTATAGCTTACTGTTATCTTTTTTCCTGCGACTTCTGGTAATGCCTTCGTTACTGATAACACCGTGTCAAAACCCAACTCATCAAGCAAGCTGAAGCTAACCTTATGCCTGAGATTATCGGGCAACTCTGAGGACTTCAAACCCTTAATAATGGCTATGTAAGGTAGTGTCTCGGCCAATACACTCAGGTTTTGGGCAATGATACTCCTCTTTCCTATGATGTCTCCAACTGCGGCATTAGGAATATTTTGATTCATATAGTTCTGCAACTGAAGCTGATAATTGGTTAGGGTAGTCTGGATAGAGGTGGAGTCAACATTGGTAACATAACCTTCGGTCTCATTTATTGTGGCTGTGGATTTGATTTGGTCTAAAAAACCTTGGGCATCAAATGGGACGGCTGTTTGAAAGTCTATGCCATTAGTGTATGCATACTGCTTGAAGCTTCCATCGAGTGGTACCCATGTATCCCCCTGTTTGTGAACAGCCCCAAAGGATGGAATCATATCTACGTAAGCCTCAGCCCAGGTATGTTCTATCTGGGCTGATGAGATCTTTCCGCCTGAGATGATGCTGGTTACAGGTGTCCCACCAGATGATATAAAATCTAATGCTGCCTGTGGATCTGTAAACCCTCCCACCCAGTTCATCACCTTGTCTATAGGAACCTCAATAGTCCCGATTACATATCTTGCAGAAATACCGGATGTGCGAAGAAGGGCAATTAAAAGCGATGCTGTATCCATATCATTGCACTGTTTGGTCATAAGGCACATATTGGCACCCTGGATAGAACCGTAGGTTGGCACAAAGTCTATGTTTCTTCTCACCCAGTTGTAGATCTTCACAGGATTGCGATTAAGACTTGTCGCAAGGTCTTTTATCTCCTGGGTGAACTGGACTTCGATGGTCTCGGCAAGATCAGCAGCAGTCGGAATATCCTGGGTAGATTGGACTAATAATAGATCTGATGTATCGCCGTTGAAGGCAAGTTGTATAGGTTTTTGGAGGTCAGCAAATTCCTCTTTCTTGAGTCTTGGCTTACGTGCCTTAACTTTTGGTGTCCTATGGGGGAGGTTATTAGGATCTAAGGGTGTGTGGGGTGGTTCTTTGACCTTTTCCTTTAGGTGGTCTTTGGTAGATTTAATCTTTGCCTTTAATTCATCCAGCTTTTTCTTTGCTTGGGTCTTATTCTTCTTTTTCTCCGCATCTTTCTGTTCAGCATCCAGGCGGGAGATAGAGTCTAGAT
>CAZYNY010000148.1:0-6425 GCA_964648095.1 uncultured Nitrospirota bacterium | reverse complement strand
TTTTATATGAGGCAACGATTCAATTTCGAGTAGATTTTAGATGAGGCAATTCGCTTTCTTGACTATCTCACCTTTAATTTCTATAATCTACCATTATGTTGAATAAACTTAAAAGACAATGTTAGGCAGCAGGAGGACAACCGATGGACGTTGGGGTAATCAGCGGGATCGTGCTCGTCATCGCCCTCATCGAAGCAGTCCGTCTGAACATTGGCTTCTTCAAGAGGTTCGGAGACCCTTCACGCGCTCCGCGGTCTCAGTTCTACGACGAGAACCTACACCGCCTGTTCGGCGACAGGCCAGGTGATGCACTTGGTCCGCGCGCTGTTCGGACGATGCTCCTGTTCGGACTGGCTCTCCTCCTGATGAAGTTTGGCCTTTGACCATCATGCGCAGATCGGGAGGAGCGACGAAATGAAAACGTACCGCAGTCCGACGTGGGACTTCCGAATCAGTCTTCCCGACGACTGGGGCGAGCCCTCCCTGCTGCAGCGAGTCCTCTTTTTCTTTCGGTATCTCCGGCAGCGGGATCAGCCCGAATTCTACGGGCCTGGCCTTTCGAGCGTGAAGTTTGCCGTGGGGCCAATCGCACCGAGCCCATCGGCGCATGATCAGCAGCGAAACCTTGCCGCGATCGCACGGAAGTATGGACACCGCGTGGTTGACCTCGACATCATCCGTGTCGACGGCAAGGAACACGCCACCATGGTCTGCGAGATCCCGATGGTTGGCGTCGTCAAGAACTACAGTTTGATCTTCAGCGGCGTGGAGTATCTTGTAACGGCACGTGGTGACCTCCCGGCAGCTGATTCCATCGTGGAGTCGTTCAATTCGCGGTAGGTGCCCGCGGGACCTGCTGCCTAACAACGGCATGCAGCGGACGGCGCTGCGCGCCGCCGCTGATGCCGAGCGTTGGAACAGTAATAAGAGATAAAAATGGGAACAGAAATCAAAACATGGCAAATTCTTAATGGCATTTTGAAGTCTATTAATACAAATTTAAAACAAGAAGGGCGTACTGAGCCATATGACCTTGAACCATGGCTGGAATCTAATCCAGAAATAATTGGGGCCGATATTGTGATCATCGGATGTCAAGTAATGACAAAATCTGGGCCAATTGATTTACTGGGCATTGATAAAAGCGGTAATCTAATCATTGTTGAACTGAAAAGAGACCAGTTACCAAGAGAATCTTTGGCACAAGCAATTGACTACGCTTCTGATATTGCGGAATGGAGTATTGAGAAAATTGCTGAGGTCTGTTCCGGCTATACAAATAAGCCGTTAGACAATGTGCTAAGCGAGCGTTTCCCAGATATTGATTTGGAAAACATAAACATTAACACTGCACAAAGAATTGTGTTGATTGGTTTTTCGGTTGAGTCGTCTGTGGAGAGAAGGATTGAGTGGCTTTCTAATGGATATAACGTAAATATTAATGCAATTGTTTTGAACTATATTAAAACCTCAAGTGGAGATGAATTACTCGCAAAAACTACCATTATTTCAGAGGAATTGGAGCAAGAGCGTGTTAAGAAACAGAAGAAATTTGAAATTCCAATGTCTGATGTTCCCGGAAAATATGAAGAACAGCAACTCAAAAAACTCTTAATAGAATACTTGACTCGTGAAAATGTGACAAACCAGAGAATTCGTGAGGTTCTTTTACCTGTGTGCCTACAGAAAGAAACCGTCACTAGAGAGGAACTAAAAAGCAAATATTTAGAAGTTGAACCCACAAAGGAAACTAATGTTGGTTATTATCTAACGGCGGTTTCCTCTCAATTGGGCATGACAAAAAATGATTTTTTAAGGCAGGTTCTTTCCTATGAATATCCTCGGTACCATTGGGAGAAAGATAATTTTTCCATCAGAAAGGAATATCGTATTCTTGTAAAGCAAATACTGGAAGAAATCAGAAATGTTAAAGAATAGGATGAGAAAAAAGGCATAAACAGATAAGGGCATAAACCCAAGAACAATAGTTAGAATAGCTGTTGAGGTATCAACATACCATCCTTTTATCTAATTGGTGGGCGAGCCCACCCTACTTCTAAAATCCCTTGACATGTCGTACGTTATACCGTACAATCCCTGTAAGGTTAGATAGGAAGGAGACTGAAATGACTACCTTTACAGCTAGTAAAGCACGTGCAACTCTATACCGACTTATAGATGAGGCGTCAGCTTCTCATGAGCCTGTCCTTATTACAGGGAAAAGGGGGAATGCCGTCCTTGTTTCAGAGGAAGATTGGAAGGCCATTCAAGAAACGATCTACCTCCTCTCTATTCCTGGAATGAGGGAGTCAATAATCAAGGGGCTGAAAACGCCGGCAGATAAATGTTCAAAAGATCTGAAGTGGTAAAATGGCAGGTAGTTTTTACTAAACAGGCGCAAAAGGATGCTAAAAGGTTAACCTCGGCTGGGTTGAGACAAAAGGCTGAACAATTATTGGATGTGATCCGTCAAAATCCATATCAGAATCCTCCTCCATATGAAAAGCTTGTCGGTGACTTATCAGGGGCATTTTCTCGCAGGATAAACATTCAACATCGTCTTGTTTATCAGGTGATTGAAGATGAAAGGATAATAAAGGTTATTCGTATGTGGACTCATTATGATTAATCAAGCCAGCCACTCGTTGCACCAGAAGGGCGATCTTGATACCACGGTAACTAACAAACTCCTGAGGTCAAAAATATAGAATTTGCGGAAAGAGGTAATATACACACTGCCTTACGGATTAATCCCGAATTTCTTCAAATCCTGAATTAATGCACATACCGGAAGTCCTATTACATTAAAATAATCTCCTTCGATCTTTCTTATAATGGCTGAACCCAATCCCTGAATAGCATATGCACCGGCCTTGTCTATGGTCTCTCCGCTTTTAACGTAGGCCTCTATTTCTTTTATCGTTAGTTTTCTGAAATAGACCTTTGTTTCAATCGCCTTAGACAAGGATCTTTTGCTGTTAGTATCTATAATTGTGAATCCTGTAATTACGGAATGGGCCTTGCCATTAAGCGCCTTCAGCATCTTCATCGACTCTTTTTCTGTGTGCGGCTTACCGTATATCCTACCTCTGAAGGCAATGAACGTATCAGCGGCGATTACGATGGCATTTTTATATTTCTTTGAAACGGACCTAGCCTTTTCCTTTGATAAGAATATTGCGAGCGCATGAGGAGGCAGGTCCAAAGTAAGGTCTTCCTCGTAATCACTTGCTTTAACCTTAAATCTCAGTCCTGTTAGTTTTAATAGCTCCCTCCGCCTTGGAGAGGTTGAAGCAAGTATTATTGTCCTCTCGGTTTTATACATATTGACCCGCCGCATAACCGGATGCCCATGCCCAGTGAAGATTGTATCCGCCCAACTGACCTGTTACATCAATGACCTCGCCTGTAAAATAGAGGCCGGGTACCTGTTTTGACTCCATTGTCCTGGAGGATAGCTCTTTTGTATCAACTCCGCCGAGCGTAACCTCAGCCTTCATAAAACCTTCAGTTCCGGAAGGCTCTATCTTCCAGTTATGGATCTGGTGTGCGATATCTTGCAATTCCTTTTCCGAATACTCAAGAAGCGGCCTTGATTTTGTGTATGCATCACAGAAGGCTTGACTGAAACGGGACGGGAGATATTGGGATAAGAGTCTGCTCAATTTTATCTTGCCTTGTCTTTTAATCATAAATATTTCAAGGATATTCTTCTCCGGCAATAGGTCTATGTTAAGGGTATCGCCAATATTCCAGTATAGGGATATATTCAGAATAGCCGGTCCGCTAAGTCCCCGGTGGGTAAAAAGGATGTTTCCGCGAAAATGCCTTTTATTTAAGCTTACTATTGAATCAATTGAGATACCGCTCAGATTCCCGAATAATTTCATATCCACGGGGCTGAATGTGAGGGGGACAAGGGCTGGCCTTGGAGGTATAACTTTAAGGCCAAACTGCTTTGCTATCCTATGTCCAAAGTCTGTCGCCCCTGATGTTGGATAGGACAAACCTCCTGTAGCAATCACAATGGATTCTGATGCTATCTCTCCTAAAGACGTTATTATATGAAAACAATGTTCTTTAATAAGCTTTATCTCCTCAATCCTGCAATTTAAAACCATCTGAGCGCCAACTTTACTACACTCTTCCTTAAGCATCTTTATTATTCCAACAGAACTGTTTTTACAAAACATCTGCCCGTCTTCTTTTTCATGGTAGTTAATCCCATGCTTTTTGAGCATATCAATAAAATTGTACGGGGTATAACGGGCAATGGCGGATTTACAGAAGTGGGGGTTGGAAGAATGATAATTTTCACATTGTAAATTGATATTGGTAAAGTTGCAGTGTCCGCCCCCTGAGATACGGATCTTCTCGCCTGGTTGCCCGGCGTGGTCTATGATTAAAACTGAACGGTTACGCTTGCCGGCCTCAATACCACACATCAAGCCTGATGCACCGGCGCCTATGATAACCACATCCGTTTTCAATGGAAGCCCCATTATAATTTCGTCATTCCTGCCCCAATCTACTGATTTCCTATTTTAATATAATTTCCGACGAAACTAAATAAGGGGTAATAGGTGATGAAGATGTAGAAATACTTGCTGTGCTACACAGTGCACACAACTTTAAATAGGCTTTCCATGAAGAATGGGAATTAAGTTAAAAGTTAACCTAAAGATGGTATGAGGAACCTCAGCAGCTATTCTAACAAGCGGTGGGCATAGCCCACCCTACGAACTGCTTTTTAAACCAGACCTGACCACGAGGATGACTGAGGATGACTATTGCGAGCAACCATCGGGAGCGTGACAATCCCCCCCCCTTTTTTATGTCACATGCGAAGCTCTCTTTATTTTAATACCATACTTCTTTATGGCTTCTTCCGCCTCTTTATGAACTTTAGCAATATGTTCTTCATGTGACAAGTGCTTGTTTTCCTCGTAGAGTTTTTCTCTGATTTCGTGAATCTCTTTCATTGGTTTTGGTTCCTGACACATTTATCCCACCTCCTGCGGTGATACAATATCAATTAGTTTATACCCCAAAAGGGCATTCACGGCTATAACGCCATGTTTTGTTTTTAGCTTAACCATATGTTCAAAATTCCAGCTGATGACAGCATCAAGATCATTTACCGAAGCGATGGCAATATGCAAGGCGTCATCACGGTATTTGACTGGTATAAGCCCTTCTTTAACATATTTATCAGCAAGTTCTTCTACTGCTTCGTCAAGCGATAACGATTCAATATCAAGTTTGCTAACAAGATTATTAAGACTCTCTGCTTTCGTTTTGGGAGCACGATTAATTTCCACAAGGACTTGTTCTGAAATATACCCTTCATATTTGCCTTGTTTTATATCATCGAGTAAATCTATTGTGGCTTTCTTCTGTATTTTTAAAGAAGGATCTTCACTTAAAGCAAAATTAAGTACAGAAGTATCTACATAAATCCTTAATTTCTTCATAAAATTTCTCTGTACATATTATTATACTATTATACTGCCTAATTACTACCCTTCAATAAAAAAATTATCTTTACCGTATCCATGGCTTTCAGTTGTCAATGAATCGTAGCCTGATTCTTGACAAAAAGAATCATTTAATCCCCATCGCTGATTAAGCATTATAGAGGAGCAAACGGAGGAACGTGAGCCAAACCCATGCAGAGATCGCCTATTGAAGGATTGGTCTAACGGGGCCTTAAGTATACTAAAGGGGACGGCAGGCTGTCCCCTTTAACGTCTGGACAAGCAGGGCGGCACTCTCAGGCGTGAGGTGAAGAGCCAGAGAGTATCTGCCAGGACACGGCAATCATCTGACACAGCGAGGCGCGAACCACCATCAATCTTGACAGTTGACCTGTTTATGGACTATATTTAGTCATACTCAAGAAATGGAGGTACCCCCATGAAACTGTCCAGCCAGATCAAGCCTATCAGTTACCTGAAAGCCCATGCCGCCGAAATCGTAAGGAATCTGGGCGAGCAGCGGGAGCCACTGGTCATCACGCAGAACGGCGAAGCCAACGTGGTCATGCAGGACATCGAAAGCTACGAGCAAACTCAGGAAACGTTGGCTCTCCTAAAAATCCTGGCGCTCGGAACCCGCCAGATCGAGGAAGGCAAGGTCCAGCCCGCTGAGGATGTAATCAAACGCCTGCGCGAGCGACGTGGGCCTCACTGATGCCTTTTGCGGTTTTGCTGACCAATGACGCAGCACGTGATCTCGACGAGATTTATGACTATATCGCTCTGCACGATGCGCCTCAAAAAGCGGATTACGTTTTGGAACAGATTGAGAAAGCCTTCTCCAGGCTGTCAGAATCCCCCGAGCGGGGTCCCTATCCGAAAGAACTGCTGTCGCTGGGCATTCGGGAATACCGCGAGGTTTTCTTCAAACCCTACCGCATCATTTAC
>CAZYNY010000147.1:0-6506 GCA_964648095.1 uncultured Nitrospirota bacterium | reverse complement strand
AAAAAGTACACTAAATGCGGACGAGGGGTGTCTCAAAGTCATTGACAGATTCCGTTCGAGCCCGTTAAGTGACTTTAACACTGCCAGTTTTACGTTCCCTTTTATATGCCCCTGTTCCCCCAGGTCATCCACATATTTCATATAGTCTGTCAGTAGTGTCCGGTTAATAACCGAATAAATTCATTTTGTTACAATCCTGCTCAGTGTTCATACTATGATCCTCCCTCGCAAACGCTTGCTGCAAGGGCATTTTCTCGAAAGCCGTAACCGACAAAATCTGTAATAAAGTGTAGAGCGGCATTTCCAAATTCAGACGTTTTTTGATAATCGCTATCAACACATAGACCGATACCGCAATCCAAATTTGCGTCTTTACCGCATTTTCTGATGTCCCATAAAAACTCTTGATACGAAGATTCTGCTTGATCCAACGGAAGAACTGCTCGACCTCCCATCGGCTTTTGTACAAAGCGCCTATGGTCAAAGCAGACAGTGTTTTGTGATTGCTCAAGAAGACCAAAGTCTTGCCGGTATCCGGCACTTTGTAACGAATACGCCGCAACAACTCCGGATATGACTGTTTGCTGTAATGGCCATTGAGGGCTATGAGCTGATCGCACATCACTCCTGTTGTCCGATCCACCGAAGCCGAATAGACTCGTCTGGCATCGAGATTTGATTTTGCCCGCGTTACGAAGAAGCTTCCAGCCAGATGCAGTGCGTAAAGCCGCTGAAAATCCAAATACGCCCGGTCCATAATATAGAAGGCCCCTGCTTCTGGAACCGGTATGTCCATGACGTTGACATCGTGCATTTTGCCGTCTGAGATATGGATGAAGCTTGGTATCGCGCCCCTGATGTCCAAAAGAGTATGCAGCTTGATTGCTGCTTTGACGGTGCGAAAATGTGCCCACGGAAACATCGACAGGCATAGGTCTATGGTTGCCCAATCCAATGCATAAACGGTGTTGTCCAAATCGGCGCTCAAAGGCTCTCCAGCATAGAGCTTCCGCGCGTGCACGATTAACCGATGAGCCAGTTCGGCATATATCTGCCAGGGGCGCGTTTCGTTTGCATCCGCCAAGGTTGACCGGCTTACGGGACTTGATATTCCCATGTGATACAGCTTCTGTGACTGCGCAGTAAGGCATGCCTCTATATCCCGAAGACTCTCTCGATATGTCATCTGGGCAAATGCCATAACTCGCAGTTGCTCGGAGCAACGGAACGTGCGAACCCGATAATCTCCTTTGTATCGATTGACGATGCGGTGAAACGTGCACCACGGTAAATAGTCCATTATTTGGGAAAATAGAGTTGCGCCAATATACATGGGAACCTCCGATGTAGTTGATTCCCAAACCATCCCAGATATGCCGATCTGTTTTCAAGTCTGAATCACACATAATTCCTCGCTAATCAACTCCTATCAACACTTTCCGTCCAAATCGCCCGTTCTTAACCGGACACTACTGAGTTTACATTATGTTGTAAGACAGTATCAAATTACGCAGAAAGCAGGTATGTCCCGATTATCACGATGTCCCGAGATGTAAAGGTCAATAACGACGTACTATATACTGCAATACTCCTTATACTCAAGGAGTCTGGTTATTGTAGGATGCTCCCCGCACAAGGGGCAGTTTTTGTCTTTGCGAACCTTAACCTCGCGGAACCTCATCTGGAGTGCATCATAGAGTAGAAGCCTCCCGGCCAGGGAGCTGCCTATTCCGATGATCTCCTTTAATGCCTCTGCTGCCTGTAGGACACCGATAGTTCCTGCAAGGACTCCCAGGACACCTGCCTCCTGGCATGAGGGGACAAGGCCTGGTGGCGGTGGTTCGGGATATAGACACCTGTAGCATGGTTGATCCAGATGCCCTTTTAGGGTGGTGAGCTGTCCTTCAAACCGAAATATAGATCCTGAGATGAGGGTCTTTTTTTGGAAATAGCAGGCATCATTCACGAGGAATCTCGTTGGGAAGTTATCAGACCCGTCGAGTATAATATCGTAGTCATTGATAAGCCCCATAATATTCTCTGATGTAAGCTTCTCATTATAAGTATCGATCCTTATATCCGGGTTGATCCTTGACAGTGTCTCCCTGGCCGATTCTACCTTGGCCCGGTTAATGGTCGCCGTAGAGTGAAGCACCTGTCTTTGGAGGTTCGACAGGTCGACATGATCAGAATCGATGATCCCTATCCTCCCCACACCGGCAGCGGCCAGATATAATGCAGAGGGAGAGCCTAGGCCCCCTGCCCCGATCAAGAAGACCTTTGCACCTGCGATCTTCTTCTGCCCCTTTCCTCCTACCTCAGGGAGGATGATCTGCCTGGAATAACGCTGTATCTGCTCCTCTGTGAACTCAAACATCTTTTACTCTATGATATTCCTCTCTATCGGGTCGACTATGACCCCCTTATTCTTAAGACCCTGGACTGCCCTCTCTATCTCCTTTGGATCGCCTGTAAGCTCAAGGTCCACCCAGCCGGTCTTCTCCGTTACATCGGCCTTTCTGATATTGGTAATTACGTTATACTCCTTCCCTATCTGATATATGACAGGATCCTTGATCTTCTCCTCAGGAAACGTAATGTGCACCTTCAAGCTTGCCATCTCATCCTCCCGCAATGGCCGGTATTATTGAGACCTCATCGCCATCCCTTACTGCCGTCTTATTCCCGTCGATAAACCTTATATCCTCTTCATTGACATATATATTAATGAATCTCCTGATCTCCCCTGTCTCGTCGTATATCCTTTCTTTTATACCGGGATATCTGTTGTTGATATCCTCAATCAGCTCAGAGATGTTCGCTCCCTTTGCCTCGATCTCCCCCTTCTCCCCGGTCAATTTTCTAAGTGGTGTTGGTATCCTGACCCTGATAGCCATCTAGCCCTCCTCTTTCCTCCCCTTTTTGCTGGAGATATCAACCCCCTTCTCAAAGGACGCGAGATTAGGCTCGATCCTTAGGGGTGAATCAACCGAATCTGCCACAGCCTCCTGAGTCTTGAGACCATGTCCTGTGATATAGGCCACAGTCAGCCCCCCCTTTCTTATAAGACCCTGCTTGGCAAGTTTTCGCAATACAGCCACTGTTACACCGCCTGCCGTTTCTGCGAATATCCCCTCGCACTCGGCAAGGAGCTTTATCCCTTCGACTATCTCCTGATCTGTGACCATCTCTATCGCACCTCCGCTCTCCTTTACCGTCTTCAGTGCATAGTAGCCGTCTGCAGGGTTCCCGATTGCAAGTGATTTGGCGATTGTCTTAGGTTTTACAGGTTTTATAAAATCTCTCTTCTCCTTGAATGCCAAGGCAACCGGCGAACATCCCTCGGGCTGGGCGCCATTTACTACTGTCTTCACATTGTCCACTAACCCCAGCATCTCCATCTCCTTTAATCCCTTCCAGATCTTAGTCAAAAGAGAGCCTGACGCTATCGGTACCACTACATGATCCGGGCTCCTCCAGCCAAGCTGTTCAGCTGTTTCATACGCCAGGGTCTTTGACCCCTCGGCATAATATGGCCTGATATTTATATTGACGAAGGCCCAGTTATACTCGCTTGCAATTTCGCTGCAAAGGCGGTTTACATCGTCATAATTACCGTCAACTGCAACCACAGTAGGTTTGTAGATCAGGTTGCCGAGTATCTTGGCCGCTTCAAGATCGCTCGGTATAAATACGTAACATTTAAGTCTTGCCTGTGCGGCCTGGGCTGATACTGCGTTTGCAAGATTCCCTGTTGAGGCACATGCTACGGTATCAAACCCGAATTCCTTTGCCTTTGTTAGGGCAACTGCCACTACCCTGTCCTTAAAAGAGAGGGTCGGATGGTTTACTGTGTCGTTCTTCAGATACAACTCATCAAGCCCGATAGCAGCGCCAAGGTTCTTGGCCTGAACCATAGGGGTAAACCCTGAATAAAGACCCACAGAACCCTCTCCTGTCACAGGTAGGAGATCTATATACCTCCAGAGGCTGGGAGGTCCTTTTGATATCTTCTCCCTTGAGATAGATTTTTTGATCTCCTCATAATTATAATTGACCTCAAGGGGGCCGAAGCAGAATTCACAGACATGGAGTGGTTCTGCAGGGTATTCCTTCTTGCACTCCCTGCATATTAGTCCCTTTATCTTTGACATTATAGCCTGCAGACCTCCTGCTCATAATCGATCAGGCCGATCTCCCTGGAATCATCCCCGCAGACAGGACAGGCGGGATTCCTCTTGATCTTGATCTCCCTGAACCGGGTCTTTGAGGCATCATAGGTCAGAAGCCGGTCTGTTAACAGATCGCCTATCCCCAGGATAAGCTTTATAGCCTCAGTAGCCTGAATGGTACCGATTACACCGGCCAATGCCCCAAGAACCCCTGCCTCCTGACATGTAGGTACAAGTCCTGCCGGCGGCGGGTCTTTAAAGATACACCTGTAGCAGGCAGATCTCTTCGGCTGGATCGTAAATACCTGCCCGGTAAATCGGAGGATCCCGCCATGGACCAGGGGTTTTCGGGACATTACAGATGCATCATTTATTAAAAACTTCGCCGGGAAGTTGTCTGTCCCGTCTATAACAATGTCATATCCTGAAATGATCTCCAGGATATTCCTTGATGTCAGCCTGTCAGTATATGTGATCACATTCACATCCGGGTTTAATGTCTCAAGCTTCTCCTTTGCTGAGATCACCTTTGGTCTCGCGATGTCCTGAGTCTGATGGATAATCTGTCTGTGCAGATTAGATATGTCTACCATGTCTGGATCTATGATCCCTATTGTACCTATGCCTGCTGCTGCAAGATATAGGGCAGCAGGCGACCCAAGCCCGCCCGCACCTGCAAGAAAGACCCTGGCCTCTCTGAGGCTCTTCTGTCCCTTTCCTCCCACCTCAGGAAGGATTATGTGCCGGCTGTAACGTTTTATCTGGTCTTCCGTAAACTCCATCCTATGCCCGGCCTCCGCCCATAAAATATAAGAACTCCAACTCGTCGCCTTCTCTCATTTTGATGTTCGGAAGGTCCTCCTTCTCTAAGATCTCCGAATTAAGCTCTACGGAGACCATCTTCGGTTCTATGTTCCTCTTCTTGAGCAGATCAAAGATTGAGGTCTCCCCTATCTCTTCCTGGACCCCATTTATTTTTACCTTCAAATGAACCCTCCTCCTGTAGCGGGGCAATAATGATGCCTAAAGTCTTATAAAACTATCAAAAATAGCTAATGGTTGTCAAGGATTGGAGGGCCTGGGGCTTGCTGGTTTTATATCATTAGAGGTGTTTGCGGTATCAGGCTATTTTCACCTCCAGCCGTTTCCCCAGCGCTGAAGCGACGCGTTCCAACGTGGAGAGCTTGATATCCTCCGCATGGTTCTCTATGCGAGATATCGATGTCTTCTTGGTGTACAGCCTGCGCGCAAGCTCATCCTGCATCAGTCCCGCATTTTCACGTGCCTGACGGAGCATAACTCCGATCTTAAACTGCCCGTATCCTTCGTCATAGCCTTCGGCAAACCTCTTGTCTCTCTTTTTTCTCTCGGTTATGTATTTTTTAAGATCGCTCATGCTTCGTCCCCTTTAGTCATTACTGTGGTTTGGCCGGGAAATATCGACATTGCACCCGAGACACTCTGGACCCGATCAGTGCAGGCCTAACCAGAGTGCGTTTCTAACCAGTCGTTCAAGAGGGATGCGATGAAAAAGGCGGCCGCATCCCTCAACTCTTTGTTAAGCCCACATAATAAATATTGACAAAAGGCAGACAATGTCGTAAATATATACTATGAAGGTTTTTCGATGGGATAATGAAAAGAATGAATGGTTGAAGAAAAACAGAGGAGTTAGCTTTGAACAGGTTCTTATCTTGATGGAACGGGAAGAGGTGCTCGAAACAATCGAACACCCAAATCAAAATAAATATCCGGGGCAAAAAATCGCAATAGTCAGGATTGATGATTATGCCTATCTCGTTCCTTATGTGCAAGAAAGCGATGATATATTTTTAAAAACCATAATACCCAGTAGAAAAGCTACAAATAAATATGTGAGGTAAGAAAAATGAAGAAGACTACTTTAGATGATGAAGAAAAAGATATTTTAGAGTCATATGAACATGGAGAATGGAGACCCGTTAAGAATCCAAAGCAGGAAATAAAAAAACTTCGTGAATATGCGAGGAATACACTCCAAAAAGACAAGAGAATAAACATACGAATGTCATCAAAGGATTTAGATCAAGTGCAGGTTATTGCTGCTCAAGAGGGCATTCCTTATCAAACGCTGATATCCAGCATCATTCACAAATATGTATCAGGTTATTTACTGGAGAAAAAGAGGGCTTAACAATTACACGGGACAGGCAATAGTCCGCCCGCAGACAACTAAAGAACTAAAGGGCCGGTTCTCTTTAATTTTCCTCCAGCCCCTTTGTCGCCCCATTTGCTTTATTTTTTCAGAAATCTTATAGGTCTTCGTCATTTCTTTAACGAAATCCTTGCCGCCGT
>CAZYNY010000146.1:0-6569 GCA_964648095.1 uncultured Nitrospirota bacterium | reverse complement strand
TTGGGCTGCCTTTATGCTTATAGGCATACCAATAGGTTCGTTTATATCAGCAAGGAATTTTGGGGAATTTATGTGGCGGTCTCCTGGCCCAAAGAGGACCGCACAGGCATTCTCAGGCGGGCTGATAATGGGTATAGGCGGCGTAATGGCTGGTGGCTGCACAATCGGGCATGGGATAACAGGTGTCTCGCTCCTCGCCATGGGGAGCATAGTTACCCTCATATTCATCATCCTGGGAGGCTGGACCATGACCTACATCCTCTTCGGTTCTTCATAGGGATATCCAATAATGAAGAGATCCCTTTTTGAAATATTAGCAATCTCGATATCCCTTCTTGCACCCATACTAGTCTCTGCGGCCTGCTTTGACGACCTTGACTCTGCGAAGAATAAAAGCTCAAGGCCCCATATCGATGAGGCAATCAAACATGTCGCAGAACTGACGGAAGGAGGAAGGAGGATAGCAGTACTAAACCAGGCGGCCTCAAAGACAAAGGGATTACAAGACCTGAAAAAGAAGATTAGTGAGTTAGAGATCAGCACCAAAAAGATGCTGGAGTATGCAGCAGAGACGATAAATGCACTGAATGGTGCTTTGGGGGCCTCTGATATAACAAAGGAGGCCAAAGGCCATGGAGAGGAGGCGCTAACCAATATAAAAGAGGCCACAACCAACCTCAGACAGACACTCAACTCTGCCAATGCCGCTGCATCGGCCCCTGACTACAACAAGGCCATGGAGAATACAATGGAGGGAATAAGGTATGCAGAAAGAGCAAGATCTCTTGCGGAAGAAGGCTACTTCCACATTAAAAAGATGTAGGGGGAAGCAGGAATGGATATCAACAAACTGGATTTAAGGGGCGAGATCTGCCCATTTACCCTGGTTAGAACAAAGAAGGAGTTTAAGAAGATATCTTCCGGCGAAAAACTCTTGGTCATGGTAGATTACCCGGCTTCTGCAGACGAGATATCTACATGGGCAAAAGAGGCAGGGCACAGGATAATAGAAATAAAAAAGAGCGGTGGCCTTCTTTGGGAGATGCTTATGGAAAAGGGAAGGGATGTATAATAAAAATATGTTTAGCGGAAAGAGAGGTACAATATGAACAGACATATTAACCAAAAGGCAATGTATATTCTTGTACTAACTGCTTTATTTTCGATAGCTGCCCTGCAAGGCTATGCCTCACAGGTATATATTACGAATCAGTCGTCAAACACAATATCGATTATAGAATCAAATAACTTCAGGCCCATCGCTATAATTGATGCGGAGGCATCAAAGCCTCACAACGTAGCCTTTACCCCTGATAACACCGAGGCATGGATCTCTAATGTCGGCTCAAACAACATCACCATCATAGACACCTCCAGAATGTCTGTTAAACAGACAATTGCAGGCGGGACAAAGGCGCATGCTGTTACATTCAGCCCTGACGGCAAATTTGCATATCTTGCAAACCCCGGTTCAAATGATGTATGGGTCTTTGATGCCAGGGCAAAAAAGGAGATAGCCAGGATACCGGTAGGTAAGGCCCCTGCGCTGGTTGTCTTTTCATCGGATGGGAAGCTGGCCTACGTAAGCAATGGCGGCAGCATGGATATCTCCATCGTAGATACCGCCGAAATGAAGGTGATCGGAACTATACCTGCCGGTAAGGACGCAATGGGGATGGGGATCTCACCGGACGGCAGACTCCTCTATGTTACAACCGGAGGTGAGAATAAGCTTGTAATAATCGATACTGCAGAAAAAAAGATGATCGGTGATATACCTACCGGAACCGATGCACATGGACTTGCGATAAGCCCCGATGGAAGGTATCTCTATATCTCAAACAGGGGCGATAACAATCTGGCCGTTGTCGATACAGCAAAAAAAGAGGTGATTGCAAAGATAGAGATAGGCAAGAGGCCTGATATATTGACTATTACACCCGATGGGATGAGAATATTTGTGACAAACCGTTCTGATGATACCGTTTCGGTAATAGACACAAGATCCAGAAAGGTTGTAGCTACTATCATCACAGGGAAGGAACCGCACGGTATAGCAATAATGAAGTAAGGAATAGGGAAAGCGGATGGGGGAAAAAGAAAGATTCGTCATCTTCGCCCACAGCGGGAGTTTCGACAGGCTATATCAGGCGGCAACGCTGGCCCTGACCGCCTCGGTAATGGAAAAGGAGGTATATATCTTTCTTTTCTTCTCTGCTTTCAAAAAGTTCACATCAGGGGAGTTGGATAAGATCGACATCTCCCCTGATTTCGGCATACCTGTTGAGGATTTCAAAAAAATCTTAAAAGAGAAGAAGATACCCAGCATAAGCAGTATGATAAGGGATGCAAAAAAGATCGGTGATGTGAAGATAATTGCCTGTTCTGCCCAGCTTGCATTAATGAATGTCAAAGAAGGGGCGCTTGGAGAATTCATCGACGATGTCTGGGGCCTGCCGACTATCCTGAATACATCAAAGGGGGCTGAGACGAAGCTGTTTATTTAGGCCAATTTTACGGCTTCTGTTGGACCCTCTCTTCGTAGGCCTTAATAAAGGCAACAATCTCCCTGTTAAATCTTTCAAAATCTCCCAGATTATTAATGACGATCTGATAAAGCTCTTCAGGCGTTACCTCTTTATAAAAATGAACCATGCGATTTCTATAGCCAGCCATTAAATAGATCATCTCTGAAAGTTCCTGTGAAATTATTCCTTGCTTTCCAAGTTCCTTCGCAACAGCCTTATATTCTATTTCTTTAGATCCTGCTGTCTTTGCGAGGATATGCCTTCCGATATCGAATACAGCCTCTAGCCCTCTTCTCAAGTAACTTTCTACAAAGGGTGGATTTTTACGATCTGCAAGGAACTCTTCCCTTGTCATCCTCGAATAGGGTTTCAGCTCCTGAAGACAGACCTCTATAAACCTTATCAATTCAAGGATTCGGGCTATATTCAAACTCGAAATAACCATCCTCCACCGCCTCCATTATCTCTTTGTCAAATATCCTTTTCTTGTAAAGGAGGTCTTCTGCCCTCTTGATTACCCCCTCCTCGAATTGATCAGCAGCATCGGCATCTTTCTCATATATCCTTATTCCTTTAATAACTTCATACTGAAATAGGGTATCTACCTCATACATAAATAGGATATCAACCTTAAAGTGTTCAAATATCTCGGAGAATCCCTTATAAAGAGAGCCGTAAATCTTAAAGATATCGAGAGGTGGTATTTCAAAGCAAACCGCGATGTCAAGGTCGGAACATTGTTCAATGGCTACAGATTCACCCCGAAGGTACCTGCCTCCATTGTCCACCTGAGAGCCGAAAAGATAGATAATGTTACAGCCATATCGTTCAGCTATATCCCTGACATTATTAATCATGTTTTAGAATATAACATGCAGTTAGGCATGCGTCAAGAAACAGTTTATCCCACGGACCTTTTTTGGCTTAATTCCGGTATTAGGATTTATTTATTAGAAGAAGGAATTCATCGACGATGTCTGGGGCCTGCCGACTATCTTAAATACCATAAAGGGGGCTGAGACGAAGCTGTTTATTTAGATTATTCCTTTTCGATCTCCTCTGTAAGTATAGTCGCGGAATTGTTTACCACTTCAAGGAAGCCGCTTGCTATCTTCCAACTCGTTTTCTGTCCTGAGCGGTCTGTTACTTCCAGCCTACCCTTCTTAAGCGTGGTGACAAGTGGTGCATGATCAGCAAGTACGCCTAAGTAGCCGGCCTCCCCCGGCGCTACTATGGAAACTACCGGGTCTTCAAAGACCTTCTCCTCAGGCGTAAAAATCATCAATTGGAAGTTTCCAGCCATTTAAGCCGCCCCCTTAGAAACAAACCCCTTCTTGAACTCATCAAGTATACCCCTCAGTCTTGCGGTCAGGTCATCATCCAACTTCTTCTTTGCGACTATCTCCTTGCTTACATCCTTATGTCTCTCATCTATATACCTTATAAGTTCCGACTCAAACCTCTTCACCTCTTCCACGGGTATATCGTCAACATACCCATTGATTCCGGCAAAGATTACTATAATCTGGGTATCAATCGGCATAGGTTTGTATTGATCCTGTTTTAGGGTCTCAACCATCCTTGCCCCTCTGGCAAGTTGTGCCTGGGTTGTCTTGTCGAGTTCGCTTCCAAACTGTGCGAATGCAGCCATCTCCCTATACTGTGCAAGGTCAAGCCTCAGACTTCCTGCAACCTGCTTCATGGCCTTTATCTGTGCAGAGCCTCCAACCCTCGATACAGAGAGACCTACATTAATAGCCGGCCTTATGCCGGAGTAGAAAAGGTCGCTTCCAAGGTATATCTGGCCGTCTGTAATGGAGATAACATTTGTAGGTATATAGGCCGAGACATCACCTGCCTGCGTCTCTATTATGGGCAGCGCAGTAAGCGACCCGCCGCCAAGTTCATCGCTCAACTTTGCAGCCCTCTCAAGGAGCCTTGAGTGGAGATAGAATACATCGCCAGGATATGCCTCCCTGCCGGGCGGCCTCCTCATGAGGAGCGATAACTGCCGGTATGCCACCGCATGTTTGGACAGGTCATCATATATAATCAACGCATGCCTTTTATTATCCCTGAAATACTCGCCTATTGCACAGCCTGCGTAAGGTGCAAGGAATTGCAGAGAAGCAGGGTCGGAGGCAGTGGCTGATACTATAATGCTATAGTCCATGGCACCGTAATCATCCAGGGTCTTTATAACCCTGGCCACTGTCGATTTCTTTTGGCCTATCGCCACATATATACATGTCACATCCTGACCCTTCTGATTTATTATAGTATCCACTGCAATGGCAGTCTTGCCGGTCTGACGGTCACCAATAATTAATTCCCTCTGGCCGCGACCAATGGGTATCATGGCATCAATGGCCTTAACCCCTGTCTGAAGCGGTTCTCTTACCGGCTGCCTGCTTGAAACGCCAAGGGCAATAGCCTCGACCTTACGAAACTCCGTTGAATTTATAGGCCCCTTGCCGTCAAGAGGCCGGCCTATAGGGTTTATTACCCTGCCGGTAAGGGAATCACCAACCGGTACCTGCGCTATCTTACCGGTCCTCTTTACGATGTCCCCCTCTTTTATCTCTACATCCTCACCTAAGAGGACAACACCAACATTATCCTCTTCCAGATTAAAGGTGATACCAAATATACCGTGAGGAAATTCCAGCATCTCGCCTGACATCGCATTGGGCAAACCTGATACCCGTGCAATCCCATCTCCTACCTTCAGTACCTCACCAACTTCCTCTACAGTAATACCAGCCTCATATTTGTCCATATATTTCTGAATAATGCTGGAAAGCTCTTCACCTTTCACCTTAAAATCCATCTTTCCTCCCGTTATTTCCCCATTAGGGTGTCTTATTATTTTATTGTATTTGAAATAAATTCATAAGGCACTGAAACTTAATTGTGCCACATTAACTTTTTTGGTAGTTTGGCACAAACTAAAATATTGGTCAAGTCTTTTTTGGTTATCTTAGCAAAAAAATACTTGACAATATCCTCTGATTGCACTAAGTTAACACGTTAAGCACAACGTATATTTATGAGACCTGCGTTAAGGGTGAAAAGAATCAATAATTATATCTTTTAGGATTAAAGGTTTCATTATGACTGAATCGCATGTTAAATTTAGTTTATGCTATGGGCAGCAAGAATGAAAAAGATTATCAGAAGCTAAGGCAGCTAGGTCTTTATACTACCATACCGGCATTATTGCTGGTAGGTCCTGCTTTAGGTTATTTTATTGGCGAATATCTGGATCGGTATTTTAATACAAGCCCATGGCTAATGATATTCTTTATAGTGATTGGCGGCATAGCGAGCGTGAAGCAGATTATTAGCTTTCTATCAAAAGGGGATATTGATAATAATGATAACTAGGACCACTATTATCTGGTTTCTTGTTGGGGGGATATGGAACAGCACAAACCTCTGGTTATTGCACCTGGTCATTAAAACCACCTTTTCGCAATCAAGAAAAATGGGCAGGATAATGCTTATCCTTTTTCTGAAATTCCCTATCCTATATACATCCGGCTATCTGATCCTTGCATATGGAAAACCGTCCTTTGGAGGATTAATCCTCGGTTTCTCTGTCCCATTGCTGGCCACCTTTATCCGGCTGATTCGAAGATCAACACACCCTACCCAACCGGATTATACTAACAATACCAAGGTCAAAGAGGTTGATTATTCCGGTATTTTTCATAACATTAAAGGTCAGCAGAGATGACAGAAGAGGTAGCGTCAAAGCCCCCTGAGGCATCCAATATAATAACCATTCTAAATGAGCTATGGGGTGATAACTCTCTTATCAAGGTTCTTCATCATTTTGAAGACATCTTCTTTGCGGGCATCATCATAATAATACTGGTATCAGCCGCCTACCTCTCGACAAAAAGAAAAGCCCTGATCCCAGGGAAGTACCAGAACCTAATGGAACTTATTGTTGAGACCTTTGATAATTTCGTAAGCGGAATCCTCGGCCAGTATGGAAGGAAGTTCACCCCCTTCATCGGTACGCTCTTCCTCTAT
>CAZYNY010000145.1:0-6769 GCA_964648095.1 uncultured Nitrospirota bacterium | reverse complement strand
TTTCAGCAATGGATCTTATCTCCTTTGCCTTTGCCTCAGGAGAACAAAGGTAAGAACTTGTTAGAGAACGAAGAAGTAAAAAAGGTTTTTTAGGTATATCTACCTAGGGTAAATTGACAAATACCCTGCCACTCTTTATAATAAATAGCTTAGATTTCCCAGGAAACTGATATGATCAGGAGTATGACCGGATATGGGAGGAGTGAGGGTATACATCAGAACCGGAACATCCTGGTAGAACTCAGATCGGTAAATCATAGATACTGTGAAGTAAGCGTAAAGACACCCAGGCCCCTCCTTGGGCTCGAAAACAGGCTGAAGAAGATAGTGCAAGGCAGGTTTTCGAGGGGGAAGATTGAGCTCTATATCTCGATGAATGGGTCAGAGGGACAGGTTAGAAGGTTGACCCTTGATAAGGCCCTGGTGAAACAATATTTTCTTATCCTGGAGGATCTGAAGAGGGAGTTTCACCTGGAAGGGAAGATAGGTCTGGATATACTGACCAATTTTAAAGATATCATTACAGTAACAGAGGTCGAAGAAGAGACAAAAGGCATTGAAAAAGAGGTGGAGAGGCTCCTTGTGAGGGCGATGGATTCCCTTGAGTCTATGAGGATAGAGGAGGGGCAGTCCATTGCCAAAGATCTTTTAGAGAGGATCAAGAAGATATATAAGGTCATCGATAGGATTGAAAAGAAATCTCCCCTGGTGGTAAAGGAATACCGGAAGAGACTCCTCGAGAGGGTATCTGAGTTTACTCAGGGGATAGAGATAGATAACAACAGGCTGCTTCAGGAGGTGGCCATCTATGCGGACAGGAGTGATATAAGCGAAGAGGTGGTGAGGCTTAAAAGTCACTTAAACCAGATGGATAAGATGATTGAAGGGGACAAGGCGGTCGGTAGGGGGCTTGATTTTCTCGTTCAGGAGATTAACAGAGAGATCAATACTATAGGTTCCAAGGCAAATGATTCTACGATCTCATTATATGTTGTATCTGTAAAGAGCGAGATTGAAAAACTGAGGGAGCAGGTACAGAACGTTGAATAAGAAGGTTAAGGCGTGAAGAAGGCTAAGGTTGAGGAAAAAGAGCAGGTTGAGGTTTAGGTTAAGGTTTAGGAAATTCTTAACCTCAGCCTTAACCTTAGCCTTCTTCAGATGAGGGGGTGATCGGGTTGTCCTTTGAATTGATAAATATCGGATTCGGCAATGTGGTTTCGGCCTCGAGGGTGGTGGCCATAGTTAGTCCTTCATCAGCGCCGAGCAGGAGATTAAAGGAAGAGGCCTCCCAGTCAAGGAAACTCATAGATGCCTCTGAAGGGAGGAGGACAAGGGCAATAATAATAACAGACAGCGGGCATGTAATCCTGTCGGCTGTCCAGGCAGAGACGTTAACCCAGAGGTTCATGCTTGATGATATAATGTCATTACCTTCGGAGAGGAAAAAGAAATAATGGAGAAGCAGGGGATCCTTTTTGTAGTCTCTGCCCCATCCGGGACCGGCAAGACTACTTTGTGCAGAGAGTTGACAATAAAACTCCCGAATCTTACGCACTCCGTCTCATATACAACCCGCTCATCACGCCCGGACGAGGTTGATGGAAGGGAATATTTCTTTGTTAATGAGACCAGGTTCAGGGAGATGGTTGAGAGGAATGAATTTGCGGAGTGGGCAGAGGTACACGGGAATCTTTATGGGACCCATAACGGACACCTGTTGGATATCATGAACAGGGGAGAAGATATCCTGCTGGATATAGATTCGCAGGGTGCCATACAGATGAAAAAAAGGTTCAAGGATGGTGTATTTATATATATCCTGCCCCCCTCCTTCGAGGTACTAAAATCAAGGTTAACAGATAGGGGTTCCGAGTCAGCAGAGGAGATCAGGAAAAGACTAAAAAAGGCCAAGGAAGAGATCTGGAACTACAGGGAGTACTATTATATAGTAGTAAATGATGACTTCAAGAAGGCATTAAACGATTTAAAGTCAATCATTATTGCGGAACGGATAAAGATGAAGAGGATGAATCTGTCCTGGATAGAGGAGAATTTCATAAAGAACAAGGAGGCATAGTTACATGGATATTATTTCCCTTCCCTTTGAGCTATTAAAGGGTCAGAAAATCGAGAGATATAGATTGGCTATAATTGCCTCCCAGAGGGCAAGAGCGCTTGTAGATGGTGCAAGGCCTCATATAGAGACAAAGAATATTAAACCTACCACTATTGCCCTGGAAGAGGTCCTTCAGGGAAAGGTTGAGTTTCTCACGGGCAAGGAAGCAAGGATCGCACAGAAGGAATATAAGGAGACACGAAGAACCAGGCTCAAAGGACCCATGAGCATGGAAGATAACCAGCTGGAGATCAAAAAGGATCTGAGTATCTATCTCAGCGAATCCAAGGAGAAGACAAAAGACCAGGAAGAGACTGTATAGCCCGAAACGACATCTTATAAAGAGGTATCCTTATTGATCCTTACGGACAAAAAGATCCTCCTTGGGGTAACAGGAAGCATAGCGGCATATAAGGCTATCCTGATCTTAAGACAGCTCAAGTCAGCAGGGGCTGATGTTACAGTTATGATGACGGCCTCGGCCAAGAGGTTTGTAACACCCCTTACCTTCAAGGTGCTATCAAATAAAGAGGTCTATTCAGACCTTTTCGGTCAGGAAGAGGGACTTCCTCATCTATCCCTTTTGGAGGGTTGCGACCTTATCTTGATTGCACCGGCTACCGCCAACTTTATCAACAAGATGGCATCAGGTATTGCCGATGATCTCCTTTCAAGCCTCCTCCTTTCTGCGAGGGTACCGATCCTTGTAGCACCTGCCATGGATAGCGATATGTGGAAAAACCCGATTGTTCAGAAGGGTATATCTATCCTCAGAGAGACGGGCATCAGGATTATAGAACCTGAATCAGGCCTGCTTGCCTCCGGAAAAGAGGGTGAAGGGAGGTTGGCAAGTGAGGATGGGATATTTGAAGAGGTCTGCCGCCGGCTCAACATAAAGAGAGATCTAGCCGGCAAGGTGATAATTGTAACTGCAGGCCCTACGAGGGAGCCGGTCGATCCGGTCAGATTTCTCTCCAACAGGTCTTCGGGAAAGATGGGATATGCTATTGCCATTGCTGCAAGGGACCGGGGTGCAAGGGTGATACTGATAAGCGGCATAACAACGCTCCCGAAACCGGAGAAGGTTGAGTTTATAAGTGCACCAACAACCCATGAAATGAGGTATGCCGTTTTGAGGCATCTCCCTGAGGCATCTATACTGATCATGGCTGCGGCGGTTGCCGATTACAGGCCGAAAAAACCGAACCTAAAGAAGCTGAAGAGGTCCGGAAGCAGTTTAAGTATTGAGATGGAAGAGACAGAGGACATACTGGAGGAGATCGGCAAGAGAAATACAAAGACAATACTTGTAGGTTTTGCCGCAGAGACCGACGAGGTTATAAATAATGCTGTTATGAAGCTTAGAAAAAAGAACCTTGACCTTATTGTTGCCAATGACATTACCCTGGAAGGGGGAGGTTTTGAATCGGACACCAACATTGCTGTTATAATCGACAGGGAAGGAAGGGTACAGGAACTCCCCTTAATGCACAAGAGGGATCTTGCACAGATAATCCTCGAAAGGATAATGGCGCTAAAGGAGAGAGATACGGCCAATACTTGACTTTTGGCCGGGCTCTGCTATTATTTATTACAGTTAACGCCTGAAAAAGGATAAAAAGGTTCATGAAGGACAATAAGAATGACCTCATCTCACCTGAGATAGTAAAGCTGACAGAGAAGATGACGAAGGATCCTGCGTCCACACTATTCTTCCCCCTTGCCGAGGAGTACCGGAAGTGCGGTATGCTTGATGAGGCCATTATCCTTCTTACCGACGGACTGAAAAACCATCCAAATTTTCTAAGCGCAAGGGTGTCCCTTGGAAAGATATACCTCCAGAAGGGGATTATTCCGGATGCAAGGCGGGAGTTTGAAAAGGTAGTACAGTTTGCACCGGATAATCTCCTGGCCCAAAAGAAACTTGCAATAATATACAGGGATGAAGGGGAGAGGGATAAGGCCCTTGATTCGTGCAGGAGGCTCCTCCTTTTAAACCCGAACGACGAGGAGATAAAGAAAATCCAGACCGAACTTGAGGCAGAGGTTGAAAAGAAGGCCGTTACTGAATTCCACGCCGAGGAGGTTCAACCGGTAATACCGCTTCCTGAGGTTGAAGAAAAAGGGGAGGAAGAAGAACCGTTCATTTTTAACCCTGAAAAAGAAAGTGCTGAGAAGACAGAGGCGAAGGAGGAAGAGGAGGAGATTGGTATCAACTCATCCCCTGTATACGAAATAAAGGACGAAGATCTCGACTTAAAAGAGATATTCTCCGTGGAGTCTCCTGTCTGGCCCAAGGCAGAAGAAAAGGAAGAAAAAGAGGAAGAGGACTCAATCTCTGACATGTTTAAGACCATTCCGGACCAGGAAGAGAAGGGCGAAGAGATACCTGTATACGAGATCACAGATACGGACGAAGAGGTTCTGTTAGAAAATATCCTTGTTGGAAGGGAGAAGGTTGAGGAGACACATATCCTTGAGGAAGAGATCCCGGTAAAGGAGGAGCAGATTATCAAAGAGGCGCCTCCGGATTCAGATAAAGAAGGGCCTTCCGTTGAGGAAGGGTCCGGGGTTGACCTTGGAGTAGACCAGAAAAAAGATGAATCACTCAGCGAAGAAATAGCCTCAGAGCCGCTTGCAGAACTCTATATAAGACAGGAACAGTTTGCAAAAGCTGCAGAGATCCTAAGCATCCTGTTAAGTAAGGATCCATCAAACGAGACCCTAAGGCAGAAGGTGGAAGATGCCGTTACTCTTAAGAACCTGATGGGCGGTGAGATGATACCTGGTGGCGATTATACCTTCAGAGAGGAGCCTGTAACGCCTGAGCCCGAAAGGTATGAGCCCGTAAGGTATAAGAATGATGAGAAAGGCAAGGTTGTAACACCCGCTGAACTTGCCCGGCAGGTTACGGAAGGCCCGGATGTCCCCTGGAAGGAGAACCTGGAATCTGCTCCGCCGGAAGGTCAGGCAGAGGACACTAAGAAGGTCAAAAAGATAAAAAGATTGGAGCAGTGGCTGGAAAATATTAAAAGGAGTCATGATTAATGAGCTTTGAAGAGAGCCTTAGGAGGATAACAAACAATATTGAGGATTCGCTGGGAGTAGCAATGGTTGGAATGGATGGGATGGTTGTGGAGGAGCACAAGAAAGATCCTCTTTTGGACCTCCAGTCTCTTGGTGCTGAATATTGCGCCGTAATAAAAGACATTGAAAGGGTATCCTCATCTCTAGGACTCGGGTCAGGCAGAGAGATATCTGTAATTACTGATAAGGCGATCATTATCTTAAAAAAGATAAATGAAGAATACTTCCTTTTGCTGGCGCTCGGATCAGAGGGAAATTTTGGCAAAGGCAGGTTCCTTTTGAAAAGGGAGATCGCCTTTTTAGAAAAAGAGCTGTAATATCATGAACTACTTGCCGGCTAAAAACTGCTTCCATAGGGCAGTTTTTAGTATTATAGCGGTATGAAAAGAAACAGAATCCTGATAATACATGGTCCCAACTTAAATCTCCTGGGGATAAGGGAGAAAGAGGTCTATGGCAGCATGTCAATTGATGAGCTAAATAATGAGATCAGAAGATTTGCCAAGGAGGAGGGGGTGGATATTGATATCCTCCAGTCTAATCATGAAGGAGAACTTGTCGATACGATACATGGGGCGAGAGGAAAGTTTGATGCCATAGTCATAAATCCTGCTGCATATACCCATACGAGCATTGCTATTAGGGATGCTATAGCATCGGTCGGTATTCCAACTATAGAGGTGCATCTCAGCAATATCTACAGCAGGGAACCCTTCCGGCATCACTCGTACATAGCCGAAGTAGCTGTAGGCCAGGTTTCGGGTTTTGGAACTGACAGCTACCTGCTTGGGATTAAAGGATCCCTGAACCATTTGGAAAGGCATAACAGATGAAGGTTCTTTATCTCGCACTATCAGGTCTCTATGTTCCTTATTCAATTGGCCAATAACAACTTTCTTAATGAAAAGAGGAAGAATTGATATCAACAAACGAGATCAGGAACGGGGCTAAGATAGAAGTCGATGGAGAACCATTTATTATAGTAGAGTTTCAGCATGTAAAACCGGGAAAAGGCGGTGCATTTGTAAGGACAAAGTTGAGGAGCCTGAAGACAGGCAATGTCGTTGACAGGACATTCAGGTCAGGCGATAAGCTGGAAGAGCCTGCAATCGAAGAGATGGAGATGCAATACCTTTACTCCTCCGAAGGTCAGTATTTCTTTATGGATACAAAAAGCTATGAACAGATCTTTATCCTCCAGGAGCATCTTGGTGAGAGTAAAAACTTTTTAAAAGAGAATATGGTGGCCAAGATCATCTTTTATGAGGGCAAACCACTGAGCGTTGAACTACCGATCTTCGTGGAGTTAAAGATCGTGAAAACCGACCCCGGAATCAGGGGAGATACAGCTACAGGTGGATCAAAGGCGGCAATAGTGGAGACTGGCGCAAATATTAAGGTCCCGCTATACCTTGAGGAGGGCGCCGTAATCAAGGTGGACACGAGGAGCGGAGAATACGTGGAAAGGGTAAAGTAGATACCCACGGGCAGAGCCTGTGGGTCAACCCAGTGAGCAAAGCGAGCGTTGAGGGGGAGGCGACGATCATCTGTGGGGGCCCGTGCGGT
>CAZYNY010000144.1:5270-6870 GCA_964648095.1 uncultured Nitrospirota bacterium | reverse complement strand
ATGTTGTCGCAGTATAATCTTGCGGAGTTCGTCATCCCTCTTATAGAAGATGATCCAGTCCTTGATAATATTTAGAAAACGCTCTCGTGCAAAAAATCGTTTGACCTTTTTTTCGAAGTTGCCCTTCTCTTCGTCCTTCCAGTTAAAAAGATCTTTCCTGTCAAGATTCCAGGTAACACCATAATAGAAATCGATCAGGTGGGTTACGTTGAATATCTGTGGGGCTGTCATCATCTCAGGCGTCTCACGGTGATAACGGTGGATCTGGCCAAATCCCTCATCAATCCCATCCGCTTTCCTGGCGCTTTTGGTCTCAACGACTGCTACAGGGATTCCATTATTAAGAAATATTACATCAGGCCGATTTGTATTTTTATCCCAGCGATGGAGCCCATTAGTGTACTGCCATTCATCCGTAACATGAAAAGCATTGTGGGCCGGATGATCAAAGTCAATCACCATCACATTTTTGAAGCACTTCTCGCTTTCAACAAAGATGGGCCGCTCCCCGCGGAGCCACGCCAACACTTCTGCATTGCCTTCAATATTGTTTCTCACATTTTCTATCTTCGCAATCACCTGATCCACATTATCCATTGTGATCACGCCAGGATTAAGAGAAATCAGTTTTTCCCTTAATAACGGATAGAGCAGGGTTCCGCCCTCACCTCGCCGAAGCGTAAGAGCCTGTTCCGGTGACAGATAGACCCATCCAATCTCAACGGCGTAGTTGATCAGAGGATCTTGTACTGTATTGCGCTCTGAGCCAAGGTTAGACATAGTTATCTTTCATTTTGCTCTGGCATTGCATGGAAAGAAATATAACGCAGCAATAAAACAAAGCAATAAAACGCTTACAAAACATATAGTTGTAAATCGCAATTGCTTCTTCATTGCTTCTCAGTGTCTTTATTGGAAGCAATTCCAGAAGAAGGTGAACCAGGGTACCACCGGCTGCACAGTATCTCACGAGCTCTTCAAAGTCGTAGTCGCTCTTTGCTTCATTAGATTCAAGGTGCTCATCCTCATTACCTTCCATCCATTCACGGAGTTTGTCTAATGAAGCACTCATACGACTATGAAATACAATGGGAAATCGATATTCAGATAGAAATTAGTTGCATCCTTACTCATTATTATTCAACTCCACCAATCTTTTCGTTGTGCCATATCTACTCGAAAAGCTTGTACATGGCCACACTTGTCGCATGTAAAAATTCTCCAATCTGGAGCACCCACCGGATTAAAACCAAAGTTTCGAATATCATTTGCGCCTTTTGCTTTTAGAACATAATAACCATATCCACAGTAGGCGCAAGGTTTCTTAATGTTTTTATCAATAGGCGTAAACTCTTTTTCTACCCATCTGGTGATATCTGGCAGTACTTTCAAAATATTTTCAACTGGAATTCTTATCCAAGGATCTGAAACAATCATAACATCCAGTAGACGGTTGATATGCTCCATATAAATATTGTTCCAGCCTGATGGATAATTTGGATTCTGGCCTTTCAAATCCCACCCAGGCTCACGGTGCTTCTCTCTACTGAATACCTTGCCTCCAGATAGCAACCAGTAAAGGATTTTTCCCAGCGAGTAT
>CAZYNY010000144.1:0-5245 GCA_964648095.1 uncultured Nitrospirota bacterium | reverse complement strand
CCATCTTCAAGTTCCGGAGCAATAAACAACCGCGGACCAACAGCTTCTTCAGTAAGCGTTATACGATTGCCAGCTTCTTCGATAAAACATATTCCGAAATCTCCCACCACTGATGGACCGCTACAAGTACGAAGGAAAATATTGTCTGGTTTTAGATCGCGATGAATGATGTCTCTGCTATGAGCATAGGCTACTCCTTCACAAATTTGCTTAAAGATTTCCAAGGCTTTTATTGGCGAATTATGCCAAAAGGGTTCTGCTTGAGACAGGCTCCCTCCGGAGCAGTACTCGGTTACCAGATAGTCCGATTCAAGGTCGAAATCAAAAAGCTGGACAATATTTTCATGTGACAGGTTCCGAATTGCCTCAATCTCAAGTCTAAACCGCTCAAGTCGATTAGGGTTTTTTAGACGCTTGAGGACATACTTTGTCTGCCCGCCACCTTTTACATCTCTTACCAAAAAAGTATGGGCCTGCCCTCCCTCAGGGAGAGATTCGATCACTTCCCATCTATTTCCATACACTTTACCCACCAATAATCGCTCCTACAATAACTTTGTTCATCACTGTTTTACGTTAAGTTTTAAATGATTTACTCTCACCTGCCCGGTCATGGGAAAACACAACTAGGCAGGATGACTTATCAATAATAGAGCCTATTAAATGGATTTTCATACTTTATAACCCGGCCCTGTTCGTCTCGTGGGACGCCTTTTGTTATTAGCTCCTTTCGATCTTTGAGGTATTCCCACGCCCATGGCTGGATGTTAAAAGCAAACCCTTTACCATAAAGGTCACCTACGCTACTTGCTCGATAGATAACCTTCGCTTGTTCAAGGCCAGTCACAACACCATCTTCAACGCTAAAATACTGGGTTCGGCAATCAGTTAGGATGTATCCGCACAGAATACGCTTTTCGTCCTGTGTCAATTTATGGAGCCGATCTTGTAGAACCTTCATCGCTTTTGACTGATCGCGTTTCTTTTTGATCCCCTCGAATACCTTAGTTCCAATCTGAACAATGGCAACACCAATCGTTACAATAAAAAAGAAACCAAGGTAAGGACGCATGATGGCTCGAAGGGCATCAATCCCAATGGTTACCGCCAATGCGTCTGGAGCAAAAAGGATCGTGCCTGACACCAACGTCGCACCGACCCAGTAACGGGTCTCAATTTTTAGCAACTCAGGTAGTTTGTCCCAATTCATCTTTAACCCTCACCCGGCCGGTCATGAGTAGGTGGAGCATGGAAGAGAAAACGAATTTCAAGAGGTCACGTTTTCGCTCGGCCCCATTTAACCTTTTATTGATGGATTCTAAGACTTCAGCGATTTTGTCTTGTTCTTCTCTTGCTGGTACGGGCACAAGAAAAGATCCTACGTCTTCAAGGCTAAGATTTGCTCTTGCGATTTCCTTCTTCTGACGATGCATTTGATCGAGGCCACCTTGAGAGATCAAGAAGTACATGAGGAACACTGGGTTTTGGCTTCCAGGCGGAATCCTTACAAGCGCAACGGCTTGATTAATGTTTGCTCCCTGTAGATGTTCATGGGCAACAGCCGCTCTACCTATGGAAGCGCCCACGATGTTTATGAGGATATCACCCGGCGAAAGAATAGAGCGCCGTTCCTTTTTGTTGAATTCTTCTGGAAGGTATGTAACATCTGATAGTAGCAGTTCTCCAAGTCCGATATTCTGACTTCGAACAAACAGCACCCCGTTTTCACGGTACTCGAAACCTTGCCAGTTGGGTGATGACCCCTTAGTAATAAGTTTGGCGATTTCCCGAAGCGGCATTACCTTCCAACTCTCCGGCATCTCCCCGATCTCGGTTTGCTTGAGGGGCTCGCCGCGGAAACCTTCACGGAAGAGCTTGGCCATGGTGGTGACCTTCAGTTCCTTTAGCGTGGTGACGATCTTGTCCTGCACCTCCATTGCAGCCTGAATCTTTGACAGCACGGCTGCAATAGCCTGCTGCTCGGGAAGGGGAGGAAATGGCATTATCCAACCTTTAAGGACTGACTTGGCAAGTCGTTGTCGGCCAGTTGCCCCCTCCATTTTACCTGCAAGACTGTTTCTAACACTGCGGTCTAGAAGGTACATGGCTAAGAAGGGGAGATTGCTTACCCCTTCAATAGCTTTTATTGGGATTACCTCGGTAGTTGCAATACCAAAACCCTTTGGAATTTTAGTTGCAATTCCCTGTTTTCCATTTTCAAAACAAGGTGTGATTTTTGAGAGTAGGAGATCACCATCTTCAAAATAGGTGCCGCTTGTAATCTCTTGAGGAGCCTTAAGCACAAAGTCTGAGAAGTAAAGTTGGTCAGAGGGAATGCGTTCCATAGGTGCAAAAGGAATGATTTCTCTGTCATCAAAATTGAGCCCCTTTGGTTTAGTCGTAAAGGTAAATTTCTGACCTATCTCAGCAAGTTCCCAATCGGAGGGGAGTTGACCGTTTATTAGTCCAGTTGTCATTACCCTGCACCTTTCATAAATCCAATTCTTTTCTTAGCTTTTTCCACCGGCGGCTTCATCAACTCCCGAATGGCATCAAAGACCGCCTTGAACTGGGTGTCATACTTTTTTTCCAAGGCATCGAGCTTGCGCGCAAGGTCTTTGTGTGAGGCTATCATATCCCGGAGGCGTACAAAGGCCCGCATGATCTCAATATTGACCTGGATGGCGCGTTTACTTTTCAAGACGCTGGAGAGCATGGCCACACCCTGTTCGGTGAAAACATACGGAAGATATCGGCGGCCACCTTTCTTTTTTGAGATGCCAAACTGTGATCTCAAGTTTGAGGTGCCAAATTGGCATCTCAAAGCATCGAACTCTTCTTGAACAAGCTGAAACATAAAATCCTCAGGAAACCGTTCTATATTGCGCTTCACGGCTCGATTAAGAGCCCCTGTTTCTACGCCATAAAGTTCAGCTAAATCAGTGTCGAACATCACTTTTTCATCGCGGATCACAAAGATCTTTTCCCTAATTTGCTCAGTTGGCACCAGGCTTTTCATCTTCCCTTGTCTCCTTCTTTAAGGTCGCAAAATGCGCCCTTAGATTTGAGATGCCAAAATGGAACCTCAAATACGAGGCGGCCACAATTTATGACATTCTCGGCCTCTCCGCTATGATTACCCTCCCCATTTATATCCAAGCCCCGTAAAGATATCCTTAAGCTCTCCATCCAGTTTCATTGACTCCGAATCCACTTTCGCCAGCTCATCCAGGAGCGCTTGCACGTCCCGATGCTCTATTGCAACGGTAGTCTCGATATACCGGGATGGTGAGAGGTTATAATCGTTTTTAGTTATCTCCTCGACACCAACGACCTTTACAAAGCGCTCCATATCCTTGCCTGCATGGAAGGCCTCGGATATCTTCTTTATGGATTCGTCCGGTATAAAATTCTTAGGCCGGCCCTTCTGAAATTCATTGCTGGCGTTTACCAGAATAACCTTGCCTTGACGGTCTTTAGATTTCTTATGATTGAGTACAATAATAATGCCGGCGGCAGTGGTGTTATAAAAAAGATTGTCCGGAAGGAGGATCACACCCTCGATCACATCCTGTTCCACAAACCATCGACGGATCGCCTTTTCTTTATTCTCACCCTGATTTCCGCTCCCCCGGCTTGCAGCGCCTGTGTCGATCACGATGGCGGCGCGGCCATTCTCATTGAGCGATGCAAATACATGCTGGAGCCAGGCCCAATCTGCGCTTGAGGCAGGAGCAAATCCGCCTCTGCTTGTAAAGCGCTCAAATGGATCGTTTTCGTAAGAGGCGGGGTCAAAGTTGTTCTGATTCCACATCGGATTGGTGACCACAATATCAAACCGTTTGAGACCTGAATCTTCAATGAATTTCGGGTTTGTCATTGTGTTGCCCCGGACGATCTCCCCCTCCATATCGTGGAGGACCATATTCATCCTTGCAATGGCGAAAGAGGAACCTGTCAACTCCTGGCCATAAAGCTTAAGGGGTCGCGCGATCTCTTTTTCTATTTGCTTTAAGGCAAGCTGGCATTTTATGAGCAGCCCTCCTGAACCACAGCATGGGTCATAAACCTCTTCCTCTTGCTCCGGTTTTATGAGATAGGCAATCAGCCAACCGACTTCTTTAGGAGTGAAGAATTCGCCAGCGCTCTGGCCCTGTCCTTCGGCAAATTTGCGAAGCAGGTATTCGTAGGCACGCCCCAGGAAGTCAGGCTCAACATTATTTAATCCCAGGCGATATTTGGGATTGCTCAAGAGCTCGATCAGACGGGAGAGGGCCTCATCGCTGATCTCTCGTTCGCCGTTACGGATCTCGTTATAATCCACTATATCGATGACACCCTGTAGGGATGGGTTGGCGTTTGCGATGGCGCGGATAGTGTAAGTTAGTTGTTCGCCCAGGTTCCTTGGTTTTCTGCCTTCCGGCCAATCAAACCTTTGACGCCCGCTGACGATCGGCCAGGTTGCTTCGGGAGGGATGTAAAAACGAACCAGGCTATGATCGGCTTCAAGGACTGCGCGGGCCGTCTCTTCATCGCCATAAATTTCGGCAAGCCGTACAACCTCATCTTCAAAGACATCAGAAAGCCTCTTGATAAAAAAAAGCGGCAGGATGTAATCCTTAAACTTTGGGGCGTCTTTCTCGCCCCGGATCGAGCAGGCTGCCTTCCATAGCAGGTTTTCCATTGATTTAGTGTCCAGAATGCTATCTTTACTATAGGTTACGAGAGAGATGGTGCCCTCTTCAGATGATTTGATCGTCCCAAAGTAGAGATTATAAAGATCAGCATGTTCCGGCCCTAATTCTTGAACAAACCTTTCGATGGTGTGCAGGGCCAGTGTGTTTAGCTTTGTTTTGCCCTTCTCCCAGCGGTTGATGGTTGGGAGGGAGACTTTCAATCGGGCTGCAAGTTTTTCCTGGCTCAAGCCGAGACGCTTACGAAGTTCAGTAAGGAGATCAGGGATATTGATATTTTTAGTCATCTCATTAGACCGTTGATACAATTTTTGCAATCATATAATTTATCATATGATATGTCAAGTGATTCTTTTAGTTACTAATCAGCAAATAGGTCTTGCAATATCACTTTTTATCTTTCTTCTCTGTCCTTTTAACAGCCCTGATAACTTATCATGGATGTCCCTATGATTCCTCAGCATTAGAATCAAAAAAGGAAATATTTGTTTGACTGCAGGTATATTTAAGGTATAATAATTATACTATGGAGTTTGAGTTTGACCCCAAGA
>CAZYNY010000143.1:0-6912 GCA_964648095.1 uncultured Nitrospirota bacterium | reverse complement strand
GAGATGCTCACTAGAACCAATGAAAGGTCTTATCTTGACTATTTATAAGTGCCCAAGCTATAACCTAGCCGCGGAAACGCCTATAATCGATATTCGGAAAGATGTTGTCCTTCTCTTCCAGTTCCTTGAGCCACCCCTCATCTATTGAACCTGATTTGATCTCATCAGTAAGCCTCAATAAACGGAGGGTATGATCCTTAAACCGTTTGACAGCATATTCTGATGCCTGGCCTGTCTTCATCATGAATGGCCAATCGGAGCTTTGCGCCAGAAGGAGTTCCCTGGTAGCCTGGTTTAGTGCGCGCAGGGTCTTTCCCCCGGCCTTAGGATGTCTGTTCACAAGTTCTTCCATTCTTCTGGCCGCCCTGTGGATATGCCGGTAGATCCAGTCATTCCTGCTGTTGAGCCACACATCATTATAGCCTTTGTTCCCCCAACTGGATGCTGATGGTGTAGCCTCCTGATTTACCGGGAACTCCTCCAGATAATCAGAGGGTGTTATCAGCCTTACGGTATCCTGGTCGCATGCCATCTTCCTGATAAGCATGTTGATCCATCCAGGCCCTTCAAACCACCAATGACCGAATAGCTCTGCATCATATGGTGCCACCATGAGCGGCGGCCTGTCCATGGTTTGGGCCAGGAATTCAACCTGTTTTTGCCTGTTGAATAGAAAATTTCCGGCATGCCATGCAGTCTTTTCATGCGCTGCCGAGGCGATATAGGCCTCCTTATAATCCGTCTTGCCAGTGATCCTGTAATATTTTATCCCAGTGCTGATGCGGATGCCGTCAGGATGGATGAATGGGCGTATATAGTCGAAATCAAGATCTAATCCGATATCACGATAATATTCACGGTAGTAATAATCACCAGGATATCCCTCCTCGGCGCTCCATACCTGCTTGGATGACTCTATATCGCGGCCGAAGGCGGCAACACCTGATGGACAATAGGTAGGGGCATAGATACCGTATCTGGGGCGTGGCTGGGCATAGGTGAGTCCATGTGTCTCGACAAAAAAATACCGTATGCCGGCATCCTTTATGATCGGGTCAAGTCCGGGGTAGTATCCACATTCGGGGAGCCAGATACCTGCCGGCGGATGCCCCATGACCTGTTCGAAATAATCAACCCCTGCCAAAAGCTGGGTGCGTACGGCAAAGGGCTGAACACTAAGAAGCGGTAGAAACCCGTGGGTGGCGGCAGTTGTAATGATCTCAAGGACACCCTCATTTTCCAGCCTGCCGAAGGCAGGGAGGAGGTTGCAGGCATATTGGTTTTCAAAGCGGTCCCTGCTTCTTGAGAAACGATCATAATACATCCTCGCAAGGGCATGGAACTCCGGTTGGTGTCGTGTCCGGTCAAGTTCTCTCTCGGATAACTCTATAAGGCGGTTTAAGTGCCTTATATAGCGTGCCTGAAGCAGCGGGTCGGTCATCATGGAGATCAGCGTCGGAGAGAGTGAGAGGGTCAGGCGGAAGGGGATTCCATCACGGACCAGCCCTTCAAAGACATCAAGGAGCGGAAGGTATGTATCCGAGAGGGCCTCGTAAAACCAGTTCTCTTCCAGGAAATAGCTGTGCTCCGGGTGTCTTACATAGGGCAGATGGCCATGGAGGATCAGGCTTAGATAGCCGGCCGGCATAATATTTCAGGCCCTCTTATTGGTCTTACTTGTTATCCAGATTTCCCTGGAAGAAAGACCTCCTTCCCCTTCTTTGGTGATGCTTCCTGCCTCTGCTATGAGCGGATCCCAGAAGGAAGGTCTTTTATCCCGGTCTTTATCACGGGGGGCGGTCATCCGTTTTAATTGCAGCGTTCTCAGAAGATCCTGGCGGGCCGATTTTCGGCGCGCATGCCTGACTTCGAGCCACCTCGTCTCATCAAAAGCCGAGACACCGGCACGGGGTGTCTGTATCACATTAGAGCGGGATATGATGTGGAACGATCCGTCGGGCAGGGACCATCCCAGATCAGCTAAGAGGGCTTTCTCTGCACTCCATATATGGATATACCAGTTCTGCGACTCCAGTGTTACGGGGACATCAAAAAAATGATGGGCATTTGTGCCGTTAAACCGGATCATCGTGACATCGTATATCCTGAGGACAACCCGCTCCCTTTTGTCCTGGATATCCTTCCAGTCGTTCGGAGAAAAATCCCAGTAGGCATAAATCAGATAGGGATCAACAGGCATGAGAACCAGCTCGGTTTCACCGTATGACCATGGCAGGTCATAGTATCCCTGCCTTTTTGGAATCTCGGGAGATGGAGGGACCGGTAGAGCTGGCCCTTCTGCCGAACGAACAGATCTTTCCGGATCCTCTGTGTCCGGCGCTCTTTTGATGTGGAGCTCCAGGGCACTGATCAGTTCATCCCTGGTCATCCTGTGCCTGCCCTTTATCCCGAAGGACTTGGCCATGGCAAGCAGTTCCGGGCGCTTAGCTTCCTTCATATTAGATTTCTTCTTAGTTTTTTTTGATTTTGATTTCTTGCGTGTTCGTTTCATTCTTTTAGCATCTCCTTTGAGACGACAACTATACCGGATTCGGTGGTTACAAATCTCTTCTTATCTGCCTCCTCATCATAGCCGATTTCGGTCTTGTCCGGTAGATGGACATCCTTATCCAGGATCGCCTTCCTGACCCGGCAGCGCTGTCCGATCCTCACCCTCTCCATGATCACAGAATCCTGGACACTACTATTATCTTCTATCCGGACATTAGGGGAGACTACCGAGTGCTGGACGCGGGCCCCACTTATGATGCATCCGTTACAGATAATTGAATCGAGGGCAATTCCAAGCCGCCCGCCCCTGAACTCCTCTGCGAAGACAAACTTGGCCGGAGGGAAAGGACCATGGTATGTCCTGACCGGCCAGTCCTCGTCGTAGAGGTTGAATATCGGATCGACTGAAACAAGGTCCATATTAGATTCCCAGTAGGCGTCAAGGGTACCTATATCGCGCCAGTACTTTACCAACTTCTTGTTCTTGTCCAGAAATTCATAGGCAAAGACACGGGTCTCGGACACCATCTGGGGTAGTATGTCTTTGGCAAAATCATGACTTGTCGGCCTTTCTGCGTCCCCATTCAGATAACCGGCAAGGGTCCTGACATTGAAGAGATAGACCCCCATAGATGCAAGACAGATAGACGCCTTTGGAGGGTACGGTCTTGGCTCCATAGGTTTCTCTTCAAAACCTATGACGCGATGATCCTGATCTACTTCAAGGATGCCGAATCTGGATGCGGAGGCGATGTTCACCTCGATTGCCCCTAAGGTTACGTCTGCCCGTTTCTCTTCGTGGAAGGCGAGCATCTCGGAATAATCCATCTTGTAGATATGATCACCGCATAAGACAAGGAGCAGTTCCGGGTTTACCTGCTGGATGAAATATAGGTTCTGGAATACTGCATCGGCAGTACCCAGGTACCAGTCTTCACTTACCCGTTGCTGCGGGGGTATAGAGATCAGGAATTCGCCCAATTCAGGATTTACCACATTCCACCCTGTGCGGATATGATAATCAAGAGAGAGGGACTTATATTGCGTAAGAACGGCTATCTTTCGGATACCGGAGTTCAGGCAGTTGCTGAGGGTAAAGTCGATAATACGGTAATGCCCGCCAAAGGGAACAGCGGGTTTTGCACGATGTAATGTGAGCGGGAAGAGCCGGGCTCCCCTGCCGCCTGCGAGGATCAAGGCCATGACATTTCGCATTCTTATACCACCCCAGATCAATTTAGCATAATCTAACCCTAACTCTAGCCTTATTGTCAAGATTATTTATAAAGGAAATAAAGAAAGATAGGTAGATTCAGGGAGGATCAGATCTTTACTGAAGTGAGCTTGTCGAACTTTGATTGACAGGCCCTGCAAAGTTTGTTATACCCAAGGTAAAAGGGGGTTTTTCTATGAAGACTATTGCTGTGCTGACCAGCGGCGGAGACGCACCTGGAATGAATGCCTGCATCCGTTCTGTTGTGCGGAGCGGAGCGGCCCATGGATTGCAGGTAATTGGATTCCGCCGCGGTTTTACCGGCCTGATGGCAGGAGACTATATACCCCTTGGTCCCCGCGCCGTAGCAAATATCATCCAGAGGGGAGGCACCTTTCTCGGAACATCAAGGTCGCCGGAATTTAAGGGGACTGAAGGCCGTCGCAAGGCAATAGATGTTTTAAAAACAACAGGGGCGGAGGGGCTTATTGTTATTGGCGGAGACGGGAGCTTCCGCGGTATCTATGACCTTATCCAGGAGTCTGATATCCGGGCGGTGGCTATCCCAGGTACCATTGATAATGATATCTATGGGACGGATGTCAGTATCGGCTTTGATACGGCCGTTAATACGGTACTGGAGGCTATAGACAGGATACGGGATACTGCGGCTTCGCATGAGCGGATTTTTTTTGTAGAGGTCATGGGACGTCGGTCCGGTTTTATTGCCCTCGAAGTCGGATTGGCCGGCGGAGCTGAGGCCGTTGTGGTGCCGGAAGCCCCAACAGACATAAAACAGCTTTCTAAGGTATTGATCGATAGCCAGCATCGGGGAAAGAGCAGCAGCATCGTGATCGTAACGGAAGGGGATGAGCCGGGCGTGGCCTTCACACTAGCTGAGCAGGTCAAGGCTTGTGTAGGAATGGAGTCCCGCGTAGTAGTGCTTGGACACATCCAGCGGGGGGGATCCCCGACAGCAAAAGACCGGGTATTGGCAACCCTTTTGGGTGCTGCTGCGGTTACAGCGCTTGTTGAGGGCAAGACCGGGGTAATGGTGGGAGAGATAAATAATATGGTAGTCCTTACACCATTACCTGAGGCATGGGGAAAGAAGAAGATATTGGATCTCTCACGTCTGTCCCTGGTGGGGACATTGGCTGGGTAGGAAGGGTCTCTGGTAACTTGACATAAATATATTTTTGGTTGATAATTTTTAGACCTAACAGTAATGAGTCTGGATCATTTCATGGAGACCAGGGCGATAAAAAAGAAGGCTGAAGCCCCAAAAAGGAGGGGTATAGAATACGAGATCTTAATTATCACACTAACAACAAGCGCAATCCCCTTGTTATTTTTTTTGGTCGTAACTCTCATTTTGCAATCTAGTACAAACATATTGCACAACATTCCTTGGATATGGTCAATAGCATATGGTTTAATTGCCGTTTGCATTGTGAGCATCATAGGATATTTTACGATAAGGAGGATTACAGCACCATTAAAAAGACTAGCGGAGGGCATAGATCTTGCCGGAAATGGGAATCTCGATCACCGGATCGAAATAGACACCAACGACGAGTTCAGGGAGATAGCCGAAAAATTCAATAAGCTTACTGCAAGTCTCAGGGGTGAGATTGCCTCTCTTAGAGAGACAGAAGAAAGGTACAGCGATTTGATCGATAATCTATCGGCCATGATTCACCAGATAGATAAGGATATGAGGTTTATCAGTATAAACAGGGCAGAGCTTAAGCTCCTCGGTTATTCGCAAGAGGAGATGCTCAAAATGAGGTTGACAGATCTCGTCCCCGAGGAGGAAAAGGAAAAGATAGTTGCACATGTTGAGAGACTGAAAAAGAGGGCAAGAGCAAGATTGATACGGTATTTATTAAAAAGAGCGGGGAGAAGATTGCTGTAGAGATCGATGCAAATGCGATTTTCAAGGAAAACGGGAACGAGTCAGGCCATGAGTTCCTATATACAAGCGCCCATGTTAGTTATATCGATAAAAGGAGAAGGCTTGAGAAGAAGTTAATAGATTATGCTGCTGAGTTTGCAGGGAAGCAGTCCAGGCAAGCAGATTATCAATCGGCAACTACCGGGAGGATTGCACCGATAGATAAGCTTGCTGCAGGTGTAGCCCATGCTATAAATAAGCATCTTGGTGTGATCTCAGGCTTTATCCAGATGATGTTGAAAGAGTGTGAGCGTGGATGTCCCAGCTATGAAGAATTAGGGATAGTAGAAAAACATATTAATTATACCAAGGAGATAATTGACGATCTTTTAGACTTTGCCATGATATCCAGGCTCGATAAGGAAGAGGTTGATATAAATAAAAACATCGAAGATGCCATATCGCTTCTTGAGCATCAACTATTATTGGGAGACATCTCTGTGGTTCGGAATTTTGCCGGTGACCTGCCTAGGTTATTCTGTGATCCTGGAAAGCTTCAGCATGTCTACTTAAGTCTTTTAGCAACGTCAGCCGGCGCCATGAAAGATGGTGGCGCCCTTCTTATGTCCACATCCTATAACAAGGATAGAAGATTTATAGAGATAAGAATTAAAAATACAGGGACAGGAATACCTAAAGAAGAGATAGGCAAGATATATGACCCATTCTATTTACTGAAAGGTACTGGAACAGGAATGAGCCTTAGTCTTGCGGCAAGCTATGGTATTATAAAGGAGCATAAAGGCGAGCTATTGGTAGAGAGCAAGGATGGGGATGGGACTATATTCACAATACGCCTTCCTGTTGATAATGAAGATCTTGCCGTATCATCTGAAGAATCCTTAAAGAGGGGAAAAAATTGAGGGAGAAGATACTCATAGTAGCAGATGATTTAGATATGAGAAGACTCCTTGTCAGGGTTGTAAGCGGTGCAGGCGTATACTCGGTTTTGTCTGCATCAAGCGGAGAAGAGGCATTTGAGATAATCAAGAATGAAAAAATAGACCTGATCCTGGCTGATATAGATATAAAGATGCCCCAGATGGGTGAGAATGGGCTCCTTGATAAATTAAGAAAGATAATAAATAAAGCAAAGAACATAGATGATAAGGTACAGATTATCCTGCTGGCAGCAGCTGACACTGTAGAATCTGCGAAGATAGCTGTTGAAAGGGGAGCCTCCTCATATGTAGCCAAGCCTTTTAACAATGATGATCTTGTTTTGCAGATC
>CAZYNY010000142.1:0-6973 GCA_964648095.1 uncultured Nitrospirota bacterium | reverse complement strand
GCATCCACCAATGTATTCTCGACCGCTGCCAAACTGTCAAATCCCTTATTTTCAAACCATTTCTCCCGAATTTCATCCCATATATGCTCTACTGGATTGCACTGTGGGCTATAGGAAGGCAGCCAGATCAACCTCATATTTTCCGGAATTTTCAGCCCTTTAGCCTTATGCCAACCGGCTTGATCCATAAACATAAGAATAAATTCCTCATCATGCCGCTGCCGATACCTCCTCCAGAAATATAGACATCATCTCCGTGTTGACTTCCGGCAGGATCAGAGAGTCCAAGGTTCCATCGTGCGGGCTAACAGCGGCAAAGGCATATGTGTATTCGCGTATCACCTGGCCCGGCACATCCGGACGTAAACCAGTTGGCGCCCAGCAGCGACGCGGATCGCTGATCCGACCAAAGCGGCCCTCGTCTTGAAACATCAGTCGCACCTTGCGGCACAGACCCGCTTGAAGATCTACCTCTGTCTGGACGATCGCAGGGAGTTTTTTTTGAAATCCTCTTGTACTGCCTGGTTGGTTTTGGGGTGCCGGGGTCGGGGCATGATCTTACGCCAACCATGCCGAGCCAACATTCGATAAATAGTCGACTTGGGCACTTTTTTACCTGCCTTCTGCTCGTATACAGCCTTGACCTCGCCGATTACCAGTACTCCTCCAGCGCGGGCTTTCTCTAGAAAAGATGCCAATAATTCTTCCTCTTCTTCCAAGGTCAAAATACTATACCGCTTTCCGCCGGGCCCCTTACCTATCAGCGCCTTTTCCCCCTCGCACAAATAACGACTCTGGATTATCCTCACCGTGCTTTGTTTCCAACCAACCGCTAATGCCGTTTCGGCTGAATCAAGATTGAGAGCGGCTCGTAGCCACAAACATTGGGCACGCTGGAAATCGGCCTTGGTTTTGGCTTGGTGCAATAATTGTCCAATCATCTGCTTTTGCTCTTCTGTCAAAGGTCTTGCGGGACGCATAATATCCTCCTTGTTACGATTGGAGGATATTATATATTAATATATGTATGAATGCAACTTAGTATAAATCAAAGGATTATGAGACCCTGAATCAAATCCAGGGTGACAGAAGAGACTCAAGCAACCGGTTCATAACTTACAAAATGTATCCTCTGTTTAGACCTTTATTAAGTAGATAGCGTTGTAACCTCAGAAAATATCTATATTGAGGCTTATCCAAATCTCTTCCTGTCAAGGCTCCTGTACTGTATAGCCTCAGAAATATGATGTGGATGTATCTCATCGCTCCTATCCAGGTCGGCTATGGTGCGTGAGACCTTCAGTATGCGATTATATGCCCGCGCAGAGAAGCCGAGCCTGGTCATTGCGGTCTCAATCAACCTCTTCGAGTCATCAGATATCTGACAATACTTCTTAAGATGCCTAGGTTTCAACTGTGAATTGCAATAGATCCCCTCCTTTTTGTGCCGATCTGACTGCACCCGCCTTGCCTCTTTTACCCTGGCCATTATAGACGCAGATTCCTCCGACCTCCTCTCCGCAGAGATATCCTTAAAGGGGACTGCCGGGACCTCAATATGTATATCTATCCTGTCAAGGAGGGGGCCTGATATCTTTGATCTGTATCTCTTTATCTGGATAGGCGTACATATGCACTCATGGGATAGATCTGTATAGAAGCCGCATGGACATGGATTCATGGCTGCAACAAGCATAAACCTTGATGGGTAGTTGAGCGATGCCATCGCCCTTGAGATTGTCACCCTCCCCTCCTCAAGGGGCTGTCTTAAGACCTCGAGTACATTCCTTCTGAATTCGGGAAGCTCATCCAGGAATAGGACTCCGTTGTGAGCAAAACTCACCTCGCCGGGCCTCGGAATCTGTCCGCCTCCGATAAGACCGGCATCCGATATTGTATGGTGCGGAGACCTAAATGGTCTTGCTGTTAACAGGGCCTGTCCATCTGGGAGAAGCCCCATAATACTGTGTATCCTTGTCGTCTCAAGGGCCTCCTCAAATTCCATCACGGGCAAAATAGAAGGCAACCTCTTTGCAAGCATCGTCTTGCCGGAACCTGGCGGGCCTATCATCAATAGATTATGGCAGCCGGCAGCAGCCACTTCAAGGGCCCTCTTCGCATGCTCCTGCCCCTTCACATCCGCAAAGTCATCCTGTGGGAAACAGCCATCAAGAAAGAGTCCTTCAAGCCTGATCTTCCTGGGCTCAATAGTCAGATCCCCATTTAAAAATTCAACCACCTGCGGAAGTGTCTCAACAGGATATACCTCTATGGATGAGACCACAGATGCCTCGGTTGCATTACTGGCCGGCAGTATGATCCCTTTGAGTCCTGCATCCCTTGCAGCGATAGCCATAGACAGCACACCTTTGACGGGTTTTATCTTTCCATCCAGCGAGAGCTCTCCAACCAGCATATATCTATCAAGGCTATCAGGTTTTATGATCCCTTCCGCTACAAGGATACCAACTGCCATAGGCAGATCGAAAGATGAACCCTCCTTCTTCATATCCGCAGGCGCAAGATTTACCGTGATCTTCTTGACGGGGAAGTTAAGGCCGGTATTCTTTATGGCGGATCGGAGGCGGTCTCTGCTCTCCTTTACAGCGGCATCCGGTAGTCCTACTATATTAAAAAGTGGAAGCCCTGATGAGATATCTACCTCCACATCCACGAGGTAGGCATCAAGACCTAAAAGAGAGCTGCTCAAGATCCTGGCAAGCATGAAATCCCCCTGATCAGGACTATTGTCTCCATTAAGAAACCGCTTCGCAGTATCCCGTAAACCTATTTAACCGTAACCATAATCCAATCAGAAGAAAAAATCAAGACAAGAAACTCCCCGGCTGCTTTTAACTTTACATTAAGATACTGGAGATGCTGTTTCCTGCACATCATCATTTTGTTTGAGAGACCTTCTTTGCACATGCTATACTTTTTTTATGGGAGTACGTAATCTTTTAAGGTTTGAAAAGAGTCCATATCTGCTCCAGCATGCGTATAATCCTGTAGACTGGTACCCATGGGGCGAAGATGCCTTTGAAAAGGCAAAAACAGAGAATAAGCCGATCTTTTTATCTATCGGATATTCAACCTGTCACTGGTGTCATGTGATGGAGCATGAGTCTTTTGAAGATACCGAGGTTGCTGAGTTAATGAATGATGCCTTTGTATGCATTAAGGTGGACAGGGAAGAGAGGCCTGATATAGATTCTGTATATATGGCTATCTGCCAGATGATGACAGGGAGCGGCGGATGGCCGCTTAATATAATATTGACCCCTGATAAAAAACCCTTCTATGCCGCTACATATATCCCGAAAGATGGCCGTTTCGGGCATATCGGAATGCTTGAGCTGATACCCCACATCAAAGAGGTCTGGGAAAAACGGCACGAAGAGGTATTAAGGTCGGCTGAACAGATCACCTCTGCCCTGCAACAGGCCTCAGGCGATTCGCGAGGAACAGATCTGGATGAATCATCGCTGACAATTGCCTATGAACAGCTTTCCCAAAGATTTGACGAACAATATGGCGGCTTTGGCACAGCGCCGAAATTCCCAACCCCGCACAACCTCCTCTTTCTGCTCCGTTACTGGAGGCGCACCGGTAATGAAAAGGCCCTGGAGATGACTGAAAAGACCCTTTACTCAATGAGAAACGGCGGTATATATGACCATATCGGATTTGGGTTTCACCGCTATTCCACTGACACCAAATGGCTTGTACCCCACTTTGAGAAGATGCTGTACGATCAGGCAATGCTGGCAATGGCCTACACAGAGGCCTATCAGGCAACAGGAAAGGATGAATATAAAAAGACAGCGCATGAGATCTTTTCTTATATTTTAAGAGATATGACCTCATCATCCGGAGGATTTTACTCCGCTGAGGATGCCGACAGCGAAGGTGAGGAGGGTAAGTTTTACGTCTGGACAGGGGATGAGGTACGGAAGATCTTAGGAGAAAAAGACGCAGATATTATTATCGAGGCATTCAATATAGAAAATAATGGTAATTTCAGAGAACAGCCAACAGGAGAAAAGAGCGGACGGAATATCCTGCACCTAAAGAAGTCCCTGTCTGAGATGGCCTCAGATCTTAAGATGCCTGAGAAGGATTTACGGATAAAATTAGATGAAGCAACGCGCAAACTATTTACCTCCCGTGAGAGTCGCATCCGGCCCCATAAAGATGACAAGATCTTAACAGACTGGAACGGCCTGATGATCGCCGCCCTGGCCAAAGGTGCGCAGGCCTTTGATGAGCCCAGGTATGCTGAGGCTGCCACGCAGGCCCTGACGTTTATCATAAATAATATGAGGATGCCCGATGGAAGACTCCTACACCGCTATCGGGAGGGCCAGGCTTTAATCCCGGCCTATTTAGATGATTATGCCTTCCTGATATGGGGACTACTGGAACTATATGAGGCAACATTTGATCCCTCTTATATTAAGACCGCTCTAAGCCTTAATCAGGATCTCTTGTCCCATTTCTGGGATGAATCAAGGGGCGGCTTTTATTTTACATCAGATGATTCAGAAGAGCTTTTTACTCGCCCCAAGGAGATCTATGATGGGGCCACCCCGTCAGGCAACTCTGTTGCCATGCTAAACCTGCTGCGCCTTAGCCGTATCACTTCCGATTCAAGTCTTGAAGAAAGAGCGGCAAAGATCGGGTCCGCCTTTTCTGGCAATATAAGGCAGATGCCTTCAGCCTATACACAGTTCTTAGTTGGGCTTGACTTTGCCTTAGGGCCATCATATGAGATAGTGATTACCGGGGATTCAGGAAAAGAGAATACCATGGCGATGCTAAATGTCCTGAGGAGGGAATTCCTGCCGAACAAGATATTGCTTTTCCGCCCGACAGAAGCGGAAGCACCTGATATTTCCCGTCTAGCGACCTTTACAAAGGATATGTCAACTATAGATGGAATGGCAACGGCCTATGTCTGCTCTAATTATTCCTGCAAGACACCAACAACGGATATAAATAAGATGCTGGAACTGCTTGATGTTAAAACTGAGTCTAAGAATTAACAGGCTGTTGTCCTATAAGTATAAGTAGGGTGCGTTCCACGCACCGAAACAGGTCCATTCACCAAGTGGCTTGTTAGGTAGACATTCATTTATATCTTCATCCCTCTCGCCCTCTTTTTCACCGCTTTTTGGGGTGAACTAACTGAAAAGATTTTGCTTGGATAATCTACGTTCAATACAAACTTGCTGAGAAAACTGTTTACACTGAGAAGCACGACGTGAAGGTTTGGCATGAAATCTATTGGAGTATCCTGTATTGTATAGGCGAGTTTGAAGGTCAATGGGTTATATATTTCGAACTTTGTTGTGTGGGCAAATGCAATGGTTTCTCCATTCCCTGTACCGATGATCTTTGTAGAACCTGCTTGCAGGTTATGCCCCAATATTGAGGCAATGCTGGCAGGGATTGCACATTCATCAGCACCGGTGTCTATGATGCCGAAAGTGGCGAATGAAAGCCCTGTATGCGGATTGATAATATTTATAGGGAGGATAGGGCGAGGAAGATCTTCCTTACTGAGTTTGAGAAAGGGACAATCCTTGAGAGGCATCAGTATATTTGCACAATACCTTTTTTAGGGACATAAAAAACTACCGGCGCCATTACACCTTTCTTCTTTGCTTCATTAAAGACCTTGTTTGGATCACTGCCGGAGCATACCACCTTTCTGTTTTTGAAAGACTTTGTTGCCACATACTGGCCGCCGTATTTTTCCCCGTCTTTTAATAAGACGTTATCCACAGATAAAACTCCTTTCGAGTTACTTAGATTCTTATCCATAACTCCTGATTTGTCAAGCAATATCTTTTAACTAGAAATATATTGACAAGAACTTGTTAGAGGGATAGATTGGTCAGAAAATATCTGGTTAATTTATTTTTGAATATAGAAGATAAACTACCTGCATGATAGAACTCTGGAACACAGAAGTAGAAAAAAGGTTCTTTGCGGAATCTGTGAAATTCGCCACCCCAGAGCATCTGTTCTATGTAACCGTTCTATGTAACCGATAAGATAAAGAATGTTTGGATGAATCATGAGTAAGGATTTTTGGAAAGATTATTATTTAAAAGAGAATATGGAATTTTTGGGAGACGTATATATAGATTTCCGGAAAACCCGAGCACCGATAGAGGCAGGATTTGCAAAGAAGGTTTTAGGTATCCAAAAAGGAGAAAAAATCTTGGATCTCTGCTGTGGAATGGGGCACAACTCTGTGTATCTTGCTAAGCAAGGGATCCAGGTAGTGGGGGTGGATTATTCCCATTATTCTATAAAGAAGGCAAGGGAGCTTATGGCTAGAGAGGGAGTGGAAATCCTATTTTGGGAAGGAGATGCAAGAGAAATTCCATGGGAGGAAGAATTCGATGCTGTCGTGATGCTATTTAACAGTTTTGGCTATTCTGAGGAAGATGAGGAAAATTTAAAGATATTAAAAAAGATCGCTTCTGTCTTAAAAAGTCGTGGAAGATTTTTTATAGAGGTCATGAACAGAGATTTTGCAGTAGTTCAGGCCAAGAGGGGATCTGATGAATTTAAGGTTAACAACAGATATCACCAGCAGGTATTTTATCAATTTGACCCCAAAAGCGGTATTTTTCGGATGAAGCGCATTGTCTTTAAGACAGAAGGTAAGAGAAAGTTTAAGTTCTCCCAAAGGGCATACACCTATTCTGAGTTAAATTATCTAATGGGAGAAGTTGGACTAAAGATAACAGGGGCGTATGGCGGATATGAAGGAGATTCATTTACCCTAGACTCACAATCTTTGATTGTAATCGGGAATAAAAGGTAATAGAAATGGTTTTGTTTGTTCAATTATTAGGAGTCAGGAAATTACTAGGTTTTAAGCGTAATCGAAGCAAAAGGTAAAGTCAGAATCGTAAACTATATCCTGGCATAGGCGTCTCTCCAGAGGTTCGGGATT
>CAZYNY010000141.1:0-7025 GCA_964648095.1 uncultured Nitrospirota bacterium | reverse complement strand
CGAGAGGGGGAGGCTCCATCCGGCTTTGCCGGTGGAGGGGGCGACGCGAGCCCCTTTAATAAACCGGTTCGATAAGCCCCACATTACCATCCTCTCTCTTATATATAACCTTTACCTTTTCGTTGGAGGGATCTGCAAAGAGGTAAAAATTCATCTTCTGCGTCTCCATCTGCATTATCGCCTCCTCCGGCAGCATCGGTTTGATTACGACCTTTCTCTTCTCGATTATCCTTGGCAGATTCTCCTTGTGTATGGGACTTGAGTCAGGCTGTATATTCCTCCTCTTTGTGTCAGGTGAAACCTTGTGGTCGGTCAGTTTCTCCTTGTATCTCCTGACTTGTCTCTCTATCTTATCAAGGGCCTTGTCTATGGAGGAATACATCTCCTCTGTCTCCTCCTTTGCAGTTATAATAAAACCGTTCAGATTCAAAGAGATCTCGGCAATATGCCTGTATTTCTCTACGCTCAATATAACGTTTGCCTCATTCGCCTTTGAACCATATCTCTCCATCTTTCTGATCTTCCCCTCTGCATAATCACGCAGGGCATCTGTTATTTCCGTGTGTCTGCCAGTAATATTTACCTGCATAAGTCTTCTACCTCCGATTTATAAGCTATTTTCTTTAAACCTTTATACAAAAGCCAGTTAAACCGTTTACCCTCCGGTAACAGGTTATTGTCAGAACAATCTCTTTCTCTTGCTCGCCTGTGGTATATTCAACTCTGACCTATATTTTGCCACCGTCCTCCTTGCAATCTCCACTATATCTTTCATCTTAAGTCTCTCGACAATCTCATGGTCCTTTAAGGGCCTCCGCGGATCCTCCTCAGCTACCATCTTTCTTATCATCTCCCTTACTGTGATAGATGAGAGCTCACCTCCTACCCCTCCGGTCCTGTTAATCTTTGTACTAAAAAAATACTTTAATTCAAACAGACCCTGGGGGGTATGCATATACTTATTGTTCGTCACCCTGCTTATCGTTGATTCATGCATAGAGATATCTTCGGCTACTTGCCGTAAAACTAAAGGCCTGAGATACCCTACCCCTTTATCAAAAAATTCCTGTTGGAATTTGACTATACTCTCTGCCACCTTGACTATCGTCTTATTCCTCTGTTCAATAGACTTTATGAGCCAGAGGGCAGACCTGAGCCTTCCTTCCAGATATGTCTTTGTAGGATTATACATATCTCCCTGGGAATTGAGCATTCTCTTATAGAAAGGCCCTATTCTGAGCTTCGGCCGCCCGTCATCGTTGAGCAGAACAGTATAGCCTTTATCGGATCTCGTTACATAAACGTCCGGTATGATTATCCTGTTTTCTGTTGTAAAGAATGGACGCCCTGGTTTAGGCTCAAGCCCCTCTATAACCTTCGCTGCCTGGAAGACCTCATCTATCGTAACCCCGAGGGCCTTGGCTATTAGCTGGTACTTCTTTCCTTCAAGGTCCTTAAGATGAGAGTTAATGATTAACTCCACAAGGGTCCCTTTAAGGCCAAGCTGCTCAACCTGAATAAGAAGACACTCCTTCAAGTCCCTGGCACCTACCCCCATTGGATCAAAGGCCTGGATCAGCTTCAAGACATCCTCTACGTCTTCTGCCTTGGTCCCGGCCGAGGACGCGATCTCTTCCAGAGGGGACCTCAGGTACCCGTCATCATCAATATTACCTATTATTACGGCACCGATTCTCCTTTCCTCCTCACTGACAGACGATAACACCAACTGCCACAGGAGGTGATCAAAGATGGAATCTGACTTGGAAAGGGTTTGTTCATAGGAAGGGAGATCCTCAGTTGCTGCAGAGGAATAAGATGTCCTGTCATCATCGAGGTATTCATTCCAGATAAAGCTTAAATCCTCGATCTCCGCCTTATCTTCCCGTCCGGTTTCATCTGACTCATCTACAGTATTTGGAGAGGAGAGAGATTCTTCTGACAATTCCGGAGACTCTGACGTCATCTCCTCTTCAAGCATAGGGTTTTCAATCAGTTCCTGAGAGATAACCTGATTTAATTCAAGCCTCGACAGCTGGAGCAGTTTTATGGCCTGCTGGAGTTGAGGTGTTATTATCAGCTTCTGGCCGAGCTTTAAGTTCAACTTCATCTTCATTCGTATTTGCCCTAATTATTAAACTTAAATTTCTCCCCCAGGTAAATCTCTCTCGCCTTCCGGCTCCGGGCAATATAATCGGGTGTTCCGCTCTCTAAGATCTCTCCTTCACTGATTATATATGTTCTATCTGTAATTTCAAGGGTCTCACGCACATTGTGATCCGTTATGAGCAGACCTATCCCCCGCTCCTTAAGCTGGGAGATGATCCTCTGGATCTCAGATACCGAGATCGGGTCTATTCCTGCAAAAGGCTCATCCAGGAGAAGAAAACTCGGAGATGTAATGAGGGCCCTTGTTATCTCCACCCGTCTTCGCTCTCCACCTGAAAGGGTATATGCCTTATTCTTGGCAAGGTTAATAATATCAAGCTCCTTTAACAGGCTATTTAATCTTTCATCCTTTTCAGCAGCAGGGATATCACTCATCTCCAGGATTGCAAGAAGGTTTTCCTCTACACTCAACTTTCTGAATATTGATGGTTCCTGGGACAGGTATCCTATGCCCTTCCTCGACCTCAGGTGCAAAGGGAGATTGGTGATCCGCTCCTCTCCCAGAAATATTTCGCCTCCACCCACTTTTGTCAACCCCACCATCATATAAAATATTGTCGTCTTTCCGGCGCCGTTCGGACCCAAAAGACCGACAACCTCTCCCTCCTTTATCGATATATCCACCCCCTTAACTACCCTTCTCCCTCCATACTCTTTTTTTAACCCCCTTGCCTCTAAGATCAATTCTACCTCATTTTAACAGAATAAGTCGATTTGCTATTTTCTATAATTATCTATCCTGACCTTACTCTCTTCGACAATACTCCTCTCCTCCCCCAAATATATCGTCATCCTCTTTCCCTTTACATTATAATCTTTTTCCCATATCTCCGCATTACCCATCAGGATAATCATATCATCCTTCTTGTAATAGGTCGCCTTATCCGCCTTTCCCCGTTTATCCCCCTGTCTCAAGGTCACATTGCCTGTGGCCTCCATTTGGGAGACCTCCCTGACCTGGGCATTCTTCTCATTCTTATCATTATTACTATCTTTTTTATTCTTTGACTCCCCATCGGAGGATAGAATACCCTGAGGTGAAGAGACAAAGTAGACCTTAAGCTGGTCTGCATTGATAGTGAGATCCTCCTTTGTTACTGTAACCTTACCTTCAAATATCATTAGATTTTCCTGATTCCTTACAGTCATTTTTTGAGAGGTGACGGATATCCCTGTATCTATTGATGAATAGGCATTATCCGTAATATAAGGATGCATAGCCAGAAGCAGTATTGACAGTGCTATACAGGCTTGGTGTCTATCGATCAATATGTGTTTCAACATCCCCGCTCACCTCAAAATCCTGTGTATCCAGATTTGCAGCAAATTGATTTCCTTTAATTACTATCCCTGCCCGTCTGATTTCTACAGGAGAATCCGATATAACCTCCCTGTCCTTATTTATCCATCTGATGGAACCGGTAATTACCGTCAGGTCGTCACCCAGATTGATTCTGGTATCCGTCTCCTTCTTGTCTATCCGGAAATCTTTACTGGATGTATTAATCCTGCCGCTATCCCCAACCAGATAGACCCTCATACCGTCTTCTCTGTTAATAGTTACCTTTACATCACTCAATAAGGCCATTTCCTCTTCTTCAAATACCTCCGCCCGTTTAGCCCTTATCTCCAGATCTACCTTCCCATTATTTGTTTGAAAGAGGGTAAATCCATCAATCCTCGTGTCGGCCTCTTGTATTATATGACCTCTTTTCTCCTGGTTAGATAAGTTTCTTTTATTTATCCCTGCATTAAGAAAGAAGATGATATAGGAGATCAACGGTATAATTAAAAATGGGAGTAATATCCTCGAATCTCTATGTAAAAAACCGGTATCTCCCATCAACAATATTCTATGCCCGGCTGAAACTTTTGCCCAACTTGCGCACTATATATCTTCCTCAATGCCTGCTGCCCCGCTGTTGGCTATCTTTACCAGGTCCTCAAATTTTATATCGATCCCGAATACGCCGATAATCTCGTCCTTCTTGTTTCGGATCGGGGTCGAGACCGTTATACAGAGGGCGCCTGTGATCATGGACTTATAGAAATCTGTTATATGGGTCTTGCCGTCCTTAATCGGCCCTACAAACCAGGGACGATCGGAGAAATCCTCGCCTAATCCAAACTTCTCATATTTGGACTTATCAACTATCTGTGTTATGTTCTGAGTGATCTTCTTGCCATCCATATCAACCACATAGGCAAACTGGATGAACGGATTCTCTTCCAGGAGCTTCTTCATGGGGGATTCCTGCTGTTTCGGGTTCATGGTCTTAAATTCAGGATGCACTACAACAGCCTCAACAAGATGGAATGCGATCTCCGCTGCCTTCTTTTTCAGTTTATCCAGATCAGACTCAAAGTATTCAGGGAGATACTTCTTCGCCTGAGCAAGCATCTCGTTGGATGAGATCGATGTGAGCCTGCCCCCCTCATATTGGTCCATTACCCATTTATTGATCTTTAAAATTCCGGGATGGTGCTTGTCTATCCTCATGTCGTCGCTTAAGTTGAGATGGGTATTCAACCAATAGGCAATCCCGGCTATACCGGACTTATCTGTAATGGTTATACCGATAGGCCTGTTTAAGATCTTCTTTGTGTCGAATATGTTATAAATCTCCTCGTTCTTTAAGACACCATCGGCATGTATCCCGGCACTGGTCGTATTGAATTCTGACCCTGCAAGCGGATAGTTTGGTGGAATCTGCACGCCTAATTTCTTTGTAAAGTAATCTGCTATCTCTGTGATCACCCTTGTGTCAATGCCATGGTTGTCTCCATGGAGGCTTATATATTCTATTGCAAGGGCCTCAACAGGGGTATTTCCTGTCCTCTCCCCAAAACCAAGGATAGCGCCATTGGCCGCCGCACAACCATATAACCATGCAGTCGATGCATTGATCAGTACCTTATGGAAATCGTTGTGGCCGTGCCACTCAAGTGATTCTGACGGAACTCCGCCATCATGGACAAGGCTGTATATCAATTCAGGAACCCCAACCGGTATTGCAGCGCCTACCCATGGAACCCCATACCCCATTGTATCGCAGGCCCTTACCTTGATAGGTATCCCGCTCTCCCCGGAAAGCCTCATCAGTTCCCTTACAAATGGAATTACAAACCCGTAGAAATCGGCCCTGGTTATATCTTCAAGGTGGCATCTCGGTTTTACCCCAATATTCAGGGCCTCTTTTACTACACCAAGATACTTATCCATCGCCTCTTTCCTGTTTGAATTCAGCTTAAGAAAGATATGATAGTCAGAACATGACGTGAGGATGCCGGTCTCCTTAAGACCCATCTCCTTTACAAGTTTAAAATCCTCCTTCACTGCCCTTATCCAGCCTGTAACCTCAGGATAGCGATAACCACTTTCAAGACACTTCGTCACTGCATCCTTATCCTTCTTGCTGTAAAGAAAGAATTCGCATTGTCTGATAACACCATTCGGACCGCCAAGGCGATGCAGCATATCATATATCTCCACTATCTGCTGCACAGAATATGGCGGCCTGGCCTGCTGGCCATCCCTGAAGGTAGTATCCGTTATCCAAACCTCCCGCGGAGGGTTCGCCGGGACTATCCTATTGTTGAACGGGGTCTTGTTCACCTGGTCGTAGGGGAATATGTCCCTGAAAAGATTAGGCTCTTTTACATCCTTCAATTCATATTTATAGTCCTGCATCATTAGCAAGGGGAACCTCGCCTCTTTCCTTATCATTTCGCTCTCCTTTGATAAATTGGTATAACCTAAATAATATAGATTTCTTTACAATCAGGCTGGGTTGCCGTTACCAGCCAGGATCCTGTCCTTATGGGTATAAACATTCAGTCTTCCACCCCTGACAAAACCGACGATAGTGATCCCAAGATGGAGTGCAAGGTTCACGGAAAGACTTGTCGGGGCATTCCTGGAAATGATGACCGGGACATCCCTCTTAACAGCCTTTACAAGTATCTCAGAAGATATCCTCCCGCTTGTGAGGATAATCTTGTCTCTTGTCGGGATATCGTTTAAGAGCGTATACCCGAAAATCTTATCAATGGCGTTATGCCTTCCGAGATCCTCGGCAAATATTAAGATATTAACACCGTCCCATAATGCTGCGCTGTGTATCCCTCCTGTGGCCTTATAAGTCAGGGACATCCTGCTGAAGTCAGACATCAGTCGACCTATCTTATCCGCCGGAACTATCAACCCTGTCTCGATAGGCCGCTCTTGCGAGATCTTTTTCAGGAAATTGGTAGCCAGTCCCTTCCCGCAACCCGACGTTACGGTCCCCATTTCCCCCTTCCTACTTTTGATCTCTTCGGCATCTATATCCTTTTTTAACCTCACATAGAGTACCCCGTCCATGAGGTCATATTCTATGTCTTCTATATCCCCCCTTCCGGTAATCCACCCTTCGGAAAGCAGAAAACCGGCCCCAAGCTCCTTTACCATACTGGGGGTGCACAGCAGGGTTGCAAGTTCCTTGCCATTTAAGTAGACTGATACGGCACGCTCTATTGCAACCAGATCTTCGATCTGCTTGCCTGTTCCATTCTCAATCCTTGAAATCAGCGTATGTTCTGTCTTATCCAACATATCCGAGTCATTTTAGCATGGAGTTTTCTGAAAAGGCAACAGGTTGGATCTTGCTGAATTACAGTTGAGAACTAAACATGTTCCGGAATTTCTGGACGAATGACAGCAAATTTTAGGCCATTTGGTAGCAACTCAGGCTTTATCTTTATGTATCTGACTGACAAATTAGGAGAAATCAAAAAGAGGACCACCTGAGCACTCCTATTTCACCTCCGGCGGTGATATCACAATATTCGTATCAGACCCTATCCTTATCCCATTT
>CAZYNY010000140.1:0-7125 GCA_964648095.1 uncultured Nitrospirota bacterium | reverse complement strand
CAATCCCTGCTATAAGTGATGCCGTCAGTATTCCCAGCTTGGCTGATGAAAGAAGTTGATTGCTGCCAAGGGCTAGGCCGGCAATAAAGAGAGACATGGTAAAACCTATCCCGCCCAACCAGCCAACACCATAAATTTGAAGCCAGTTTACCCTATCCGGCAAGGCTGCGATGCCGATCCGTACCGCAAGCCAGGAGAAAATTGTGATCCCCAACTGCTTGCCGAATACCAGGCCAGTTACTATCCCCAGGCTGACAGAGCTTGTCAGGGCCTCAGTGAAATCACTACCCATGGCAACACCTGCATTGGCTAAGGCGAAGAAGGGCAGGATAGCAAAGGTCACCCAGGGATGCAAAACCCTTTCCAGGCGCTCCAGTGGCATCTCCACATGTTCAATGGCAGATTCTAATGCCTGTATTGCCGCCCGCTGTCCCTCCTTCAGGGGTTCGTACTCCCCTGATATGCCGGCCTGCTCAATCTCTTTTAGCAAGGCCCTGCCTTTTCCCAAGAAATCGTCGGTGTTGAGTCGGGCCCGGGTAGGGATTGTCATAGCCACAAGCACGCCGGCAACAGTGGCATGGACACCTGATTTGAGAAAGGCCAGCCATACGCCGCCTCCCAACAAAAAATAGATCAGCGGATGCCTTATGCCCGCTATATTGGCTGCTATCAGAAAAACAAGAAGACCTGCACCAGTAGCCAAGGCTATCCATGAGATCTCTGCGGTATAAAAGAGGGCTATGACCAAAACTGCCCCCAGGTCATCTACGATGGCAAGGGCGGCAAGGAATACCTTTAGGCCAAGTGGAACCCGATTGCCTAAGAGCGCCAGAATACCCAGGGCAAAGGCGATATCTGTAGCCATAGGAATACCCCAACCTTGAGCGCCGATTTTTCCGATATTAAGGGCTGTATAGATCCCCGCTGGTATAAGCATACCGCCAAGGGCAGCGGCTATAGGAAGCGCTGCCTTTCTTGACGAGGCCAACTCCCCTACCAACATTTCTCTTTTTATCTCAAGACCAACAACAAAAAAGAAAAGGGACATCAAACCATCATTGATCCAATGGATCAGGTCTTTCTCAAGGACAAAACTACCAAAACTTATGGAAATCTTTGTATGCCAGAGTCCTACATATTCACCTGACCAGGGGGAATTGGCCCAGACTAGAGCAAAAACCGTGGAAAAGAGCAATAAGATGCCGCTTGATGCCTCTGCCTCGATGAACTTTTGAAAGGGAAAGAGGATTTTTTCAATCGGCTGGGATTTGGACTTTGCCTCTGCCCTGGCCATTTTAAAGATTATCCTCTTCTACTGCCTTCCTTAACATTTCCAGGATACCTGGTATGGCTGATGTCACCCGGTTCCAGTTGGGGATCAGTGGAGTACCCATAGGGTTTTCCATGAATATACCTGCTGCCTGTTTGATGGCATTGGCAAAGGCCTCTACTGCCTTAGCCTCCTCATGCCTGTCAAAAACCAGGCCGTTGATTGCCGCATCAGCCTCGTATTTCACCATGGTATCCTCGGCAAGCCTCAGATATGCTACCTCAAGGGATTTAAAAAAGCTGTCTGAAAAGATCACCCCCTCGGCGGCTAGGGTCCTGAAAAGGGACTTGCTTATATCCACACACATCCTGATAAGCCCCTTTTCCGGGGCATCAACAAGGATAGGCTGATGCTTGTGCTCATAGACATCCGCAATATCTACCTGACAGATCCTCCTGGGGGAGTAGTTTCTGAAGACCTCTGCCAGGACTCCAACCTCAAGTCCCCAGTCCCATGGGATTCTATTGACCCTGGCCAGGTCCGTAATCATTGAGAACTCACCCGCCAGCGGATATCTGAAGCTGTCAAGGAATCCCAGAAATGGGATGTTGCCGACAAGTTTCTCCAATGCCCGTACAAGAGGTGTTATAAGTAGACGCGTTACCCTCCCATGCAGCCTGTCCGTAACCCTGCTGTAAAAACCTTTGCAGAAGACTACGTCTACATTCGGATTTGCTACAGGATAACAGAGCCTGGCCAGCATCTCCCTGTTATATGTAACAATATCGCAGTCATGGAGGGCGATAATATCCGATTTGCCCGAAGCGAGGATATACCCGTAGGCTATCCAGCAAGAACGGCCTTTTCCATCCTCCCCTGCCCAGAGACCATTCCTTTCCAGGGTAGCATATATCTCTTTGATCCTTTTACCCTCATTATGGATGATCTTGACCTCATAAGGTATTTGAGACATAAACTCCTTAACCTTTTTAAACTCCTCATCTGTGGCCCTGCCCAGGGTAAGGACTATCTCTTTTATATATCTAACCTTCTTTAATTCTTCTACGATCCCTTTTATAGCCTGGGCCTGAAACTCTGTATAAAGGGCAGGAAGGACCAGGGCCATGGGTCTCTGCTTTGAGAATTCAAAAAGCTCAGATTCGGCCCTCTCCAGGCTCGGCCTTCCAAGCCTGTGTAGTGTCATCAGGACACCTGTCTGGTAAAAATCAGCCATGATGATCTCCTTTTCTATTAGGTAATACTAAGTTGTAAACATAAATAAACTAATATATAAATCCCTCCTGATAGAAAAATATCAAGGAGCGAAGCATGAGGCCACCAAAACCTATCCTCCCTACCTATTTTTTGCTAGTCTTTTTTCTTCTCCTTACCTTCTTTAATCCTTCAACTATACCATCTGTTATGATCTTAGATCTCTGGTCAAGTTCAACCCCCTTAAGATCCTTCATCTCCTTACCCTTTTCAATAACAAGAGAAGAAGACTTTGTAATTGCCAGGACCTGACTCGGATAGACAGACCTATGCCCTGTCATCAAGAAACTGATGATGCATGCCACAGCAGCATATGGACCTACTGATGGACCAAATAGTTCCACTGCCATTATGCTTGCAGAGATAGGAGTATTCGCAGCCCCGGCAAGGAGGCTGACCATACCTATTGCAGAAAAAATCGCCGGATCTAAACCGGGTACCCTGCCAAAAAGATTTCCTGCTGTTGCCCCTACAAAAAATATCGGTGTAATTATCCCTCCGCTCCCGCCGAAACCGAGGGTAATTGAGGTAGAAAGGATCTTCAAGAGAAAGGCGGATGCGGGTATAGTCCCCCCTTCAAGTGCAGACTGAATAGTCTCAAGCCCAAGACCAAGGTATCTCCTGGAAAATATATACGAGAGGATTATAAGGGCCAATCCACCAATTATCCCCCTATATGGACCCCACGCTTTTAACCTTTTACCTCTTTCATCAAAAAGATGCATAATCTCTATAAAGAGAAGAGAAGATAGCCCAAAAAATAGACCGGCGATACATACCTTTATAAAAAAGAGGCTGGTAAAGGCCGGAACAAAATTGAGAGGCATCTGGAAGTAGGTAATCCCAAGCAGAGAGGATACCTGATAGCCTACAATACCGGCAACAAAAGAGGGGAGAAGCACCTCATAAAGGAGGCTTCCTACAAATAATACCTCAACCCCAAAGATTGCGCCGGCAATCGGGGTCCCAAATACAGTGGCAAAGCCTGCGCTGATACCACATATAACCAGTTTCCTCCGGTCTTCATCATTAAACTTAAACAGGTCAGAGATTGCAGAACAGATTCCAGCACCTATCTGGGCGCATGGCCCCTCTTTACCTGCAGAACCGCCTATTGCAATAGTTAAAATGGTTGCAGCAAGCTTTACAGGAACCGCAAGAGGATTCATCTTGCCGGAGCGCTTATGGATCGCCTCGATAACCTTCTCGGTGCCGTGACCTGCTGCCTCCGGCGCAATATATTTAACCATAAGGGAGCTTAGGAAGAATGCTGCAGGAAGGAGTAGATAATAATATTGAAAATTGGCGGCAAATCCTATCCCCTTATCAAGGAGTTTAAGAAATATTGACGTTGATATGCCAACAACTATACCTACGCAAGATGCAAGGAATAGCCATTTAAGGATGCTTGCAAAAAGTACAGACCCCTCTAAGACCTTTTTCTTCATTTATATAACTATCTCTTTAAGGTATCTCATTCATTTATCCATTCAGATAACAGCTCAAGAAGACCCCTTACCTCTTCCTGCCGTTTAAGAAAATATTCGGCCTCAGGGCTTCCTCCAACGCAGATAGATATCCCCTTCCCTTTTATCGCCCTGAAGGCATCCTCGTCAGTAGTATCATCGCCAATATATATGGGCATCCTCCCCTTCCCCATCTCATTGGTTATCCATGTCACGGCATCGCCCTTGTTCCAGGCCAAAACAGGTCTTATCTCCAGGACCTTTTTTCCGGTATTAACCTCGAATATATCCTTATACTCTTTTGATATTTTAGATATGATATCAAAAAATTCAGCCAGATCTCCCATACTTACCATTCTAAAATGTATACTTAAAGAAATATCCTTATCTTCTATTAAGACCCCCTGTATGTGTGATAACGCCATTTTCAACCTGCCTAAAAATTGATTTAGCGTTTCACTGTTGACTACCGACTTTTGACCTATACACACTTCTACTTCTACTTATTTATGCAGTTTATATATGCATTCAATATATCCGAACAATACAACACCGGAAACGTGTGGCATACAAGTTCAACGAAATGTCTTGCATGTGTTGCTATTATTGGAATATCTTTATCAAAATCTCCTGATAATTCTACTTTTCTTACTAAAAAAATCCATCCGGGTTTTTTGGGTATCTCTTTATCCATTGAAAGAAAAGAGCAGGTATCAATGAAATCTATCATATCTTTAAATTTATCGAATATAATTGAATTCTCTGTTTTTTTATCAAATTCGAAGTGTATACCATATACCAATTCGGTTGGGTAATGTGTTAATTCATAATGGACCTTATTGCAAAAAATCTTTTTTTCTTCTATATTCCTGTTGTCCGAGCATAAAGATTGATATTTTGCTTTTACTTGAAAATGCCTTAATTTGTCATTGGAGATTATAAAATCATTATAATTCAAATTATCAATTTTTTTAAACCATTCTATAATCTGCTTTTCAATTGAATTATAAATATCCATTCTCCTTTTTTCATTATAGTCATATACGCTTTTGTAGCCCAGAACAATTAGAAGAACAAGAAAAAAGGTTGAGGTAATACCGCTTATTGTACTTGATATCTTTAGCAAATAATCAGCCTTATTTTCTAGCACAGTAATAAATGGAGAAATAAAAGCAAACATATGGAAGACTATGAGAACAGAGCATATTATAATCAACATCCATATATATTTTTTATCAAATCCATACTGGATCAACCGTTCTAGAGACTTAAACATTTTTTACCTCCAGCACTTAATTTTTGGTAATAGCTCCTTTAAAATATCTAGCATTATAATTCTAGAGAATCTTATTCCTTAAAGTGCCACGGGCTTGCCCGTGGGTATCTACATCCTTCATATCTCTCGAAGAATAGATTAATGGCCTGGAGCCGCTTGAGAAGGGCCTTTGTATATTCAAGGCGGTCAACACCTATGCCGATATATCCCTCCTTTCTAATAAATTTGGATCAATTTTATTGATAATCGTATTTCTATAGCAATTTTCTGCATTTGTATCTGTCGCTCTCTTTAATGGGCCATTCTTCCTGCGGAAGCAGCCCCTGACAGATTCAATTAGGGAGGGTGAAGATCTCTTTCTCTTTTGTAGCGCAGCTTGGCTTCGATGAATTCCTTATGGCTGAATTTTAGAAGGGTGCCATCTGCCCAGGCCATGGCAATTAATACCCTGAGAAAGGAAATCTCCTTTCCAGTCTTACTCATCTTTAATACCTGAGTGGTAACTCCTCTCCCATCCCTTTTCCTCCCTGATATAAACAGTCCTGTGCGGGAATGGTATCTCTATCCCCACCTCTTTGAACCTCTTAAATATCCTCTTTCTAAGTTCGTGCTGGGCAAGATACTGATCAGTAAACTCCTTGACCTGGCAAATGAGCGTAAAATCAAGGGAGCTTTCTCCGAAACCGGGGATGAATCTTACAAAAGGCTCAGGGTCTGACAGAAGACCTGGGATTACCTTTGCGCCCTCTTTCGCCTCTTCAATCAGTATCTCCTCTACCTTTTCAGGATCAGAGGCATAGCTTACAGAGATTGGAATCAACACCGACATCCGTTTTTCCGGGAGGTAATAGTTGGTCAAGATGCTCTGCGTAAGCTTGCTGTTTGGTATGATTACCATATTGTTTGGGAGCATCCTGATCCTTGTGGTTCTCCATCCTATATCCACTACATATCCTTCCTGGCCGCTCTCCAACCTGACAAAATCCCCCACCCTCAAAGGTTTTTCAAGTAGTATATGGATCCCGGCAAAGAGGTTTGCAAGGGTATCCTGCAAGGCAAGGGCAACGGCGAGACCGCCAACACCAAGGGCAGTTATAAGCGGGGTTATGGATATCCCTAAGCTATTCATAATAATAAGAAGGCCGATAATGAGAATAATCCCCTTTATAATCCCATAGACAAGTCCTGTTGGCGGTATTGGCAGCCCCGTTTTATGAATATAGTCCTTAAGCAGATTGTCGCTTAGATTGGCAAGGGCTATGGTTACAGATAGGATTACAATTAGATGTAGTGTTTTTATCAGATAAAAGGAATATTTTTCAGGGATCTCAGATGTTCCGATGCTTATATAAAGCCCGATGGCAATGGCCCAATAGATAGATGGAGTCTTTATGGTCTGAATTATAAGGTCGTCTATCTTGCTGTCGGTTTTTGCAGCCCATTTATGGAGAAACCTAAATGTAATGCTCCTTGCAAAAAGGAGCAAGGCGATAGAACCAAATAATATGGTAGCGGTAATGACATAGGTATTAAGCGCCATCTATTGCCTCCTCATAAAAAAGATAAACTCCGGTAAGAATAACGCCAGAAAAAAGACAAATATAGAAATTATTCTTACCATATATATGCGATTTATAAGATCTGGTATTTTTCGTATCATAGATGCTCTATATCCTTACCCTCCTCCTTTTTCTCCCCAGATCCCCTTTCGATTATTTTCCTGGCCGCCTCTGTCCCCCCAACCCCAAAGGCAATGGCAAGGGCCAGTACAATACCCCCAAATATGATCGAAAAGGCAGCAACCACAACCCCGGGGGCTATCTGTAACTGTTCCAGAGCCA
>CAZYNY010000139.1:0-7170 GCA_964648095.1 uncultured Nitrospirota bacterium | reverse complement strand
CAAAGGATGGGATCCCTGCGATCCTGAAGCCTAAATTTGTAGATGCGGGAAAGGCAAGCTTCCTTAAGGATGAAGATCGTCTGCTTGGTCTCATCGTAAATGGGGAGGCAAAGGCCTATCCTATTAAGATCCTCAACTGGCATGAAATCGTCAATGATACAGTCGGAGGCAAACAGGTTTTAGTAACCTATTGTCCCCTATGCGGGACCGGGATGGCCTTTGACCCGGCAATTGATGGAAAGCGTTATACCTTTGGTGTCTCAGGGCTTCTCTATAAGAGTGATGTGCTCATGTACGACCATCAGACGGAAAGCCTCTGGTCGCAGATAATGCAGGAGGCTGTAGCAGGAAAGCTTACGGGGGCCCGCCTAGTCCTACTCCCTTTGGTCCATACAACTTGGGAGTCATGGAAAAAAGAACATCCCAAGACCCTGGTTCTATCCATTGATACAGGTTTTAAGAGAAACTATACGCAGGATCCGTATGAGTCTTATGCAAGGTCTTCTCAGCTCATGTTTTCGGCGGGAGGTACAGATGGCCGGTTTCATCCGAAGGCCTTTGTTTTAGGAATTGTGCTGAATGGGATGGCCAAGGCATATCCATTTTCAGAGCTTGAGCAGGGTCCCCATTCTTTTGATGACACGATTGGGTCAAGGCTGATAAAGGTCAACTATGATCCGGGCTCAAAGACTGCAAGGATTAAAGATAAAAATGGAAACGATATACCATCAGTAGTTTCATACTGGTTTGCCTGGGCGGCTTTTTATCCTGATACAGAGGTATACAGGAGCCCAAGGTAGTCTTTTTAGCCCGCGAGGGATATACAGAATATGTTGCTTTTTTTGTAGCTTAGCTTACATTACTATTCTGTACATTTGTTTATAATGAAAGCTGTTTAACATAATAAGAAAGGAGGTGATAAAAGATGAGGAGAGGAACGTATTTAGCAATTGCTGCAGTTAGTGTTTTTGTCCTGGTTGGATGCACGTCTTTTATAGGGAACAAGGCAGAGGCCCAGGGGAAGCCCGAGATGATGTCCAAGGGTTCTTACATTTTACCAAAGGACAAGGTCATGGCAATGAAGCAGATGATGATGACCATGGATCCGGACACCCTTGAGGCCGGGATCAAGAGGGGCGAGAAGCTTTATACCGATGAAACGCTGGGAAACAATACCACACGGAGGAGCTGTGCCACTTGCCATAAAGATGGTGGGACTGTTGGCGGTGCAACCGAGATGGAGTGGAAGGGGATGAAGATGCAAGTAAATATCCCTACACTAAAAGGTGCGGCAGCCCATTTCCCCAAGCCAATGGGGCCCATGAAGGCACTGATAGACCTGGCAGGCATGAACAACATGTGCATTATGACCTTCCTGAAGGGCGACCCGATAGACAAGAATAGCCAGGAGGCAGTTGATCTTGTTGCATATGTGACTTCCTTTAGTGCAGGAAAGAAGCTTGAGCCGGGGGCAGCAAAGATTGTGCCCCAGCCGGTGGAAGGCGCCATGTGATATTTAAGGATGGAATAACAACAGAAATAGGGAGAGGCGCCTCTCCCTATTTCACTTACCCGAGGAGGGGGAGATGCGACTGGAAATAAAAAGGATATTCTTTTTTATTTTGATGCTCTTTGTATGGGCATGGACTGCTGAATTCGTTTTTGCTGAGGCGGAAGAGGAGATCATTGGAGATCCAAAGGCCGGCGATAAGCTTATGGTGGAGATGGACTGCAGGCAGTGCCACACCATCCAGGGTAGCGGAGGAAAGGTGGGTCCGGATCTGACCCAGGTCAGGCTGCGGCGATCCAAGGAACATCTGGTTCGTTGGTTAGAAGACCCCACCCTCTTCCGGCCATCCTCAGGGATGCCGGGGTTTCCCTGGAAATCAGAGCAGGAGATATACGATATCATTGCATATCTGGATACAATAAAGAGGCCGGTAAACAGAGAGGAGATCCTAAAGGAAAAAGATCTGATAAAGGCCGGCGAAGGGTTGGTAAAGGCCTATGACTGTCGGGCCTGCCACAAGATCGGAAAGGGCGGGATCAATATCTATCCTGACCTAACACGTATAGGCCAGAAACTGCGTCCTGAATGGGATAAGAAGTTCCTCAAGAACCCGCAGGATTGGAATCGCTTCACCTTTATGCCGAATTTCAATCTATCCGATGAGGAGATTGAGGCAATTGTTGCTTATTTTATGAGCCTAAAGTAACAATCTATCTCAAAGGGTATCTACGCCAGGGAGGATGCTAAATGAAACGGGCCAAGTCATCTCTTCTATATAGCGCAGGAATAATCAGCCTATTATTGATTACTTCCTTGTTGATTGGATTTATAGCATATGGTCGGGAAATAATTAAGGTGCGTTTGAAACAGGTTCCCAGGGAATATGCAGACAAGCATATGCCGGAAGGTTGGTGGACAGATCCTAAGACCATCGATACCGGCAGAAGGGTGTATGAAGGGCGGGTAAAATTCAAAATAAAACCGGAGGAAAAGAAAAAATGCGCCGAGTGCCATGGGGTAGATGGACAACCGGTCAAATGGGAGGCCCGCGATTTTACAGATCCAAAAAAAATCAATGAGTTCTCAGATAGCTACTGGTTTTGGCGCATCTCCGAGGGGGTGCCAACAACAAATATGCCGCCCTGGAAGGATCTCCTAACAGAAGAGCAGATCTGGCAGGTAATAGCCTATGAGCATACTTTTTCCCATGACGGGAATCCTGCGCCACATGAACATTAGGATGTTTTGGGTGATAATGTGCGGCTAATTGGAGCACTAGCCTTGATAGCTTTGGTGGGAGGGTGTGAGAGAGTATCCCCTATTGCATGGGAAAATCAGCCGAGCGGCATTACGTCCAACCTCAGCAATCTTTCCTTTGTGGATGAACAAAATGGCTGGGTGGTGGGTGAGAAGGGGACGATCCTCCGTACCAAGGATGGGGGCCGGACCTGGGTCCAACAGAAGAGCGGGACACAATCAAATCTCTTCTCAGTAAATTTTATAGATGCCATGACCGGCTGGACTGTAGGCGAAGATATGACACTAGTAGAGACATCGGATGGCGGACTCACCTGGAATGTCCGGAACAAGACATTCAAGGGCTTCTCTCATGAGTCAGGCCCGAATACACTTTTATCTGTGGATTTTGTTGATAAGCAATATGGGTTCATGGTGGGGACCTTTGGCGAGGTATTAGCAACTAATGATGGCGCCCTGAATTGGAATCCGTTGGAGCTTGGTTCTGACTTCTACCACACCAGCATCCAGTTTATGGATACCCAAAAAGGGTGGGTCACGAGCATGCGTGGAGACATCCTTTATACCGAGGATGGGGGCCGGACCTGGACTGCTCAGGTCCATCTGATTAAGAGCCTTAATGGAATCCACTTTGTGGATACAGAGTTTGGCTGGGCCGTGGGAAATGAAGGAAACATCTTGCACACAACGGATGGAGGAAAGAGATGGCTTAATCAACGATCTCCGACAAGGGCCGACCTTTTTGGAGTCTTCTTCACTGATCGCCAGGAAGGGTGGGCGGTTGGCATGGGAGGGACCATTCTTCACACGACTAATAGCGGAGAATCATGGAAACCGGAAAAAAGTGTGACAACACAAGATCTCTGGGCGATCCAGTTCGTGGGTAAGTCGCACGGATGGATTGTGGGTCAAGACGGAGTTGTTCTGTATTTTTCTAAAAACAAAACCTGAGCGACTCCTTCCCCTTTCGTAGCCCAGCCTACATCTTTAATTTGTTAATCGGCTTATCTTTATAGCATGATCATACTTGAATTGTTCGTTACCCCGCATTGTGTTTCTGCCCCCTCGGCAATCGCCGTAGCAAAAGAGGCGGTAAAAATGGTGCCTGGCGTAGACCTTTATATACGATCAGAGAAAGACTATGCCCGCATAAAGTCGTTGGGGCTCTTTATCTTTCCAAGCTTTGTCCTGGATGGTAAATTCATTGCGGTGGGTGAACCAAGACTAGAATGGCTCATTGGGGTCTTAAGAGAAAAATTAAAACAAAAGAAAGGAGGGAACAGTGGCAACAATAAAATTAATAGACGAGAAGGAGGCCGATCCAAAGGTCAAGGAAATTTATGAGGAGATAAAAAAGACCTTCGGGATACCTTTTGTCCCCAATCTCTTTAAGGCTATGGGACATAATGCCGGGATACTGGAGGCAAAGTGGCGGCAGGTCCTTCAGGTGATGACAAAAGGGGCATTGGACCCGAAGACCAAGGAGATTATTGCTGTGGCGGTCTCAGCCACTAATAATTGCAGATACTGTATTGATGCCCATACGGCGAATCTTAAGAGGATGGGGGTGAGCGATGCCCAACTCCTGGAGATCATGGCAGTAGTTGATCTTTTCAATGGATTGAATAAATTCTTAGATGGACTAGAGGTAGAATCGGATCTTCGCTAGGAATTAAAGGACCTTTTGCTTAAACAACTTAAAAGGTCGTTGGCAGATAAACCTTTAAATATAAGGAGAACACAATGGGCCTGATAGAAATCCAGAAAAAGTTAAATAGTGTCTCATGTCCTATGTGTAATCATCCTACATTGGATGTAACATTAAGATGTTATACAGGATACGAAGAATGTCTTCCAACTGCAAGATGCCTTACTTGCGGTACTCCATATACAATTTCTAATGAGCGCAGTATGCTTAAAGAGGGGAAAGAGGCATATTCAAACAATACTGAACAACAATTTTGTTGCGAACTCCCCTCTCGTAAATGTTCTTTATGTGGTCAGCCACAGAAAACGCACTGAATCCTTTTTGCCTAATACCAAGTCGCCTTCATTCGGCTACCTGCGTTGGCTTCGTCGTCGGCTCCTCGACGTACTTCTATGTACGCCTCCTTCGCCTCCTCCTCGCCGCCTTGGTATCCTGTTGAATGCGACATGGTATAAGACCGTTACGGGAGCAAAGGAGAGGCTGTGCCTTGGTTCACAGGTCAGGAAAACTTTGAAGATTATAGAACCAAACCTTTAAATCATCCTGACCTGCCACTCCTCGTTTGCCTTAACTAATACGAATCGGGTCTTGCAGACAGGACATAGGGCTTCACTGCCTTCAGATGCCCTTCTGTCCACTGCGATAGTTGGGCCATGAGTAGGACATTCAAGCAAAGGTATATGGCCTTCACTATGGAGGATTGTTTTCTTGAGCCTTCCCTTCTCCCATGCAGATATTAAGGAATCTGTTATATCGGGGTCAAAAAGAACCCCCCTTTTAGTTTTAAGATAATCCAGTGCCTCTTCTGCTTGCATAGGTCTACGATAAGAGCGATTGCTGGTTAAGCCGTCAAATACGTCGGCTACGGCAATTACACGGCCCTCTGCCGGAATCTCTCTTCCCTTCAGGCCTTCTGGATAGCCGCTTCCATCATAACGCTCATGGTGGGAGTAAATCGCGTTTAGTGCCGGCCGGAGCAATTCAATCCCCTGCAACAGCCGCCTCCCCTCCATCGGGTGCACTTTGACCTGTTCAAACTCCTCATCTGTTAGTGTGCCTGTTTTCCTTAAGATGCGATCTTCCAATACAATCTTTCCCAGGTCATGGAAATAGGCTGCGAGTTGAATCGATGCCAGGCCCTCTTCGTTCCATCCTAACTGGTCTGCTATGGCGATTGCATATTGGGAGACCCTCCAGGTATGCCCGGCAGTATAAGGGTCTTTTCCTTCAACTACATTTGCGAGTAGATTCAGGGTATCCAGATAGGACTGATCCACTTGCTGCTTGAAAAACGATTTAAAAAATTGCATTAGAGAGGATCCTTTCATAATTGCTCCTTTAATTTATAATAACATCATTTTCATTTTTTTTGTGGCATCTTACTCATAGACAATATTCCCAAGGAAGGATTCTCCTGCTCTGTAAGCCAAGCTACATCTTTATTGAATAAATAGTCTTAAGATTTAATATAGCACAAAAGAAAAGATCCATTCTTTAAGGAAAATGACCATGCTGACAGAAGCACTTTTATTATTCGAAGAATACACTTATCTTATTCTTTTCCTATGGGTTCTTTTGGAGAGCCTTGGTGTACCGCTCGCCGGAGAGATAGTCCTTCTTATGGCCGGCTCCCTCACTGTGATTGAGCCGATTCATCTTTTTGGTCTAATGCTGGCCGGAACGTCTGCTGCAATCATCGGTGATAGCCTCATTTTTTTCCTCGGCAGAAACTTCTTAGAAAAGAGGTTTCAACAATTGCTCGGTTTCTACTGCCGCTATACGATCTGTTCAGACTGCACTTTTATTAAAACGGAGAGATATTTTACCAGATGGGGCGGATTATTTATCATCTTTGCCCGATTTATCATGGGGGTACGTGTCCTTGCTGCACCCTTTTCCGGGATGGCCAGGATGCCGGTTGTGAAATTCTGGTTCTTCGATACTATCGGGCTTTTTCTCTGGACCGGATTATATCTTTTTATTGGCCGGATATTTGGTAGGAACTGGGATTTTAAAAGCTTTAGTGCCGGTATAATTATCTCCCTTTTGACCATCTTCTTTCTTGTGATGGTTTATAAATATATACAGAGAAAGAAATACGGCCCTACCCCTGTAGAGACCGATGATGTAGTGGGACTGGAAAAAGATGAGCCCGGTTCCATTGCTGAATAGCTGATACAGTAGGGGCAGACATTATCCTTGACAGCATATCTTTTATTATTTATAATATAGGGGTAGGGGCTATGCCTATAATAGGAGGACTGGGATGAAACAGGCAGCAAGCGAAGCGAGACGTCAGATCATTTCAAAAGAGAGGAAGCAAGAAGGAAGCCAGCGCCTAAGCAGGATCGAAGGACAGGTAAGGGGGATCAAGAAGATGGTTGAAGATGGGCGTCCATGCGTTGAGGTCCTTATGCAGCTTGCCTCAACCCAGGAGGCGCTTCGAGGTATGACCAAGCTGATGATGCGAAACTATCTGGAAAACTGCGCTACTGAGGCAATCCGGTCCAGAAAAGGCAATGAGATCTATGATGAACTGATGGATGTGATCTTTAAATTTTCAAGATAAAGTAGGTGAAAAAGGATGTGTCCATTTTGCTGGATTAAAAAGATTAAAGCCGTAATCAAAAGATGGCTATGAAGTCCAGCCCTCACTCATTTTACCAGAGGGGGATTGTAGGGGCGAATCTTGTAT
>CAZYNY010000138.1:0-7171 GCA_964648095.1 uncultured Nitrospirota bacterium | reverse complement strand
TACGGAGGGGAAGCCTAAAGGAAGATAACACTAAGGCAGTCAGGATAATCGTAAGGCCGACCTGAAGGGAACCGCCGCTTAAGGCGAAGGTCCGGATACGGGATAACCGGGCCAGCGAGAACTCAAGACCTATAGTAAACAGAAGGAGCACGACACCCACTTCAGCCAGCACCTCTACCTGTTCTACATCATCGATCATGTTCAGGCCATAGGGGCCGATCAGCGCACCTGATATCAAAAATCCGATATTTGATGGAAGGCGAAAACGCTGGAAAATCAACACCACTGCTATTGAAAGACCAAAGATAATAATCAGTTCCTGAAGAAATTTAATCTGCATCATATAAATTCTCCTAGCTATTTATACATTAACTTGCCTTAAAAAACCATGTTTGCCGACAGGCAGGTTTCAAAGAAAGGATATTTGATTTTCCAATAAATTTCTTGCCTTATTTAAATCGGTCTGGTATATTCATCCTACAGAGAAAGATTATAGTGTTTAGGAGAACACCATCTCATATTCCTTGGCATAAACTATCGCGAGATACTCTCGATTGAATTCCACAGCCTCTCTAGCTTGCTACTGACATGAAAATAGAGAGGTTGATAGTAAAAACCAGACCTTGGGAAAAGACGTTCTTTAGGGTAACTTACTGTAATCAATGCTGGGCCTCAAGAATATAAACTCAAATCGGCCTCTCCACAAGATGATTATCGGACTTAAGTGCGGAAATAATCTCAAGGGGTTTCGCCGCAAGCAAGCAGGATAGCATTGCTAGAGATTACTTGTGGATCAAATGGTGAATTCGCAGTCCAGTTCCGCAATATCCAGTTGAGCAAATAAGAGGCAAGGTGAATAGAAGATTGAAGGCTATTGAAAGTTTTAGTGGAGGGTGTTATGGAAAGGGTAAAGGTTTCAAAAAATATGGCTATAAAACTCCCTGATGAGTTTAAGAGGTTTGTTTCTGAGGGAGATGAGTTTGTTATCTCTGTTATAGGGGATTCACTAAGGCTGAAAAAGATAAAAACACCAGACCTCCTCGATCTGGCAGCAGCGAAACGAGATAAAGAGGCCACGACACTGAAAGAGATTAGCAGAATAGTCCACAATATCCGGAGATCGGGTGGCGCTAAAGGTAGTAATTGATACAAATATTGCAATATCAGGCCTTCTCTGGATGGGATTGCCAAACAAGATCCTTAAGTTGGCCAGGGATGGATTCATAGATATTTGCAGCACAGAGACGATCTGTGAAGAGCTTGCGAAGGTCCTTGAATATAGCAGATTTCAGAAGAGGCTGGCAGAACTTGGTTTGACTTGTGATGAGGTCATTGATTATTACATGGACATTGTTACCATTTACAAAGAAAACGCCAAGATAGATATCATTAAGGCGGATAAGAGCGATAACCGTTTCATAGAGGCTGCTCTGGATTCTGGGTGCAACATTATAATTACAGGGGATGAGCACCTTTTGGAGATCAAAGAGTTCAAAAACATCACTATTTTGAAACCTAAGGAATTTTTGGAGGTTTATAGAAGGATAGGAGGAAGGGCTTAGTATTATCGATCTATGATTTTTTGAAGTCAGGCCCTTGAAGCTGGGATTGGAGATACTATGTCGTGTGTTTTGGGAAGAGGGTCTTTTTGACACATCGTGTGAGCAAAGAATATGATAGCAATGCGTATGCCTCGTTAGTATTTGAGCATTACAAAGCAATAAGTCCTTTTGTTCCGAATAAAATACAAAAAGATAGCAATAGTGTCTCTTATGAATACGTACAAGGTAAAACTCTTTATGAAACTAATAATGATATGGAGGATTTTGCAGAGTGGTGTTTAGATAGTTTATGGAAATATTCTTATGGTAGAGCAACAGAAATAAATAACGAATTATGGTGTTCACTTCCCCTTAAAGTCATATCTAAACTGGTCCCACAGGATGTCTTTCTGAAAGTCATTAAGATAATAGAAAAAATTGCTGACTCGATATTTGTGCCAGCCAGAATACATGGAGATTTGCATCCATTAAATGTAATAAAATTGCCAGAAGAGCCTTAATTTAGTATTTTCTGGTCTCCTCCTCTACATGCTCTTCAACAGCAGTATCTTCAAATGAGCTGCTGCTTCCGCATTTGGGGCACCTGATCCTCCACTCCTCCATCCAATTCTCATGAACAAATCTGCAATTACATGGCGGGCACCAAAATACCCCCTTTTTATACATAACCATCCGTTTTTCTCTCATCCTTCCCTCCTTGGCAAGTAACGCATAATATAAGTCTCATTTGAGGTCGTTGTCAACCCGCCTCAGTCATGATGTCCCTTATGAAGGTTCGGGGCCAGATCCTCTATCCAGATAATGTATTGCCCTGTCTATCTCCTCCCTTTTTCCTGCCAGGACAAGGAGATCCCCTGATTCGATCCTAAAAGATCCCCCAGGATTAGATAGGGTCTCATCCCGCCGGATAACTGCCACAACCAGGGCGCCGGTCCTGGCCGGCAACTCCAGTTCGCCAAGGCTTTTTCCAATGACCAGGGAGTTTTCCCTGAGGCGGTAGTGTTCCACCTCTACCTCAGATGGCAAGAGACCTCCGCCAACGAATGCCTCTGTCTCTCCCCGCCTCAATTTTGCGTATCCTTCTTTGCGCAACTCCTCCTTCTTTGCTGCGATCTTCATACGAGAGAGATGGTACTGCTGGAGGACCAGGTCAAAGATCTCAAGGGAGGTCTCAAGTTCTTCCGGGACTACCTCATTGGCGCCAAGCCTGAGAAGCTCATCAACTTCATTAACATAACGCGTCCTGACAATGATATGGATATCCGGATTGGCCTGGCGGGCCGCCTGGATTGCCCTGCGCGTTGCGAAGGGATCTGAGATAGCCATAACCAGCACCTTTGCCGCCCTGATACAAAGGCGATGGAGCACCTCTATCTGGGTAGCATCCCCGAAATAGATGGCCTCGTCATGCAGCCGGGCATGCCTGACGACCTCTCCATGGATATCAAGGATTACATGGCTGGTCCGGGTCTCTTTCAGCACACGCGCCAGGTTCCGGCCATTTAACCCGTAGCCGGCAATAATCACATGATTTTTCAAGGTCAGGCCCTGCGGCTCAAGATCAATAAGCCTGCGGCCCCGAAGCCATGGCATGCTCACTTTAAGCGACTCGGCCCGGCCTGAAATCCCGGGACCCAGCCGGATCAGAAAGGGGGCAGCTATCATGCTCAGGATAGATATAACCAGGAATAGCTGATAACTGCTCCCCACCAGCAGACCCAGATCCTGGCCTGTCTGTGCCAGGACAAAGGAGAACTCCCCTACCTGCGCCAGAGATAGACCTACCAGCGCGGCCACCTGAACCGGATAGCCCAGGGCCAGCGTCACCCCCCCGGCTATCAGGCATTTTATTATCAGGACCAGGGCGGCGATGGCCAGGATCATAACGGTATGATCAAGGAAGAAACGCACGTCCAAAAGCATCCCGATAGATACAAAAAAGAGGCTGTTGAAACTGTCACGGAAGGGCAATATATCGGCCAGGGCCTGATGACTATACTCCGACTCAGAGATCACAAGACCTGCAATAAAGGCCCCAAGCGCCAGGGAGAGCCCGCTATTTGCGGCCAGCCATGCGATGCCAAGACAGATCAGAATCACTGCAATCACGAAAAGCTCCCTGCTGTTGGTTCGGGAAACCAGGAAAAGGACCTTTGGAACAAGCCATCTGGCAGAAATAATGATCAAGCCTATCAGAAAAAATGATCTTAGCAGGACAAATGAGATACCCAGAGGATCTTCATTCATAGAACTGCTGAAAAAGGATACGACCAGCATCATGGGTACAACAATGAGATCCTGAAAAATCAGAATCCCAAGGGACAACCGGCCGTGGGGCGTATCGAGCTCTCCGCGGTCAAGGAGGATCTTCAGGACGATTGCCGTGCTGCTCAATGCCAGCAGGAAACCCCAGAAAAGACCGGTACGGAGGGGAAGCCTTAAGGAAGATAACACTAAGGCAGTCATGATAATCGTAAGGCCGACCTGAAGGGAACCGCCGCTTAAGGCAAAGGTCCGGATACGGGAGAGCCGGGCAAGCGAGAATTCAAGGCCTATAGTAAAGAGGAGAAGGACAACACCCACCTCAGCCAGCACCTTCACCTGTTCTACATCATCAATCATATTCAGGCCATAGGGGCCGATCAGCGCGCCTGATATCAAAAATCCGATAATCGAAGGAAGGCGGAAACGCTGGAAGATCAACACTACTACTATTGAAAGACCAAAGATGATAATCAGTTCCTGAAGAAATTTGATCTGCATCATATTTATTCTCCACCCTATTTATACAGCAGACTGCACCAAAAAAGCTATACCGATACAGAGGATTCAGGTATAATAGAAAAAAAACGGGGTAAATCTATGTTTACACAAGAAGAGGTCCTCCAAAAAATCAGGGAAAAATCAGACCGCCCAATGCTCATGCCGGAGATGATACGAATGCTGTCTATACCTAAAGAGGACCGGGATACATTCAAAAAACTTATCCGTAAGATGACCAGGGAAGGAGAGATCGTCCGCACCAAGGGAAACCGGTACGGACTGCCCGAGAAGATGAGCCTGGTCTCAGGGCAACTAAAAGGACATCCCGACGGGTATGGATTTGTTATACCTGACAAACCCGGAACAGGGGATATCTATATCGGCTCAAAGAATATGGAAGGGGCTATGCACGGGGATAAGGTAGTTGCACGTATTGAGGCCCGGAAGGAAGGCGGTAACCTTGAGGGAAGGATCATACGGGTGCTTGAGCGGACACATACCAGGATCGTGGGGAGGTTTGAAAGCGGCAGGGGCTTCGGATTCGTGGTCCCCTCAGATAAACGTATCAGTCATGACCTCTACATCCTGCATGGCGAGATAAAGAGGGCCAAAGAAGGAGATATGGTTGTAGCCGAGATCACCAGCTATCCGACCAGGAACCGGAACCCGCAGGGGAAGATCATTAGAATACTGGGAAGGTCGACAGATGCCAGGATTGAAACAGAGGCTGTAATAGAGGAGTATAATCTTCAAAAGGAGTTTCCTCCTGATGTCCTGGAAGAGTCTGAGCATATCCCCGAAGAGGTGATGACTGAGATGCTCGCAGGAAGGGCCGATTTGCGTGATCTTCAAACGGTTACCATAGATGGGGAGAGGGCCCGCGATTTTGATGATGCTGTCTCCATAGAACAGATGCCGGACAGGGGGTTTCGCCTCTTTGTCCATATTGCCGATGTCAGTCACTATGTCACTGAAGGGTCGGCGCTAGACCTTGAGGCATTTGGCCGTGGCACCAGTGTCTATTTTCCCGACGCAGTCATCCCTATGTTTCCTGAGCGGCTTTCAAACGGGATCTGCAGTCTCAATCCAAAGGTAGACCGCCTTACCATGACTGCTGAAATGCATTTTGACCCAGAAGGTAATCGGACATCCTACAAGATCTACGATAGCGTGATCCAAAGTAACGAGCGGATGACCTATACCGCTGTCCGGCAGATCCTGGTCGACCGGAACCCGGATATCATAAAAAGATACAAACCGATGATCCCGATGTTTGAGCTGATGGAGGCGCTGAGCAGAAGGCTCTATGCCAAAAGGATCCGCAGGGGAAGCCTTGACTTCGACCTGCCGGAGCCTGAGATAGTCCTCGACATGCAGGGAGAGCCTGTCAACATCATCAAAGAAGAGAGGAACATTGCGCACCGGATCATTGAGGAGTTCATGCTGGCCGCCAACGAGACGGTGGCAGAGCATATCTGCCGCCTTGAGATCCCCTTCCTCTACCGTATCCATGAAGAACCCAATCCTGAAAAGATGTTCGCCTTCAGCGAGTTTATTCACAACTTTGGCATCCGGCTGCCAGTCTCGGGAGGTATCAGGCCATTGACCCTCTCAGAGATCCTGGACAGGGTTAAGGATACGCCTGAGGAGCGCTTGATCAATCATGTCCTGCTCCGATCCATGAAACGGGCACGCTATTCTGCTGAAAACCTGGGGCACTTTGGTCTTGCCGCGGAATTCTATACACACTTTACCTCCCCGATCCGCAGGTATCCGGACCTGATAGTCCACCGGATCCTCCGTGAGGTTGGAAGGAAAAAGGCAATGGCCAGGAAACGGGCCGAACGCTGGAAGGGGATCCTCCCTAACATTGCACTCCAGACCTCCGAGCAGGAACGCCTGGCTATGGAGGCCGAGCGGGAATCAGTAAACCGTCAAAAGGTCAGGTTTATGGCTGATAAGGAGGGAGAGGAACATGATGGTTTCATAACAGGGGTTATGGCATACGGCTTCTTTGTCGAGCTTGAGACCCTCTTTGTGGAAGGCCTGGTCCGGGTGAGCACCATATCTGACGACTATTATGTCTACCATGAAAAGCAACATGCCTTTATCGGCGAACATAGCGGGAGGATCTTCCGGCTGGGTGATAAGGTGAGGGTAAGGGTGAAACGGGTAGACATTGAGGGCAGGACCATCGATTTTACCCTGGTTGAAGAGTCGAATAGAAAAAGAAGGAAATATTAACATTAAGATCATAAAAGAGGTTAACGCTTTATTTACGGAAGATCCGTCACTGTCAAAGAAAGCTGCCGTATATCTTTGCCACAAATATAGTGGAAGGACATTGAAGGAAATCGGGACTCATTTTAGTATGGGTGAATCAGCAATATCTCAGACAAGTCGCAGGTTTGATTTGGTATTATACACAGATAGAGGACTTAAGAAAAAGATAGAAGCTATTGCTAATAGACTGAGGTTGTCCGATGTGTAGACCTGACCCCTATGATGATGCAAATATAGTGGAAGGACATTGAAGGAAATCGGGACTCATTTTAGTATGGGTGAATCAGCAATATCTCAGACAAGTCGCAGGTTTGATTTGGTATTATACACAGATAGAGGACTTAAGAAAAAGATAGAAGCTATTGCTAATAGACTGAGGTTGTCCGATGTGTAGACCTGACCCCTATGATGACCCCTATGACTGCCAAAGCTTGATATTGAAATGGCCGTCAAACGGGGCAAGGGTTATGTTTCAGCAGAGAGGAACAAGGAAGAGGGGATGCCTATTGGCATGATACCGATCGACTCCATCTTCTCCCCCATACAGAAGGTCGATTTTAAGG